>JAZANL010000058.1:0-12119 GCA_036251765.1 Thermoplasmatota archaeon | reverse complement strand
CGATTGCGCTCGGGTCCCTCTTCAGGTCCTTCGTGATGTTCTTCTGGTGGCTCTCAAGAGTCCCGCCTCCTATCTCTAGGAGCTTGGCATCCCTCCACATCCTCTCCACGACATACTCGCCGACGTACCCGTACCCCCCCATCACCTGGATTGCCCGGTCGGCTATGTTCTTGGCCGCGGTGGTGGCGAACAGCTTCACTCCATCTGAATCCAGCCTGTGTCCTGCTTCGGAGAGCTCTATCTGTCGAGCGGTGTCGTACACGTACGCTCGCATTGCCCTATACTCTGCCCAAGACTCCCCTATGTGGCGCTGTATCTGGCCGAAGTCTCGTATCTGCTTTCCGAATGCCTCCCTCTCGGTGGCATAGGAGTTCATGTCAGCAAGGCACCTTCTGGCTATCCCGACGCTCATGGCGGCGAGTCCGACCCTCTCATGCTCCAGGTTCCTCATCAGGTGGATCATTGACTCGCCGGGCTCCCCTACGACATTCTCGGGAGGGACTACGCAGTCCTCGAAGACAAGCTCAGCAGTTGTGCTAGCCCTCATTCCGAGCTTGTCGGTTATCTTCTGGCCGGCTGAGAAGCCAGCCATCCCCTTCTCAACTAGGAATGTAGTGAGTTCTGCCCTGCCCCTATCGTCCGTGCCGGTCCTTGCGTAGAGCCACACAACATCTGCTGGGGTCCCCTCATCGTCTATGATCCCGTTTGTAATCCACATCTTTCTGCCGTTTATGGTCCACGATCCGTCTTCGGACTTCACCGCACTGGTCTGCATGCCCAGAACATCTGTCCCGTAGTCGGGCTCGCTCATCCCAAGGCAGCCGATCCACTCCCCACTGCACACCTTTGGCAGTATCCTCTCCTTCTGCTCCTCGGTTCCGCTGTGTACGAGATTGTTCACGAAAAGCTGATCATGGGCCAGGAAGGCAAGGCATAGGCCCGGGTCTGAGTAGGAAAGCTCCTCGTTCACAATCGCAACAGAGGTGGCATCCATCCCCGCTCCCCCGAATTCTGGAGGTGCTGTGAGGCCAAGCAGACCCATCTCCCCCATCTCACGGAAAAGCTCCAGATTGAAGCTCTCTTCCCTGTCATTTTCCAGGGCCTGAGGCTCCACCCTGTCATTGACGAAGTTCCTGACCATCTCACGGAGCATCTCGTGCTCTTCTGTCGGATTGGAGATATCGATATCGCGCCAGTCGGCTCCCATGGAGGTGCTAAGGGCGGTCTTCGTAAGAGGCATTCGTTCCCCTAAGCACTAGTTCCAGAATGCCGAGTCCTCCCAAGGGAGGCCAATGGCTATGCCAATTATCTCTAGGATGACGAAGTTCCACACGAGGTATGCTAGAACAGCTGAGGTGAAGACGGCCAAGGAGGTGTTCACAACCCTCCTCCTTTCCCTCCTGGCATCGTCTAGTGTGCATACTCCCTGATTGCGGAAGTATAGCACTAGCCCATACGAGACCATGCAAAAGGAGAGCCCGTACAATGCGAATCTCACCCATGAGTAGTAGAGGTCGTTCGAGAGCTGGTCTGCAGCTACGATAGCCGAAGAGCCTGCGAACAGGACCCATATCACCGAGGGGAGGCAGCAAAGGCTTGCCGTGATGGCGGACGCTGCTACGAGCTTTGCGAGGGGCTTGGTCTGTTCCGTGCTCATCTTGCCACCCTAGGGCGTGACCCTTCTGCTGTCCCTGGGGAACGGGATTGCTTCCCTGATGTGGTCGGCTCCGGCCAGCCATGTGCAAACCCTGTCCACACCAAGGCCAAATCCACCATGGGGAACGCCCCCGTACCTCCTGATGTCGATGTAGAACTCGTATGGATCCCTAGGCGTCCCCTCCTCGTCAATCCTCTCCAGAATCTCGTCCTCTGACCACGTCCTCTCCCCCCCTCCGATTATCTCACCATAGCCCTCGGGGGCTAGAAGGTCATGGCATAGAACGTACTTCTCGTCATCGGGGTCGGGTCGGTGGTAGAATGGCTTGGCTATTCGAGGGTAGTGTGTAAGGAAGTGCGGCACCTCGAAGTCTGCAGTGAGTACCTTCTCCTTTGAGTAATCAAGATCCTGCCCCCATTCAATCTCTACCCCCTTGCTCTGGAGCGTTTCGACGGCTTCGTCGTAGCGGATCCTTGGGTACTCGCTTTCCGCATACCTCTCAACTAGTGAGAGGTCCCTGCCTAGGCTCTCGAGCTCCGTCGACCTGTCTTCGAGCAGCGTCCTAGCGATGTTGCGGACCACTCCCTCTCCGTGATTCATGACCTCGTCGTTTGATGCCCATGCGATCTCCATCTCGGCGTGCCAGAACTCCGTGAGATGCCTTCTGGTCCTGCTCTTCTCTGCACGAAAAGACGGGGCCATGGTGTATAGCCTCTCGAGGGCAGGCATCGCCGCCTCGGCATAGAGTTGCCAGGACTGGGTAAGATACGCCTTCTTCCCGAAGTAGGGGACCTCGAAGAGGGTGCTTCCGCCCTCTACAGCCCCCGCAACGAAGTTCGGGGCCTGGTACTCGATGAAGTCCCTGTCTCGGAAGTAAGAGTGTATCGCACCGAATACCGAGCTCCTAATCTTCAGCATGGTGGTCATTCGACTGGTCCTTAGGTAGAGGTGGCGGTTGTCGAGCAGGAACTCTGTCTCCCCCCCGTCCGCTTCATCCATCGCCGACTCTGTGATTGGGAACGGCCGTTCGGGGTTCACTGCCCCGATGACTTCAGCTTCGGCAACTTGCACCTCGTGTCCGTGCTCCCTATCGGTTGCCTCGACCACCCCCCTGATTATCACGCTAGTCTCGATCAGGGCGTTTTTCAGGGACTCGAAGCACTCGTCTCCAACCGAATCCCGCTTAGCGACGCATTGGACGTGCCCGGTGGAATCCCTCAATACGATGAAACGTATCTTGTTTGAGCCCCTGGTTCTGTGGACCCATCCCTTCAGTTCGACGTTTTCACCGTCATGAGAACCGGACCTGACATCCCCTATCCAGTACTGCTTCGCCATAGTGGTGCCCATTCTGCCGTCTTGGCCCACCGTTATGAAACCTCGACTGATGTGATACGGTAATGGCGGGTCTGACGGGGTTCGAACCCGCGACCGCCCGGTTAAGAGCCGGGTGCTCTACCTGACTAAGCTACAGACCCGGCTCGGGATTGGCGGCCCCTCTTTAACCACGACGGAAGCCTACAGGCGGCCACCCGATTTGACCAGAGTTTCAACGCCCTCGTTGGAAGCCATGACTACTGCATCGCAGATTCCGACGAAAAGGCCAACTTCAACGACTCCAGCTATCTCTGAGAGTTCCCTCTCAAGTGATCCAGGATCGGAAATCGTGGGTCCGAATGGGCAGTCGAGTATGAGTCCCTGATTGTCCGTAATGTACGGCTCCCCAGTGCCTCCCCTTAGCCTAACATCGCCTGGACAAATTCTTGAGATTTCGTCCCTCGCTTCCTCCCACAGTATTGAGTCCACCTCTATCGGAAGATCGAAACCACCCAAGGTGCCAACCTGCTTTGTTTGGTCGGCCACCACGACCATCGATTTGGAGGCCTTGGCTACGACCTTCTCCCTAGTCAATGCGCCCCCTCCGCCCTTTATGAGATCGAAATTCGGGTCGAACTCATCGGTCCCGTCGATTGTAAGATCCAGGTTCATCGACGCATCTATGGCCCGGAGGGGGATTTCTAGGTGCTCGGCGAGACGCCTGGTATCCTCGCTTGTAGGGACTCCGACGACTTCTATCCCTTCCTCCTTTATCATCCGAGCAATCTCGATGATGGAGTATCTTACCGTGGATCCTGTGCCGAGCCCCAGTGACATCCCATCCGAGACGAATCGGCATGCAGCGATTCCCGCCTTCTCCTTCAATTGCTCAACTCCTTCCATGCAACTACGATGAATAGGACGTGCATGATGGTTGCCCTGTGCATCCGGTGGGTTCTTCCGGAATGGTGCACTCGCACGTTCGAGGGAGCAGGAGGGTCGCTGACAGTGTTAGACACTGAGGAAAGTCCCCTCTCCGCGATGCAGGCGTCCCGTCACAAGGCGGGGGTCCGGGAGGGCCGGCTCTGCAGCAGAAACGAACCATGCCAGGGGTACGATGAACCCGAGAGGGGGAGGTTTCCTGAGCGTGGCTGGAACGGGCAACCACGCCGGAGCAAGTCCAAGCAGGTCCGCAAGGCATCGACAGGACCGGGTAGGATGCATAGTTGAATGCGACCAGCCGAAAGGTGAACAGAAAGGGGCTTACTCCCTGCACCCTCACCGATTTCTCCTAGTCGAAGACAACTGCGTCGACGGGGGAGGAGTCGGCTATTGACCCGCTCTCGCTGTAGTCTTGCCATGTCCCTATCTTTCCTCGCAGAGCATGGGATAGTTCGTGATATGCCACGATTAGGCTTGGTAGCAGGATGGAGCTAGTCAGTAGGGCTAGGACCAGTAGCAGCATCATTAGGACGAAGAAGTTCTGAAGCCCGGGAATTGCAACGAACAGTCCGGCGGCCAGCCCAGTGCAGGTCGTAGCTGTCGTCTCG
This sequence comes from Thermoplasmatota archaeon, assembly GCA_036251765.1. Lineage (GTDB taxonomy): Archaea > Thermoplasmatota > Poseidoniia > Poseidoniales > Thalassarchaeaceae > UBA36. The sequence goes on along the minus strand of JAZANL010000058.1, from coordinate 7,595 downwards.
AAGATGGTCCGCCCGGTCCTGGAGACTGACTTTTGGATTCCGGCCGGGGTCTCCCGCTCGTCCTTGATGCGATCGATTATGTGGATGGAGTCATCGACACCGATGCCAAATACCAATGTCCCGATCATAGCGGTGAACACGTTGACGTTCACCTTGTAGAACCACATCAGCAGGGGTTGCCACAGGACGACGACTCCTACCGCTGTCATTGTGAATATGGCAAGCCTTGCTGATCTGAACAGGAACGCCATGACTAGGAGCAGAATCAGCATAGTTGCGATAGTGGTCTTGGATTGGGCCTGGTGTATCCCGTCGTTAATGTCCAGAGAGACAGGCAGGCCGCCGGTTAGTAACGAGTTTGAGACTCCCTCTATGCCGAGTGCGTTGCAATGCAGAGGTGTCGAGCAGCCGCCCTCATCCAGATGCCCGTCGATCGTGTCTCTGAGACCTCCAGCGACTGCCAAGTTGATGTAGGGCTGGTTCACGTACACCAGGGTCTTTGTCTCCCCTTCCCCATCATCGGAGTTCATCAGCATGGATCTGACCTCGGGACTTAGAGTGTCGAATGCTATGTTCACCATTGCCTCCCTGCTACTAACAGAGTATGGCCAGCAATCTGGCCTGAGGGGGTTGGATGATTCGTCCCAGCATTCATCGTGAATCAGTTCCCAAAGGCTCTGATCATATATCTCCAGCCCCCCTATCTCCACATCTACATGAACCGCCTTCAGGATATTGACCAGGCTAATTGTCGTAGTATTCGCCACGTTATCTATCTTCATTTCCTGCATTTTATCGATTGCATCCAGAATGGGCAAGTCTCTGATCGGAGCCGTTTCGTTGCTACGTCCTCTTTCTGTTGCGTCCACGATGAACATGTTTGTCTGCCCTCCCTCGAAAACTATGCTATACTCCCTGAGGGCCTCGTAAGACTCGAGCCCAGGGGGGACCTCGTCGGAAGATCCGGTAATGTCCTTGCCTAGTTGTTCCTTGAACATCATGCCACCCCAGATGGTCGCTGCAAACGATACTAGTATGACTAAGAGCGTCGCCTTGAGCGGGACCCTTCCTACAGCGTCCCAGAAGTCATCCAGTAGGGAGAAGGTCAGCGTTGTTGATAGCGTGAAACCAAGGATTAGGGAGCCGTTGCTACCTAGGTTGGTGAATATGAACAGGGAGCCCGTGAAAATGGCAGTTGAAACGATGTAGAAAAATAGGCTATTTATCCCTAGTATTGTGCCGAAGACGTCGGATGTGTCTATTGCCGAATCTCGTTCCCTAAATGGCATAGATTTGGCTTTAGAAGCCCTCTCCTCCCCTATCCTCTTCCTTCTCGAGGAGTCCACGACGCTGGATCTGAATAGATTTCTTGAGTCCCCCTTCCTGTATCTGAGCAGCTCTATCCAAGCGGGGACCATTAGCATCGAGATGACGAACGTTGTCGAGATCCCTATCAGGAGAGTCTTTCCGACTGTTCTCATGGGCTCAATTGGAACTAGGCTGTGCCACATCAACACGCTGAATCCGATGATTGTGGTTACTGCGGAGAGGAATATCGCGTTTCCAGTTGTCATAGCCGCCCTGACATTCGCGGCGAGGCTGATTTCGGGGTCGAAGGGGTCTGGCTCGGCCACATCTTCGCCGTCACGCCTAGAAGCCCATGCATCCTCCTCCATCTTTTCCAGAATCTCCGTCCTATTCTCCTCTATCCGGTTTGTCAAATGCAGTGAATAGTCCACCCCAAGGCCGACTAGTATTGGTCCGGCAGAGATGATCATTGGGGTCAGCATGATGTCGAATAGGACGGTTGACCCGAATGTAACCGCCAGGCTCATCGCGATAGGAGTGCCGCAGATAATCAGAACCTTCCAGCTACGGTGAAGGATGAACATGGTCAGGCCAACGAGTCCTAGGCTGATTGGCAGCATTGTGTAACGCAACTCGTCGTAAATCGAGTCCGAGACGTCATGCAGTACGGGCGTTAGTCCGGTAACTGTGACGGCACGCCTGGGAGGGATTGTGTCCAAACGCTCCTCGTCCATGGTCCACGTTTTGTCCCATGTTTTGGAGCACAATTCGCAATTTGGTTGATTCGTCCCAGGGTTGAACTGCCTAGCTGAGTCGGACGACAGTAGTGCCTTGACATAAGCAATGAATGCCTTGTGGTCTCTGATTTCTTCACCGGTCTTGAGATCGGTCCTCGGCGTGATGTCCGTATTGGTCATATCGAAGGAGATTCCCATTATCACTACGCCAGTGTCCCAAATCCCGTCGTTATTTGTGTCCTTGACGAAGTTTGAGAGAAGTTCACCGGAGTTATCCACGTAACCGTCAATTCTCTCCTGTGCCCCGTCGCCCTGAGGTATTGAGTAACCCTCGTTTGGGTTCTGACTAGCGACCGCACAACTTCCGTCTGAACCCGGGAGACCGTATTTTTCGACTGCGCATGAGAATCTGTAGTTAGTCGAATTTGCCTCCTTGATTATCTGAGCGGGAGACAGTATCCAGACTACTCCGTCACAGCCCGACATTGGGCTATTGCAAGCATGTGAACCGCGATCTTCCTTGTTGTAGTCCAAGCCCTTTCCGTACCCGCTTTCTCCTGCATTGTTGTCATCCCCCTCAATCCAGGATATCTGATTCAATACGCTGGCATCGGTGATGTTCTCGAGGCCGTGATCCGGGCCTTCGGCGGCGTTGTTTGTCTGCACGTAGAGGATTACGATATCCGTTGACCACTGGGTTCTGACCTCGTTTAGTAGAGCCGTGGAGTTTGCGCCATCGGGAAGATAAATCTCAACATCTCCGTTGATTTGGTGTTCGAAGTCCTCTGCCCTCCATCCAATCAGCGCTGATGCAAGCAGAAGGGTAACTATGAGATAGGCTGGACTCCTCAATATTGCACTGTATGTCAGCTCCGCTGTCCTCGTTGCCACGATGTGAAATGTATCGGATACATCGTTCAGCAATTGTCCTGCAGTATCTAAGAAGCCACCGATTGGGCTATCCCTGACGCCTTGACCAATCTTTGCGAAATAATTGGAAATTGGGCTGATGATCTCGAAAAAGCCTGCCCAGAATACTAGTTCCTCGTCCTGCTGGGAACCCCCATCGTTCGAAGCCACGTTCACGTTCCCGGACCCAAGCCAAATGAAGCGTTCGCATAACTGTCAACCGAATGAGTCGATTATGAGGTGGCTGTAAGGTGACCGTGGTCCGATGGACTCAAGGATGATGGGTCGTCACGAACTCACATGGACCTTGTCACGGGAGGGGCTGGTTTCATCGGTTCCCACCTAGTGGATGCTTTGGTCGACGAAGGCAAGAAGGTTCGCGTAATTGACAATTTTAGCAGTGGAAGAGAGGAGTTCCTAGCCCATCACGAGGGAGGGGGTGCGGTGGAAGTATGCAGAGGTGACCTGTTGGACAGAGAGTCAGTCATTGCAGCGATGGAAGGCATTGAGACCGTCCATCACCTAGCAGCAAATCCCGATATCAGACTGGGTACGGAAGTCACCGACACGGATCTGAAGCAGGGGACTGTGGCCACATACAATGTACTTGAGGCGATGAGGGTATCAGGAGTCGGAAGGATATCTTTCGCTTCATCTTCTGCGGTTTACGGAGAGGCCGGGGTTATGCCCACTCCCGAAGACTACGGGCCGGTAATGCCGATTTCCCTCTATGGGGCATCCAAACTAGCCAGCGAGGCCCTAATTACTGCATGGGCAGGGACATTCGGGGCCCAGGGATTCATCCACAGGTTCGCCAATATCGTAGGACCGAGGGGGACTCATGGAGTGATCTTTGATTTCATCCACAAGCTCAAGAGAGACCCATCAAGACTGGAGGTGCTGGGTGATGGTAATCAGGAGAAATCGTACATGTCGGCACATGACTGCGTTCAATCGATGATTCACGTTATTTCCCTGGGGGATGAGGGCACTGTGCTAAACAACCTAGGAACAGGAGATACCTGCTCTGTTTCGAGGATTGCCGAGATTGTTATTGAGGAAAGTGGCCTGGAAGGCGTATCTATCGACTATACCGGTGGCAAGAGGGGATGGGCGGGGGACGTTCCCAAGACTTACCTGGATGTGACCAAATTGCTTGGAAGCGGTTTCGAGCCCACTTCGATGTCAGAGCAGGCAGTAAGGGATACTGCTAGAGTGCTGATTTCCGAGATCGGCCTGTGATTCTAACGTTTAGAAAGGCCGATGCTAGGCCCAATCCATCATTCGAATTCATAACTGTCGGTCGAAGGGTGGGGGCATGAGTAAGCGCTGGTACCAAGAGAACAAGCGCGACCCCTGGAGGAGGGATGCCAAGTCGAAGGGCTATAGGGCCCGCTCTGCGTACAAACTGAAGCAGATTCAAGAGAAGTTTGGGATACTCAGGAAGGGTGATGCGGTCCTCGATATCGGATGTCACCCCGGAGGTTGGACGCAAGTCGCGGTGGAGGAGGTTGGGGAAGGTGGAACCGTGATCGGTGTCGACCTTCTAGCCACCTCCCCCATAGAAGGCGCGGTTGTTTTGGTCGGGGACATCACCGAGGGGGAAACGATCGAGGAGATTGTGGGCCATTTGGGAGGCAGGGGCCTGAATTCGGTAATCAGCGACATATCCCCTAGGCTCACTGGGAGGTACGATACCGACCAGGCAATTTCCCTGGAGCTCTCCACGATGGCGCTAGACGTCGCCTCCGATCTGCTCACGCCTGGCGGGTCCTTCGTCACGAAGGTCTTCCAAGGAGCGGGGATCGAGGGGCTTGTGGATGCTGCAAAACTGCGCTTCTCTGCAGTAGGAAGGTATTCCCCCACAGCAAGCAGGACCGCGTCCTCGGAAACCTACCTGGTTTGCCAGAAGAGGCTCAAAGGGACGCAGGGGGGCACTGCCCTGGAGCACGTGCAGAGCCACCTAGCTTCAATCGGAATCGTAGTCGACGAAGACGATGAGGAAGGCCAGGACACTAAGGTAGGCTTCAGGAAGATACCGAAGCGAGACTGATTACTCGGAATCCCTATCGTACGGCACGATGTTCTGCCACTCCGAGGCATCGGATCTCGAAACTATGGCATGGACCCAGTCGTCTTCTGAGCAATTGAATACCTCATGCGGAAGTCCTGGTTCAATGTAGAACATGTCGCCGGCATTGTGGACTACTGATTTCCTGCAACCCTTGCCGTACTCGTGCCTGACACTACCCTTGAGGAGGTAGATCATCACGTCAAAACCAACGTGGATGTGCGCCTTTGCAATGCCGCCCGGGGGGATGTAGGCCCTATTCATCGATAATCCCGTGGAGGGGGTATTCTTCCCGGAAAGTCCGGCTCCGTACTCAATGTTGTTCCAACCTCGAACCTTCTCCACTTCCCTCAGACTCCAGATGCCGCCCTCGTCAGTAACAAAATCAGACAGGTCTGACTGGGTGCCGGAGAGCCTCAATTCCTCTTCAACCATGGGCGTGTTGACTGGTTCTGTCTTTTCAAATTTCAGCAGAATTATGGCTGTTCGGACATCAGGTGGAGGAGAAAAAGCACAATCAACGCTAAAAAGGGACCCTAGTACGCCAGCAAGACGATGACCGGAGCAAGTGGAAGGGCAACTGTATGTGCGTCCTCGGGGACGCCGCTAGTTGACAGCGAGAGCACGTCATTTCCGTGCCCGGGCTGTTCTGCACCATTGGGAAGGAGCCAGAGGTGCAGGGTCCAGTCTGTGAAATACATCTGCCCCAAGTGCAGGTTCGAGGGTCCCTGAGGTGAAAATATGGGCCATGTGGTTGTGAAATACAAGGTGACACTGGACCAGCCAGACGATGGCAGTCCGAACTACGAAGAGATTGCCAATGTCATATCTGATTTCGATGAGGTCCAAGAGGTGGAGATCAAGCCCCTAGCCTTCGGGATGATGTACATCGAGGTCCAAGCCGTCCTCGGAGAGGGAGAGGGCATAGTAGATGGGTTTGAGGACAAAGTAAGGGCTGTTGACGATCTTGTAGGCCAGATTGAGGCCTTGGAAATGGGTAGACTCTGAATCAGTAATGATCCAGAGGTGAGCGCATTATCTCCCGCATCATTACTGTCGCGTAGGCACCGGCGGGAAGTGTGAACCGCAGACGAAGAGAGGCGCCCTCTGGGTGCCACCTGTCCCCTTCCTTGGGACCCTCCTCCCACCTCTCGGAGAGGGCGTCCGAATCTGGGGCTTGCTCGACACTGATATCCCTGAATGGGATGGATAGTGCCCTCCTGGTCCCAGAAGTGGTGAGTCGTGGAATCTGGTTCACCACCCAATCTACGTCGTCCAGTCCTGCTTGACGGATTCCGTTGGCTTCGTAGTCACCTGGTTTGCCCTCAGCAAGAGGAGAGTCCCTCCCAGGGAGGGTGCCCGTTACCACTAGCCTACCAAGCTTGCAATTTCGGCGACATCTCTCAAGGTTGGTTTGGCTAACCTGAGCCATCTTCCCCACATCGATCCTGCCATTGGATGCTAGTGGGGCCACTAGATCGCCCTCCTCAGGCTCAATGAGGGAGAGTCCTGATTTGATTCTCTCGGACAGGGAGTGATTGAACGCTAATGACTGTACAGAATGTACCATCAGGAGTTGAAGCGAGTTCGGAAGCGTCTTGAAGGCTCCAACGTAATCGTCGGGTTTCTTAACCAGGTGCTGCAGCATTGCGGATTCGTAGCCTAGCCTTTCGGGTGCCAATTCAAGGGATTTCTCGGGATCCCTATCTTTCCTCCATGATGCCCTGAATTTCTCGGCCTCTTCGCCCTCTCTAGAGCCTTCCATCCCTACGTAAAGGTCGACTGCTCGCTCAAAGTCCCCTTCTATCACCGCAGCACCAACCTTAGGGGTAACTGGCCTCGTAGAACCGAACCTCTGGGGCCCGATCCAATTTGGGAATGCGTCTGAACCCATCGAATTGGCCAGCCCATCCCTGATGCCGTGGACCCTGCTCATCGCCTCTTTGGCGTCTATTGGGTTGCCGGATTTGTCGCAACAGCCGCGAACCGTGATGGTGAATCGGTTTCCATCGTGATCGCCCATTGCAACTTTCTGATGGGTCCTTCCGAGTACCTCGATCGTACTGTCCGGTATTTCGACGGATTCGACCTTCCTTCTCGGGGCGTCAATAACAAGAATCTGGGTAGTTATTGCTCGTTTGTCCTTCAAACCCGAGCTGAAAATCCTGTTCTTGTTGATCCCACATGCCCTAGCTAGCCTCCTAAGGTATCGATTGGTCTCCCAGTTCGTCATAGTCACCCTGGCTACGGTGAAACGGCCCTTGTCATCGAGGGCAGGAACCTTTGACGACTCCTCGACTCGGAAGTCCTCGACCCTGGTCTTTAGTAGCCCCCCGATGCCATCTGCAGGAACAATCCAAGTAGAGAGTCCCAGGTATTCTTCGATTTCGCTTCCCCTCAGGGAATCACCCCCCTCAAAGCTTGATGCTGGAGAATTCTTTGGTGATCTCGGAGCATATGTCTTTGAGAATCTTATCTGCCTTCTTCCCTTTAACCGTGCGAACGTATAGTTCCGGGTCGTCGAGGTCCGGATGGTTCTGGAAGTAGTTTGCATATTCGACATCGTCCCT
>JAZANL010000057.1:0-28775 GCA_036251765.1 Thermoplasmatota archaeon | reverse complement strand
GTACCTCTTGAGGTGATATGCAGGCACTACTTAGCGGGAACTGCTTGGAGGAGGTACCAGAGGGGTGAGGTCAAGTCAGAGGACTTCGGATTCGATCAGGGCGAGGAACTCCAAGAAGGCGCAAGGCTCCCGGAGCCATTCTTGGAAGTATCCACAAAATTCGAGAAGTTCGATCGAAATCTGGACAGGGAAGAGGCTTTGGAGATTTCCAATCTTGATCCTGAGGAATTGGACGCAATTCTAGATATCGTGCTCGACGTTGACTCGGTAATTGAGCGTGAGACCTCAAAGAGGGGCCTTATTCACGTGGATGGGAAGAAAGAATTTGCATTGGGTCCAGGGAGAGAACCAATCCTAATCGATTCCTTCGGGACATTGGACGAGGATCGATGGTGGGACTCAGAGGCTTACGAGAGAGGCGAAATCGTCCAACTTTCGAAGGAAGCCGTCAGAAAGCACTACATCGAGACCGGACATCATTCAGCTCTTTACGAAGCCAGGAAGTCAAACACAGAGGAACCCCCAATTCCAGCACTCCCTGATTCGATAATTGAAAGTACGGCTGAACTATACGCAAGTATGTTCCAGCGCCTTACTGGAGAGGCACTCTGATGGGGACCCATGAGTACGAAGACGATCCCAGAAACGAGACGGTCATAATTTCCGTCAATGGAAAACTATACCCTCGTAGCGAAGCAATGGTATCAGTCTTCGATGCTGGTTTCCTGCTGGGCGATGGAGTCTGGGAGTCATTCAGACTCCACGAGGGTAAACTGGTCTTCATCGAAGAACACCTGGACCGACTCTTTCGAGGAGCATCGGAGATTTCCCTAGATCCGGGCATGTCTAGAAATGAAATCATGGATGAAATCAATCGGGTAATTTCCGCGAACAAGATGCATGACCAAGTACACCTGAGACTAATTATCTCCAGGGGGATTAAGCCCACGCCATACCAAGCCCCATGGGTCATCTCTTCCCCTCCAACTATTGTTATCATTCCAGAATACAAGAAAGCAAACCCTCGGAGGGCAGTCGAAGGAATCAACCTCGTCTCCGTCGATGTGAGGAGAAGCGGGCCAGAGATTCAGGATCCTAGGATTAACAGCCTTTCCAAGCACAACTGCATTGCAGCATGCATCCAGGCTGCCGAGAAAGGGGGAGATGAGGGTCTGATGATGGATCCGCACGGCTTTGTCTCTACTTGCAACTCCACCCATTTCTTCATGGTCAAGGAGGGGGAGGTCTGGACATCTTCTGGTGATTATTGCTTGGAGGGGATCACCAGGGCCAAGGTGATTGAGCTATGCCTGAACAATCGAATTCCACTCTCAAAGAGGGACTTCACATTCGAGGATGTGAATTCAGCCGAAGAGGCATTCGTAACCGGGACATTTGCTGGCCTAACTCCTGTGGTCTCATTCGACGGAAGCACAATTGGAGACGGTAAGAGGGGGCCAATATGTGAACAACTGCAGAATCTCTATCTCGAGCTAGTCAGGGGTTAGTGGCTTGTCTGAAGGGGTAAAAATAGCAATGTGGTCCGGCCCACGGAACATCTCCACTGCAATGATGTACTCCTTCGATAACAGAGAGGATTGCCATGCCACTGATGAGCCACTTTATGCGAACTTCCTGATGTCCACAGGTACTGATCACCCGGGTGCAAAAGAGGTAATTGCGAATCATGAGACTGACCTTGAATCGGTTATCTCCCAACTCTTAGGCCCGATCCCCGGGGGGAAGGAGATATGGTACCAAAAGCACATGTGTCACCATGTGATGGTTGATTCAGACATCTCGTGGATTGACGATCTAACAAATTGCTTCCTAATCAGGCATCCTCGGGAGGTACTGCTTTCGCTATCCAGGATTACTGACTCAGTTGACCTGATGTCGACCGGGCTTCCGCAGCAGATCAGAATTGTGGAATACTTGATCGAGGAGTTGGGATTGGAACCGCCAATTCTCGATTCTAATGAGATATTGGAGGCTCCAGGAGAATTACTTGGAAAACTGTGCGACTCAGTAGGAATAAACTTCGATGAAAACATGCTTTCATGGAGTCCCGGGCCAAGGACTTGTGATGGCGCATGGGCCAAGCATTGGTATGAATCCGTTTGGGCGTCTTCGGGATTTTCCCCACCCTCGCCTAGAGAGGGGGAGTTGAAACCCGGTCTATCAGAGGTTTTGGAAGAGGCCATGCCCTTGTATCTAAAACTCCGGGATATTCGAATTCGCCCCTAGGAATGCCTCCTCATCAATATCCCGCATTTTCTTTTGCTCGCCGACCTGAGAAATACTAGCAAGTGCCTGAAGGCATCCTGAACCCCTCCGTCCAGGGGCTCATCGGATCTAACAGACCAACCTCCGCGCTCTATCTCCTTCCTCAGGTCCATTACATCAGAGGAATCTAGCCAACCTAGTAATTCGATCCCGCCAGAACCCTCGTTGAATCCTGTGTGTCCGATGCTAGACTTGCTCAATCCTCCGCCTAGCTTGCCCAGAAGGGAATGGAGGGCGGAATCTCCGTCTCCCTCGGATGTAAATTGGATCAGGTATTCTATTGCATTGCCGTCATTACTCGGGAATCTCCCTAGGCGCTCCCTAGAATGCCCTTTATCCAAGGCTCTTGGAGCCCCACCGTCATCCTGCCAATCCAGTATGGAGATGAATAGTGATGTTGCTCTGTCAATCGGAGACGAGGTCCCCTCTATCAATTCTGGAAGCACGCCAAAACCCCCCACTAAATTCAGAAGGTCCTCGTGTCTCCCATCCATTGATTCGTTTATCGGCCCGATCAAAGAGTCGGGAGGCAATCTTATCGGATCGAATGTGTGGAAAGAAGAAGGTCTGAGGTAACTCCCCATGAGTGGTAATATTGGCTATCTGTCAAGAAGCCTTCTGAGCCTCTGATCATACTCGTCCCCATCCTCGGAATCTCCCTGTTGGACGAACTCAACTTCGTCGATACCTGAATCTCCATTATCCTCAATAGTCTCTTCAATCTCCTCATTTCCGCCATCTACTTCTTTTGGTATGTTTTCCGCCATCTTCTCGTCTATCGCTGCTTGTGCTAGTGCCATAAGCCGCTTCCCTTCTCTGCGATTGCTGGCAATCCAAGAAAGACCGAGGTACATTCCAACGACAAGGATTGCCACGATCACTCCAGTTCCGAATTCATCGTACTTGTCTTCTAGCGCGGAACCGCCGCTTAGTACCACAGTCGTCTTATCGTCACTAGGGTCGGAATCTAAGTCCCATGGGAATGAGCAACCTATTGTCACAACCAATTCGGACCCATCTTCCAAATCGGGCCTATCGAATTTTGGAGCTGGGACGAAAGCCTGGGTCATGTCGACCACATGCTCCGAGTAATATCCATCAGAGGACATTGTGATGGTACAGTCAGCCTCGGCCAAGACATTCTCATTGAGTCTTTTAGTGGGGATGTTAATCTGTTGGCCCTCCCCTTCCCCTACCAATTCTACTACTCCAATTCCAATGTTCCAGTCGCTTCTTCTTACATCATACGTTCTTTCCATGGTTGTGATAGTTGCCCCCTTGCCGTCTAGCAGACGGATGCTGATACTTCTCTCTCCGGGTTCTGGCTCCCAATCAGAACCACTAAGGTTGATGGATTGAGCAGCTTCGTTCTCAGATAGGCTGCCGAAACTGGAATCCAGAACAAGACCACCATCGCCAATTAGTAGAACTTGGAAATCAAAGGCTTCGCTACCATTGGATATGCTGCATGATCCACGAACGTCTTCGAAACTCCCAGACAATGAGCAAATCGCATTTCTCTCCTTGGCCTTTGACACCGTTAGCGAGTAACTCAGCGTAGTTTCCCCGTCAACTGTCAGGCTTCCATTTGTCGTTGACTCTGCCGGTAGCATCCATCCTGCCTCGGACCACTCCAGGTACTCTCCTGAAAATCCATCCATCACCATTGAATTTTGACTTGAACCATGGACCCTGAGTAGCGCATCGTCTCCTTCGTAGGCGAACAAGTATGGGGAACTCTCCCATGAGTGCTGGTTAAGATGGACTTCTATCGCGATCTCCTCTTGGTTCCCCATCGAATCTACTGCTAAGATTCTCACACTCTCCTCATCGCCACCCCATTCATCTTCAGGGACGATTTCAATCGGGATTCCCACTACTTCTCCAACTCCGAGTACGACCTTCATCGCCCCTCTTGCTTCCCAATCAGTAGGCAGGTCGAGAATCTGGAACTCTATTGTTGTGGGGGTATTACCTGTGTTTTCCACCATTGCGTTGGGAAGGCCGCCTAATGGAGAAACTATCCAAGGCCCAGAGCCCAACATCGAGAAGTTGTATTCGGATGCAACCCTCAGTGGCAGGGTGATCTCCACCAAACCAAGCGAGTCCCCGTCCCTTGCTCTAATGTGCAATTCCACGGTATTACTTGGAGTGGCCTTTTCTGGGGGGGTAACATTGAATGACAGCGTAGTAGAAGATCCGGGATCGACTTCCGGAAGGTCGTGCAACTCATCGATCACCCATCCATTCTGTCCCGAAATGTAAGCAGAAACGAAGGGTATGCTGGGTTTGTTACCTTCTTGGATTATCTCTATTTCCACCTCCGAGCCATTGGAATCGATTTCCAAATCCGCAATTGAGGAGGATATTCTCCATCCAGGGGATCTGGAAACTTCGACGAAGAAGTGGAATTCCATGACTATCTCGTTCCTGGCATCAGCGAATACGTCTACCCTCATTATTGACCCATTCCAAGAATCATCGGGCACCGAAGCGGAGAGTGTCAGCGCTCTAGTCACGTTGACCGCAACATCCGTTGTAGAACCTCCATTTGCCAACCAGTCCTCCGAGGAATCAGAACCACTCAGCAACAACTGGGTTTCGACAACTAGGGACAGGTCGTCAACCAGATTGCCAGTATTGGTGGCATTGACTGACATCGACTTGCTCCCTCCCGGAGGTAGAAGGAAGGTGGAACCATTGATGGTGGAACCTTCGTGTAGTAGATCGATTTCCCATCTATGGTCCTGCCTCACTTCGAAAACTACGACTTCCGTCTCTGAAACGGAACCATTGCCCTGAGAACTCATGATAAATGATAGGGAAATGGGAATTCTGGCAGGCGCGTCTTGCGGCAATATAACACTAACTGGAACAGTCCGTAGGCTTCCAGCCCCAAGATCAACAGGGTTGCTGGAGAAAGATACCTCAATCCCGGGGTCAGAGGTTATGTTCTCGTCTAGGATAAGTTGGTGTGATAGTGAGTATGAATCATCTCCATTGCCGGGATTCTCAAGACGTAGTATTACCAAGTTCGAGTCTTCTACATCCACGACAAACGGCTGTGATGTCGGAGAGTTGATTTCCAAACCAGCTCGGTGAATCTGCAGTACTTCTATGGATAGTGACAGTGGAAAGTCAGCAGTCCCACTCCCGTCGTTTTCGAAGATATGGAACGAAGGACGAGCATCCTCCGGAAGATCAAGTGAAAGCTCCCCGCTAACTCTTGAACCGGGTTCTCCCATTAGAGAAATTACGTCTCCCACGATTGCTAGATCGCCGCTCCCGCTCCATGACCAGTCTTGGATGGCCATGCCAGAATCAGCCAGCGACCAATTAACATGGTCCTGTTCCTCCGAAAGGTCTGCGAATAACTCCCACGTTAGGTTATCACTAGGCACGGACCTGATGTGGCTTGGTTGTACTACTGATCTAGATGCAATGAAATCTAGTTGAATCTGGCTGCACTCTTGCTCTTCACCAGAGCCGACGCACATGCTAAGGGGGGTGCTCACGCTTTCTCCGGCACTAGTGCCGCTAGGTACTGCTAACCTCGCAGTTACTTCCTTCATCTCTCCAGGGCCAAGGGAGAGGGCGCTAATCTCGTTGTTATCAGAGTCGAAGATTCTGAGATCGGAGCCCCAATCTGTCCCATCCCATGATATTGCTATCTGCTCCTCGGCTGAATTTCCTACGTTCTCGATCATTAACCAAGCCCTGGCATCTTCGGACACCAAACCCAGGCCTGTACTTTGAGCCGTCCCGTCGGGGCCCCTGATTGACATCCCCCTGGTTCTATTCGCTTCTATTGGAAGGTTGGCGGTTATTTCGGCCGACCCCTCATCTAGGGATAGCGTGAGTGTCAGGAAACCTGAGTCGGAGCCAAGTGCCCCTGATGGTGAAACGACCTTTAGAATAGGGCTCCAGACCTCACCAACGCCAATTTCGACCGAACTAATCCCTCCTGGAGTCTCGTCCACCCATGTCCATCCGCTTGGAAGGTGGGTATCGTCAACGTTCAGGCTCCATGTTCCTGCCAACCTGCCCGTTGATCTAATGCCAAATTCTGCATACCCTTCACTTCCAGGGTCGATGCGGAGAGGTTCAGTCGGCACTTCGAATGAAGCATTGTATGTGGGGATGATGGAAAGTGTACGGATCTGGTTGTCGTTGTCATATCTTGTTTGACTCAAATTGAGGTAGGGATCCAGAACTAATTCGAATGTGTGTTCTCCCAATCCCCCGCTCCAATCTACGCTAAATGATGAGAACGATCCCGAACCACTTGGCTCCACGGGAGTCATTGATGAAATTCCAGTGCCCCCAATCTTCTCTCCATTGGCAAATAGTGCCACGTCTACAACTTCGTCATTCTCAGCAGTCCCGGCATTCTCTAGGTACACTGTCACAGTGACATCCTCGCCGGGGTCCGGGGCACTTGGATTGAACTCTATGCCCCTGCCATCTGTCAATGGTCTGACATCAGGCATTGCCGTTGAGATGACCATGCTTCCAAGGACAATGTCGAGAGTCGCATCCCCATCAACGTCGGCCAAGGAAGGGGATGCCCAAGTCCTGTGGTCTAACTCGATTTCATCGGACCATTCTGAGTTTATCCCAGCAGGTGATCCGGTAGAACCATCGAACGCCCAAAGTGACCTGCCATACGAAACTAGTAGCTCTGGCTCATCCTCTGAATCAATATTCATCCAAGTGGGGGCTGCAACAGCAATCTCGTCGTTTGGATTGCCACTACTCTGTTCCAGATCCTGGGCCCACTCTTGATTGGGGCTACTGCCTCCCACATCATGGCATCCTGCAGCACCATGCCTTTCAGTAGTGGTTTGCCACCATGTATTCCAGCACACCCTGTCATGGGTGCCATCACCATTTGTGTCAATCGCCGTTGGAGGGGCATCGGCAAAGCCATTTGAGGCTTCGAATTCCCACAATTGAGAACCATCTGATATCTCCAAACCCCTGAATTCTGCCCCATCTACGGCTGTTGAGCCATCAGCATCACTGGGTATGGTCACGATTATTTCTGGGTCTTCATCTGAATCTAGGTTTGCCACAATAGGGCCGGGCAGTCTGATGTGAGGGGAATTGGTATCTCCATCAAGGTTGTTCAGCGAAAGTCCACCTTGCCAGGTCGAACTCCCGGTTTCAGAATCTATCTTCCAGACCCACATGCCTCCATTGTTCGCCTCAATAGTAGTCAGAATAACGTAACCAGTATCGTCGTCAACCTGGGCGAATGCGGGGTCGGAGGGATGGCTGCCTTTGCTCAGCGAGACTTCCCAAAGTGAATTTGGAGTGCCATTTACTTGAAGCGGTAAAGCAAGGACAACTGGGTCCTCGGTCACTTCATCAATTGCAGCGATGACTAATTCAGCATCCCCGTCTAGATCAATGTCCGCAAGTAGAGGTTGTGTAGTGGGTTTGTGACCGCCCAGAATCCCACTTGTGTATGGTCCTTCGTCACTGCTAATCATCAGAGACTCATCATCCCATGACCACAACAACTCTTCTGAATGCCCGGAGTATTCCCATCCTGTCACAGTGCATGAGAGCCTAGGTGACCAGGCATCGACATTCAATGACCCCCCGGCATCATATGCTACAATGATCTCGGCCCTACCATCTTCATCGATATCAACAATTAGCGGGGCCGCCTTTATTTTCTCGGTCTCCCCCAAATCAACCTGCCATGAAAGCTCAGCATCTTCTCCCTCAATGAGTCGAAGTATGCTGTGGTCCGATCCCGAAACAGACTCCGTTTGGACCAACACTGCAAACAGCGAACTCTCCCCACATCTTTGTGCGGCTCCTGGCCCTACTTCGATAGAACCCGATAAATCAGCAACTGGGGTAGCGAGTGAATCAGTCCCAATCGAGTATGAGCCATAGGCCCAATTTACAGAGGGCTCCAGTACCGACAGAAGTGATTCGGAGTCAGATGGATTTCCTGTACCAGCACCACCGGACGGGTCATGATTGGGGACATCCGCTATTCTGGATGCCGTCCTGCCAGACTGGGGCCATGGCTGGCCCCCATCCACCCAAATTTCATCTTCAGACCCTTGAGTTTCCATTTTTTCCCCTCTGTAGTCTCCAAAGACCACCTTCTCAGAAGGAAACAGATCGCTTGATGCAAGAGGAGTTGCTAGTAGTGTTGCAATCACTATCGCGCATATCGCTTTCCGTCGCGAAGCTTGCACCATGGTTGCTGGCACCATCAGAATCAGAGATGCAATCTAGAGTCCACTTGAACATTCGCACCAAACCCACATTCAGACCTACGGTCTGACGGTCAAACCAAGTAGCCGAGCAATCCATTCAATCCGTTGTGCTTATACAGGGGTGGTCGGTCGCCGGGTCGCACGGACCTCTCCTCCAGAGGCATGGCCGATGAGGGACGGGAGGCGACTCCCACCTCCGTCCGGCTTCGAGAATGGTCCGCGTAGGAGGAAAAAGAATGTACACCCTTGAGACAAGAGAGTCCACTATTCGAATACCTGCAGAATACATCCGTAGAGGCCGCAGACTAGAGGATCACATAGATGAGTTAGCTCATGATGCATTCGAGTGCAGATTTGACGAAGATGAGAACTTCACACTATTGACATTTGATCACGAGGCTGTTGGACGAGGAAAAATCATTCATGGCGATGGTGCCATTTACCAGAATGTGCGATTCAAGGCACTGGTCTTCTCTATGGACAACAATGAGGTTGTCGATGGTGCTGTTTCTGAAGTATCAGAATACGGTGCATTCGTGAGAATAGGGCCCATGGAGGCACTACTGCACAAGTCACAGATTCTCGACGAGCCAGTTCAGGTTAATTTGGGGGTCAAGAGAATTGAGGGTTCTCAGAGTGGCAGGAATCTGGAGGAAGGATCGTTCGTCAGGTCAAGGATTGTATCCAAGTCAATTAACCACAATGACCCTCGTTCAAGCAAAATCGGATTAAACTGCAAGATGGATGGGCTCGGCTCTTTCGATTGGGTAGGGGGGGATGAATAATATGGCCAAGCAACCATTTGCATGTGGGGAGTGCAACATGATACTGCCCGAGCCAGAGAAGAAGGCGGACCCGCCTCAATGCAATTATTGCCCAAGTGCCCCAGTTACCACTGACTGGCAGGGATTCGTTGTGATCATGCATCCAGACAGGTCAGAAGTGGCAAAGAGACTCCAGATCGATCGTCCAGGAAGTTATGCCCTAAAGGTAAATATCAGGTAGGTGGAAACGTGGAAATTATTCAGAGAAAGGAAAATCCTGTGCTTGACAGAGTCGAACTCACCTTCCAGTGGAATCACTCCGGAGAGGCCACACCATCCTTGTCCCAGATGGTCGATGCAGCAGCAAAGGCAGAACCAGGATCCGATAAGAAACTGGTGTTTGTCAAGAATGTGAATACTAGGTTTGGAATGTCCAGAACATCGGGTCTGGCTATGATATACGGATCGCCAGATTCAGCATCCATCGAGCCGGACTATGTGATTGAAAGGCACAAGACACTGAACGAATCTGAATCCAATGAGAAAAAGGTCGAGGAACCAGAAACTGAGAAGTCAGAATCGGAGGAAGAAACCGAGGCAAACGGAGAGGAAGGTGAGGCTTGATGGGCGGTTCTGGAGAGAAGTGGAAGAAATCCAAGCCATCCAAGTACTCCGTAGAAGATGGGGAACTGGTCAGGAAGGGTACAGAGTGCCCAAATTGTGGACCTGGCGTATTCATGGGGGAGCACAGCGATAGGAAGGTCTGTGGCAAGTGTGGTCACACTATTCTCGAGGATTCGGAATAGTGGCGAAATCTCTCCGGATGCCATCATTTGCAAGAATATTGCCGTCCATTATGGCTATACCCACATTCTCCTTTTTGGAAGTAGACAATCCCGAACTAGAGAGTGACCCATCCTGCCTCCAACCCGTCCATCTCCATTCCCCTTTGTAGAATTCGGCATCCAGAACCGGACCCCCGGTTTTGTGAATTTGGAATTCTCCCTCTATTTCGTCCATTACTGCAATCGATCGCTCATGGAGCATCACAAACCATCCTCCATCATCTGAGAAAGTTACGCCAGCAACAGTGTCTCCGAAATCAATTACTCGGGAGAAAATCTCCAGTCCATTTGATGGATCTAAAACCGAGACTCCTCCAGCCTTTGACCATATTGAAACCCCTCCGGAGAATTCCACGATTCCGACTATTTCATCATAACCTGAAATATTGGATATCGAAGGCCACCTCGGAATCATCCCCCTCCACACTTCATTTGCATGGGAGTCGATCATGTATACTCCGGAAACGGTGGCAAAGACCACGTTTCCTCCAGATTTGCCCATTTTCATTGGTTCCGCATCCAATACCCTGTGCCACAATGAATTCGAGGGGATAACATCAGCCCCCTCTTGGGAGTTTATCGCTCTGCGCAATTCTTCTCTGCTAGCCCCCTCTTCCCATTCAACGTCGAGTGGAAGAGCTGCCATCCTTGCCTGCCTAAATTCCCTATCAAGCCAAATCCCAATCCAGACATTGTCTAAGATCAAACCATCAATTATTGGTGTTGGAAATGGGGTTACAACGCTTCCCAAGCGATGACCTTGCCGATTTATCTTCACCAGTTCCCCCTGAGTTCCAGACAAAACGTGGATATCGCTTCCCTTTGAGACTCTTTCAGGAGAAAAATCTAGTACCTCGGGAAAAAACCAGAGCCAATTCCGCAGAACCAGTTCTAGCATAGTGACACATCCCCGCGTACTCTCACATCTTCCCGAAGCAGAACAACTATTGAAAGAGTGCCCGAGAATATTGAAGATACAACCGTCCTCAGGAGGCATGGTCTCGCTTCTTTTGGCTTCCACCGAAGATCCCGCTTCGATGAATATCCTGTCCGAATTGATGGCCATGGAGGGTTGGCAGGAGTCACGAGATTTTGATCATGGCCGGGTTTCTAGTCACTCTAGCGGAAGTGTAGAGGTGCTAATCATTGATGGTTTGCATATCTGGGCAGATGGCATCGATGCTACCCATTCATTGTTGACTGGTTCGAATGTCGACGAGGTCTTAGTCCTCTCAAGGCACGTTTCTGCATCAGAGACGCCTGCATTGACTCTCCATGCCATTGGGGTCCCTGGTGAATTTCCGCACGGGAGGAAGGGTCGTTCGGGAGGCATAACCGGTACCGCAGTGCCACCTTCTCCCAGATTCGGAGAATTATTCAGGAATATGTGCAGAATAGCCAAGGAAGACAATCTGGAAAACGACTACGACCTCACTTTGGAAGCCACTCACCATGGCCCAACTCTCGGCACTCCTACGTTGTATCTGGAAATAGGATCAACCATTGAACAATGGGAGGATGCCAGGGCAGCTAGGGTTTGGTCGAAGACAATCGCCCTTTGCCTGGGCATGACAGAACTCAATGAAAAGAAGGATTGGGATGGGAGTGGTAGGGTAATGATTGGCCTAGGGGGCGGCCACTATGCCCCTCGCCACAAAGCCGTGATATCTGACTCAGATGTCTGGGTCGGGCACATCTTGGCCAATTATGCGATCGTTTTCGAAGAAGAATCGGAAACCGGCTCCTTGCCAGCCGGTCCTTGGGCCCACTCCGTCAGAACTGCAGTGGAGTCTACTAGAGCCGCATTCCCCGGTGGCGATATTTTTGCCCATTTAGATCGCAAGTCATTCAAGGGTTGGCAAAGGGCCGCACTGGCCACTCTTCTTTCGGAACTCAGTGTCCCAATTTTGCGGGGAAAGCAAATTTGTCCCCCGTAATCGTCAAGTCTCTAGCCATGCTGTGGAACGCATGGGCCTCTTTGGGAGAAGCATAGTCACCTTGCTCCCTTTTGCTCCAAAGTTCGTGGTAGGGTGGGTAGCAAAGAGATACACTGCAGGAGAAAGCCTAGAACAGGCACTAGATTTGATGAGGAAACTCTCGTCAGAGGGAGCTTGTTTCACCATCGACGTCCTAGGAGAGGAGATCAACTCAATCGAAGAGTCATCATGGTTCATCAATGAGTATGAGTCGGTAATCGACACAATTGTAGATAGTGGAATCGATGCCAACATTTCAATCAAGCCGACTGCACTGGGTCTGCTAATTGACGAGACATATGCCCTTTCAAACATTGAAAGAATTGTTCGAAAGGCCGCGGAGAACGACATCTTTGTTAGGTTGGATATGGAGGATAATAGGGTTACACAGGCTACAATAGATGCAGCACTAGAAATTCAGAAAAGGGGTCTCGAGAACATCGGTGTTGTTCTCCAGGGGCGGATGTTCAGAACTCCGGATGATGTTTCGAAAGTTAGCAATATTCTGGGCAAAAAGTCAGATTTCAGAATTTGCAAGGGGATATACCTCGAACCACCCGAGATTTCCTACACCAACTATCTTGACATTGTTGATGCGACCAATCGTGCTATCGATCTAATGTTGGATTCCGGCTCCTATACTGCAATAGCTTCTCATGACATTCCAGTGATTGAACATGCTCTGAAGTCACTAGAGTCCCGTGGATTAGGCCCTGGGAAGGAAGACACTCGTCACAATCCACCTGTTCCGAAAAGAAAGGGAAAGGGCCCCGGCTACGAATTCCAGTTCCTATTGGGAGTTAGAGGGAACATTAGGAGGGATTTATCCAACAAGGGACATAGGACAAGAATTTACTTGCCATATGGTGAGAAATGGTACGAGTATGGTATGCGCAGGCTCAGAGAGAACCCCGGGGTAGCGGTACACGTAACCAAGTCTCTGTTGATGCCTTGGACCAATCGAAGATGATGCAGGGTTTCTTACCATGCATCTCTTCGCAAACAATCGTGGGCAATCAGATTTTGAACATCGCAGGATATCGGTTTGTCGATATTCCTGACAGAGACGAATTACGTGAACCATTCATGAATAGGTGTAACTCGTTAGAACTCAAGGGAACCATTCTTCTCAGCCCCAATGGCATAAACTTCTTTCTAGCAGGATCAGAGGATTCAGTTAGCGAATTTATCCGATATCTGGAGTCGGATGAGAGATTCTCTGGGATTCCAATAAAATTCAGTCGTACAGATTACCAACCCTTCCGAAGAATGCTAGTCAAGAGGAAGAAAGAGATTATCTCACTAGGGATGTCTGAAATCAAACCTTCCGAATTTACTGGCCCATATATCAAACCAATAGAATTCAAACATCTTATGGATGCCGAGGAGGACATTCTTGTTTTGGATACTAGGAACGACTATGAGACAAGAATAGGGTCCTTCCAAGACTCACTCGATCTTGGCATTTCCACGTTCAGAGACTTCCCAGAAGCCATCGAATCAATCCCCGACGAGTACAAGTCCAAGACCGTGGTGATGTATTGCACTGGTGGTATCAGGTGCGAGAAGGCCTCGGCAGTCATGCTAAATGCCGGTTTCAAAGACGTTAGGCAACTGGAAGGCGGCATTCTGGGCTATTTCCAAGAGTGCGGGGAGTCATACTGGGACGGGGACTGCTTCGTATTCGATCAACGGGTTGCTGTAGATTCTGAACTGGCAGAGACCGACATTCAGATGTGCTTCAAGTGCCGTGAACCTTTGTCAGTGGAAGAGCAGAAATCAGAATACTACGAAATTGGGAAACATTGTCCCTATTGCGCGACATTGGGGCAATGAAGATGTCTTCCGGTCCTGGAACCGTTTGATTCAAGTCTGACTACTTCTTGAACGAATCATGCGACCAGCCTCAATAGCCATTCTGTTAGTCTTGGTTTTCATTCCATTCTCTTCTTCCACATCGGCCATCTCGGGTCCGGTAGAAGACACCAACTGGTGGGAGTCAACATCGATGGATTTGGACAGGGACGGAATTCATGACGCAATTTGGCTTGCCATTGATAGCGACCTCCACGAATGGGTAGACGAGAATGGCACGATTAGTGTGATTGTGGACTTCGATCATCGTCCCACGGTTGAGGACCAAGAGATGTTAGAACGAGAGGTAGATTTCAGGACCCAGTTCCGTTACCACCTTATCCACAGTATTGCTGGTAGGGTTGCAGTGGATGACATTGTGGAAATGTCGGCTTTGCCGGGCGTAGTCCTAATCGAACTAGACGGAATTCTAACTATCCAAATGAATGATGTCAACGACATACACGGAATTCCAATGATTTGGGAGGATACGGGTTACACGGGCAAGGGCAGCGTCGTCTCCATTATTGACACGGGGATAGACTCCGAACACGTCGGCCTCGATGATTTGGATGATGATAATTCGACAAATGACTCGAAGGTTATCGCCTTCTATGACGCTGTGAACAATCCAGACAAGACAAACGGCACAGAGGTGAAGGCGTACGATGACCAGGGGCACGGGACCCACTGTGCAGGGATTACTGCTGGAACAGGCGCCCCCACATTCGAGTATGTCGGAGTCGCTCCTAAGGCTCAGTTGGTCGGGGTCAAGGTTCTGGACGAAGGAGGTTCAGGCTCCTTTGCAACGGTTATGGCTGGAATGGAATGGACTGTTGACAAGAGGCACGACTTCAATATCAGGGCAGCCAGCATGAGCCTCGGTGGCTTCGGATTGATTGAATGGACGTCTAGCGAGGAGGAAAGCGTAAACAGGATGGCCAATGAAATGGTTAGATCTGGCGTGGCACTCTTCATAGCTGCTGGGAACTCGGCGGTAAGTGCCCAGATCGGGACTCCTGGTTCTGCTGAGGATGTGATCACCGTTGGTGCCCTCGACAAGGATACTTCCATTGCGGTTTACTCAAGCCAAGGACCCACTGAAGAGGGCAGGGTGAAGCCCAACATCGCCTTTGTCGGTTCTAGTGTAATGGCTCCGGAGGCAAATTCTGGAGATGGTTATGTGGGTTACTCGGGAACTAGCATGGCCACGCCAGGCGCTGCCGGACTAGCCGCTCTAATGTATCAGGCAAATCCCGATCTTTCTCCTTTCGATATCCGCAACATAATGCAAGAGACATCCACATACAGACAGTGCCACTACATGCTGGCCAATGAGCCATGTCCCGAAGACTTGATCCCTAAGAATAGACAGAATAACGTCTATGGCCATGGGCACGTAGAAGGTCTTCCTGCACTACTTGAGGCTGCCAACTACGTTTACGACCTAAACACGGATCTTAATTTGAGCATGGATGAAGAAGCCTCAGGAGAAAATAGAATCAACCTGTCTCCTGGTGAATCTTTCCTTATTTCCGTAGAGGGATCGCCAATGGAAATCCAATGGAGGACCTGGGATATGAGGGATAATTGGATGAGCCATCCAGAATTCTCTGGAGGGGACGCAGTCTTTGCCATTAGCCACACAATGCTTGTAGACAGGCTCCAGTACCTGCCGGGCAATCAGATTGAGGGTAATCAGACGGTAATGGTAAGAGCAATTCTTGATGATGATGCTTCGACCAATCTTGTCATACACCTGTATGTCCTTGGTTCTGAGTCAAAAGACCCGCAGGCGGCTCCCGGATTCATCCCAGGCTTCCCTGCCGTGCTAGTTTCGGTCTCTCTGATTGGCGCCGCCTTGCTCGGACGTCGCAAGGAAGAATAGCCCGAGGATCGCAAACGGCAACAACGGGCCTAGGCCAAATGATAATGTCTCAGCCCTGCAGAATTCAATATTCTCTGTCTGGCGGGTGCAAGTATATTCTCCGAATCTCGCTCGCAACCCTGCTACCTGTCAGTGTCCTTCCCCTGCCAGTATGAATGGCCCTGATCCTCCATCTAGATTCTGCGAAGTTAATTATTGACCCACAAGAGAAAACTCTGTCCGGCTCACATTCCAATTTCCCAGACTCACTAATCTCGCCGCTTGTCATAGTAATGCCAACTATGGTCTTATCAGATCTCGTAGCCCACATTGAGAAAATCTTCGATGCCCTGAGAATTTTCTCCGGCCTAGATTGAACGTTGTCAATTCTAGTCACCTTCCAAGTAATCGCATCATGCTCGAACATGTCGCCAACAGAAATCTCTTCGTCCTCGTCGACCTCTATTTCTACTCCGAAACTCTCTCTGCCATCCGACAAAGTAGTCCTGACCATAACCGGCTTTGGAGGACGAATCATTATCTTATGAACAAGTGAACATGAGATGCATCTGACTAGGACATCCTCGCCCTCTCCTTGAGTGGTCCTCTTGATGATTGAATGTTCAGTCACTTCCTCGCAACTAGGGCATTCGGAAAGAGCGCCCTCGTATTCATCACTCATGCCTAATCGTGATGAGTCTGGGTATTCAACCCATCCTAGAGCATCATTGAAGAGCACCACTCGTCAGAGCGAACTATGAGCGATGACGGCACAGGAAAGGGACTCCCTCAGATGTCCGATTCAGATGTCATGTCTCGCCTCCTATCGGAGAACCTCGATAGGGACCAGTCCGAACCAGAAGTCGCTTCCAGTATCGGAGAGCAGATGCTCCACATGGACATCCCACTGTTGCCCAGATCAGTTAGGGCCCGAATTAGAGACGTATGCTCAAGGATTGAACCCAGAAATGCAACTCTTGTGGGCGGGGGGATAGGACACCTCTCTGCTTGGCTCTTTGACCTTTGGTCCAATAGTGACCAGGAGGAAAAAGAAGGGCCAAAACATCCAGATGCCTTCAGGATAATCGAGCCAGGGACTAGGTTTTGCGTGATAATTGACCGATTGATTAGGAGATACGAAGCTGAGGGATGGGCCCAGTCAGTGTCCATGCCATGGCAAGAGGTGTTTGCCGAGACTTCTTCATCAATAGCGTCCAACGTCGCAATCCCTGAGAATGCTTTGAATTCCATCCTCCCAATGCCTCTCGATTTGTTCATTATCGACTTACCTGAAGGGGAAAGGGTTGCAGCTGCGTCAGCCGCCTTTGAGATGGTTTCTCCAGGTGGCCTGGTTCTTCTATTGGAACCAACCGTTCCGACGGGTGACGTTGGCGATTTTTCAGAGGGTGAGGAACCCACCCCGGCCCAGTTGAAGGTTCAGTCATTCAATGACTGGATAGAGCTGGTAAAAAGAATAAATGCTAGCGACTCTGTTGGATTTACAGATTTGACGGGAGGAACTCTAGTTGCCTTTCTGAAGAGTTTCTAGTCCCCATCGTCGAAATGCGAAACCAACTGGTCAATCCTAAGGTGGCCATAGCCATAGTGATCATCATGGGAGTCTTGGCCATCCATCATTTGCGAAACCAGAGTGATTGCCCCTTTGACCTCCTCGATCGATTGCCTGCCTGAGGAATTCTCTCTCTGAAGATCAGGATCTTCCTGCAACAAGAGGGCCAGGGAAGCGCTGACCCAAGCCGTGGCAGCCGAAGTACCGCTGGACCAACCCCACCATCCGCTGTTACCAACTCCCGATGCCATCAGAACCGGTACTTCGTGGCCCGGTGCTACTATCTCCGGCTTTTTATCGGGATCATCTCTTGGAAAAATTGGGTTCGGCCAAAATCTCCCATCATTGTCGCCCTGGGAACTGCCTGACCAGATGGCTCCAGAGCGAGTGATCCCACCAACACAAATGACATCCTCTACAGAACCAGGAGAGCCCACGTCACCATCATCGTCTTCACCATCATTTCCGGCTGAAGCAATTACGAAAACTCCGCTATCCAGTGCCTCATTCACTGATTGCTCCAACTCGTCAGTTTGTAGAAATTCGGACCCGAAACTCTGACTCCCTCCAAGACTCAAAGAAATGATGTCCGCTCCCTGTTGAACGCACCATTCTACAGACGTTGCAACAGAATTGTCATCTCCCTGCCCTTGGTCATCAATTGCCTTCGCAACCAGAAGGTCTACTTCTCTAGAAATGCCTTTTAGGCCTCCATTAGCTACAATAATTCCAGACATCGCTGTCCCGTGCCCTTCGTCGTCATACGGCTCATCGAACCCATTCACAGCGTCAAACCACCCCTTTATCTCAAGATTTCTTAGATCTGGGTGACTTAGGTCTATTCCTGAATCCACGACACAGAGAACCACTCCCTTTCCATTCAGATCAGATAGTGATTGATTAGTAACTCCAGTCAGTCCCTTGTATTCCAGCTCCCATGAATACAGGGCCGATGACGGCCTTTCAATTACTAGATCCTCTCCCTTCCATATGTAGAGTATCGTAATCGAAGAAGCAAGAATGAACAGTAGTGAGAGGCTCATTGCGACAACCGTTCTAGCCGCATCTTTCCCCGACTCATCTTCGAAATCGCTGACTCCAGCTTCTTGAGTTCCTTCAGTAAGATCCTTCACCAAGCCTCAACCCTTCCAAAGTGACTCCCTACTGGTGTATTTGAACCACAGTTTGCACAAACTACTCTGGAGGGCAGCCTATCGCCACACTTTTCGCATTCTGATCCAGTCACTCCTTTGCCAGAGCAATCATCCGATTCACAGGGTATGCTGATCTCTCCTGTGGCCTCCTGAACTGCAGTCGTATTTTGATTGCACACCGGGCATCTGCCCTGTTCCGCCTTCTTCGCTTCAAAGACTTCTCCCGAGACTTCACGGGCACGAGATGACTGGATTCTTGCTTCAGTCGAACCAAGCATGAACTCCGGAAACCAGACTATCCAAAGAAGAAGAAACGTTGCCAAAATTCCAGAAAACATGTATAGAAACGACAATGGGTAGCTGAAGTCTAAATCACCAGGGCTAGGGGCCACAGAATGTGCACTACTCCAGAAGCTGATGTTGAGGACAATTATCCATATGGCAATTCCAAGACTCCAAGCGACTAGGCTATGATCTTTCCAGGCCCTTTCAATCACTCTAGGGTCTGGATGTGAGTGTTTTCTTTGAACATGTATGTCCCTAGTCTCAACAACCGCCCTCCTCACAACAAAAATCGATAGAAACAGCATGACTAGATTGGAAACCAAGACCCATATCCAACCTCCAATCCCTGATTCCCAGGGGAAAGAAGGGTTATCAGCATGAGATTTGATATTGCCAAATTGTATGAAACCCATTCCGATTAGGAGGTAGACCATGTTCTCCCTCATTATTGGATAGCTATTCCACAGCATCACTACGAATCCAGCCCAACAAATTACCGAAAGTAAGGAAAGTATGAGGGCTAAATCCTTCATATGCAAAAATCCACTATCCTCGCCCCCCAGAATCCCCCATCTGTTGTAGTCGCCCCCACCTGAGATCTCTCCAATCCCGAAATCCCATGTTCCGAGAAAGAATCCTGCTACGAATAAGCCAATCATTACTCCTTCCTTGACTCCCCAGAATTTCCGAACTAGTAGAAAATTGTACTTAATCTCAGCAAATAGAATGTCAATGGGCCCAAGATTCTGATTTATTTTGGAGAACCTATTTCCGATCGAGTAGTCGCTCAACCTATCCATCAGGCGTTCTTCACTAGTGGTCGTCACTCCCTCCCCCGCCTGCTCCATGTTCTTCTTAGGCAATTGACATTGAATAAGAAACTCATCCCCAGAGTATTGAGATAGACATCAATTTGAGCGATATTGGCGCCGAGGGCGAGATTTGAACTCGCGAGGGAAAAATCCCACGGGCTTTCCAGGCCCGCGCAATACCGGGCTATGCGACCTCGGCTACTGGGGCGCACCGGCCCATTGGTTTTCACACTGACGTTCGCACCGAGACAGTTCTTCGATAGTCGCCACGATTAAACCACCCCCTTCGGTCGTCGCCGCGCTGCCACTGTGGCTTAGAGGTATAGCGTCGCCTTGGTAAGGCGAAGGTCGGGGGTTCAATTCCCCCCAGTGGCTCCATTCGAAACCGACTTTTCTGATAGTATAGTAGATTGATTCATAACTGACATAATACACAGCAATAGCATGCCCAGTGAACGCGCTAGACTTGCAATCGTAATGACCCTAATGATGGTCCTATCTCCCATTTCCTATGCCGGTGTCTCGAATTGGTCCGGACCCTCGGTAATCAACAGCGAAGGCAACCCCACAGTAGTGGATGGCTTCACGGTACCAACAAACTCCACAATAATGGATGGTTGGGTTCATGTAACCAATTCCCAATTGTCCTCTTCTTCCGATTCCGGAATAACATGGGACGAGGACGATTTTTCATCCGGCAATCTAGTTGGAGTGGAGTTGAATGATGAGGGGGAGATGGTTCTAAAGGACGATGGAACCAGATCCAACATAAGCACATTCGATGTAGGGGAAATCGAAGTGACCCTAAATTCAGCATATCAGTACTCTCCGGGATGGCGCAGAGTTTACATCAAGTCATCATCTTCAAACTTGTCAGGTTGTGGCGGTTCAGCAGGAGACTATATCGAACACGGTCTCGACAGCAATTTCGATCAGTCTCTGGATGGAGATGAGATCACAGAGACCCTATACTTCTGCGAGACCTTCGCAAATTCTGACGTAGTTACATCCGTGTCCATTGATGACCCAGGAGACGGATACACTTCCGGAAACCTTTCTGCAACAGGCGGAGGGGGATCAGGTTTCTCTGGGACCTACTCGGTGAGTTCAGGAATTGAGAGCATCACCATCAACAACGGCGGCTCAGGATTCGATACGACCGATCAGGTATTGATCCAGTGCCAATGCGATGGTTCCGGGGCGTCTGCGTCCGTTGGATCAGTGGACTCCAACGGGGCAATCACATCGATCACCATCGACTCCGAGGGTTCTGGATACCAGTCTTCAGACGTTATCGCTGTCGGAGTGGCAAACGGTACGGGAGAATCGCTGTCAGCGAACGTCTACTCAACTGGGGTAATCCACTCCACAGTAGTAACCAACGGGGGCACCAGCTACACTTCCCCACCCACCATTGTAATCAGTGACTCAGGCGGTTCCGGTGGCGACGTTTCTGCAGTAATGGGCGGCTATTACGAATATGAGATCGACATCTTTTCGGAGCCCAGCGGGGAAAATTGCTCATATTCGGGATTCAAGATAGAAGCAGGTCTCGATTTGAATGAGAACAGAAATCTCGATGAATCGGAGATTTCTGACACTTCTTTTATCTGCCACGGTAGCAAACTTTGGAGTGCAACAACCTTCCTAGACCTAAACGGGAGTATCTATGGCGAAGAGCAGACCCTTTCTCATGGCATCGTCCCATCCTCTTCGACACAAGGGCTAGTTTCGGCTGGAACCATGCCAGGTGAACCAGTTCCAGCAGGAACTTCGGGCCACCTCCTTATTCCTGCCCAGAATATCCCCCGGTCGGATTATATCAGTGAATACTACCTTACCTTTGATCATTGGTACCATGTAGACAGCACGTCCTCTGGTGGCGGGGATGGAACTTGGGTAGAATATCGTCTGAAATCAGACGCCACATGGGGCGATTGGAATTACATCGAACCGCAGAGTGGATATCCTAGCACCCTATCTTCAGATGCTCCGACCCCAAATGGAGCATCAGCTCCAGTACCCGTTTTCGCATCTCCCAGCCACAGTGGTTGGATAACTAGCAATTTCTCGCTATCTTCTATTTCGGACATTTCTGACTCCGAAAAAATCCAATTCAGATTTGTTATCTGGACTCACCCAGATGCGGCCAATGAAAGGCCAGGATGGTTCATTGACAATATACAAATCATAAACCAAGGAGTTGATTTGGACGTCTGGCACCATGGTTGCTACACGACAACCACAACATCATGCACTTACAACTCAAATGCATATGGGGTCCTGGAGAGGACCATCGACCTATCTGGAACAAATTCCACATCAAAGATTGAGTTCAATATGGAGTGGGATCTTGAAGGCGGCTCTAGCGACAACGCCTGCGTCGAACTTTCGCTCAACGGCAATACCTGGGCTGACATCTCATCAAGCACCAGCAGCACTTCATCTGATTGCTCTGCCAGAACCGGGCCAATCCCGGGTTCCGGCTACACAGCCGATGATGGCCAAACATACGGCGATCAGAGTGGAGACTTCCGCCTGGTTTCCTTCGACATCCCTTCCGGATTCCAGGATCAATCCAGTGTAGAAATCAGAATAGTGGTAGACACCAGTTCCTCTTTCAACTATGGCGGGACATCTCAGGATGCAAGAGAGGGACTGACAATTTCGCATCTAAGAGTAGTCGACTATGACGGCAGTTCACTGTTCATAGACGAGTTCGACTCCTCTTCCACCATGTCTCACTATGGGAGGCTTGACTCTGGGGGCAACCCTGCTCCCGATGACTGGATTTACCGTTCAATTCCCAAGGGGCAGAGTTCACTAATGATTGGATTTGAAGACTCAACCGCTAACTCACCTACAGTTTCAGACTCCCCTGGGTGGACAAGGTCAACCTCAGGCACCTGCAGCAGCGATAGGTGTAAATTCACTCTCAACAAACTATCTTCAAACTCGGGACCCCCAGTTACAGCCTCATTCCCATATTCGTATGGAATAGGATTCTCAGGCAACTATGAGAATGGGATTGACGAAGCAAGACTGATCTCCCCCCTGTACGACATACCGATGAATGGCACTTCGTACCTCACATTTGACCACTGGTCATGCGGGGAGGCCGGATGGGATGGTGGAGCCGTATTCATCAAAGTCAATGGCGGCGCATGGCAGTACTTCGACCCAGGATGGTATACTGGAACGGCTTCGTCATTCGCAGGACATAATTTGCAAGGAATGGGGATCTTTACCATGGATCATTGCACAGGAGTTGCTTGGAGCGGGTCGTGGACATCAACTAGTCAGATGACAAATATGAGGGCGAACCTAGATGCCTACAAGGGCGACTCAGTCAAGTTCAAATTCGCATTTGGCTCAGATGGATACTACAATCTTGCAGGTTGGTTCATCGATAATGCAGGCGTGCAGATTTCCAACTATGGCATACCCGGAACTTGGATCAGCCCATCGCTTTCTTTGGATAACGCAAACAAATTCAATCGTGGATTTGTAGATATCGAAGGGAACTCGGGCGAAGGGGGGTGGATTAGAGGCTCACTTCTAGATGCTGACACTGGGGCCCAAGTCCCAGGATTTTCCAATGCCTCATTCCCATTTAGCCTAGCTGGCGTCGACTCCGAACAATTCCCCCGGGTGAGGCTCAAGATTCACATGGGTTCCGATGACCCCGAGCAGACTCCCATCTTGGAGAGGGTCCATATCGGTGGAAAGAGGGTACTGAATGCTGACTCAGGTCAAAATGGATGGGATTTCAGTTCTGGTGTTGAGGTAGTTGATGGACTCCTAAACGCTACTGCAGTAACCGGGACCATCACTTCCGATTACGTTTTCTCCCCGCGACCAATCAAGAGCGTCACAATCCAGGGGAATATTTCCAGCTCTGTTTCCGTAACGGTTTACGATCAGTTGGGGAACTCACTGGGGTCTGCAAATAAGGGGGGAACTATCCAATTCTCGCACCAACAGCCCGGTTTCTCCGCATCCGTGAATCTACCCACAAATGGATGGATAGACGTTCTAGGGATAGCTTCCACTTTCTCCGACCCGTCTGCCAACTCTCATCTGGATGTTTTGAACGACGGAACCGATGAATGGTCATTCCCGATGTTCGACGGTGATGATTACGCCTATGGAAATCTGGGTTGGCAGTCGTGGATGACGCTAGACGGTTCTGTTGCGAGAAGCACAACATTTTCACTGGATGGATCCAACTCCGAGAGCGTCACTTTGATGATTCCCGACTCTGCAACCGTCAATTCCGGCTTCGTTAGCATTTCCCCAGACTCTGACGGTTTCGACGCACCAGTGACTGTGTCAATTGCCGGATCTTCTGTTTCTGGGGGCAGTGGCGACTCACCATTCACTAGTGCCCTGAGTCTGGCCCAGATGTCCGGAATAGGTCTTCTTAGCGCCAGCCATTCCCAGTCGCCCTATGGAAGAGATTGGTTGGAGGTCCCCCTTTCTGTAACATCTAACACCGCTCAGACAGTCTCAGTATCATCAATAGGGATCGGCTACCTCTTCTTCGAAAATGTAACTGGCCTCGGGCCAGCAATAGCGGACTACCTCGGGGAAATACCTGAGGAAGACTTCGAAGAGGAAACCGACATACCGCTCAGCATCACTTCTGATTACGGGTCAATTTCATTAGATGGCTCGCTAATCTACGACTTCCTGTTCGTAAACAGGGAGTTCACAGTTCCCAACACCTTCTACCCAGATGGAAATCTCGTTGAGATAGTTACCAGTCATCACCATCTAATCGATAACTCGGAGATTGCAGACATAACCCTAGTCGGGTCATCTTCCGATGGTAACACGATATCCTTCATGGTTCAGAATAGTGCAGATGGACTTTGGGGGGCCGGTTCAGCAACTCCTCAGTTCTCTCAGTCCCAAGGGTCATCTGTAGCGCCTCTCGACACCGTCTCTAGCTTTGTTACAGAGGCAACTCATGCTGACGGTTACGTGGACATAGAAGCTCACTGGAAATTCAACATCGACTGGAATTGGGACGATGTTGACACCATTACCTGGGTGGCACGTGCGAACGATGCCAACGGCGATACAATATGGCCCTCGACATCACAAAGCGGCCGCTCTGGAGAGAATGCCGTAGAGAACGATTTGCAGATTGACTCCTTCGAGATAAGGGATGAGTTTGACAGGGTCATTTCGAATACATACGACACACTGTTTTACCCATTCCCGGTACAAGATGGGAGCATGCTGAACATTTCCGGCACTGTTAGATTCCAGGACCAAGGAGCGAAGAGGCCCTCTGCCACCGACTTCTCAGTGGCACTGAATCTCTCCGGCTCCATTTATGCCTTGCAGACGGACGAAGACGGGCAATTCTCCGGCTCAGTATCGACACCTAGCGGTGCTAGCTCGATGACGTTGTCACCCATAATGCTCAGAGTTGGCCCATCGAGCTCCACCAATGGGGCAGAAGACACAACAGGGACCCCGCCTATTGTTGAAATCAGAGTAGACACCAACCCACCAGTTGCTGGATCAATGCAAGTCCAAACTCCTATCGGGTTACAGTATGTTGATGGGATGGTCGTACCACCCACAACATTCTCCCCGTACATCACTATTAGTGAAGGAGAAGCCAGGGGAGAAACTCTTACTCTTAATTACTGGAGAGAAGGGTTGGATGATCAGGATGGCGACGGAGAAGCAGACGAAGACGAGTATCAGTCCCAGACCAGTGACCTGAGTGTGGGGCTAACAGGGGAGCAGCAAGTGCAATTCATGGGGATAGACGTTTCTGCACTAGACAACGAAATGATACACCTGTACGTCGAGGGAACTGACTGGGCCGGCCTTTCTTACCAGGATGGCGGCACTGGGGGCGGGCCTGGAGCAGAGAACTCATGGGCTTCAGTGGTAGTGGCCGAGGACGTGATGGTCGAATTCGCAGGAGCGGGCCTTGGAACAGGTTCTGGAGGAGGGTCGACATTCTCACTAGATAGGGTCACCCAAGACAGTATTGACTACTACTTGATACCTGGAAAGGAACATACGTTCAAGGTTCGCTTGGATGAGCCAAATGGCTTCCGCACCATAGACAACATCACAGTTTTCCTTTGTGGCTATAGCAGCGATTTCGGAGTCTTTTCCTACGAACCCTTCTCTTCCACGCTTTCAAGCCCGAGCAATAGTATGCTACAGGCCATCAGCGCAAGCACTGAGAGCATCACATCCTCAGTGACTGAGTTGAGTGTACGCTTCAAGATGTCATGGGATATGCCATTCGAGGACCAAGATTTCGACTGCAAGCCCCGCGTCCTTGTTGAGGATGGTCTGGATCAGATCGAATCAGACGTGCTAAGCACACTTTCATGGCGCCTGGATAACAAGATTGTAGCCATCCCAAGTCACGCAGAGGATCTAACGGCACCAATCATCCCAGCTCTCGGAACGTCCCTTTATCTCGGCCAAGGAGACTCATTCTCGTTAAGCGGCTCCGTTTTCCACGAAGGGACCGGAGTCCCGATAGAGGAGACAACTCCTGATTTGACAGTAGTACTGTCGATGGTATACGGGAGTGGAAATTACGAGTCTCTATCCCCAGTAGATGAATCTGGAAATTTCACTGTGGAAATGTCATTGCCTAACTTCCAGCCGATCGAACCAACGACCGTGCTGACTACTTCACTGATAGGGACCCCCGGGTCCTCATATTCCGTGTCAAATTCTGATGCCACGGCAACCGTCGACACAAAGCCGCCTACTGCATTGTTCAACGTTGAGAAATACCCCGACTCGTCTCTAACAGTCATCGAGACCGACTCAATGAACTCAGTTACGGTCACAATAACAATCAACGAAGAGATTGGTATGAACTACGGCCCACTGCAAGTTTCATGGGCATTCCAGAGGAACGGCCAGATTATCCCAGGAACCGAAGAGATAGGTGAGATTCCATGGTACTCAAGCACTGAAGGAGTCCACGTATACCAAGGAGAGATTGACTTCAGACCAACCTTGGAGTTCAACATAGAAGATGGCGACAAAGTCTCATTCTGGATCACATCGACAGACAAGGCAGGAAACGAAGTTGCAGGCCTCGGAGGCCCGGACAACCCCCGAACCCCAACGATACGAGTCGTAGAGTTCGACGGCCAGTACACTCGCTCCCAAATTACCCCCACTAGCAATCCACTTGTAGGAGACACGATCACCATTGTGACATACTGGGAGAATCCAGGAAAGAGTGAGGGCACTATTACAGTGGGACTCTACGAGCAGAGGATTGACGGTACCTTCCAACCATCAATAACCACTCTGAAGAATAATGGCCCTATCGAGTTGTACCTTGCTCCTGGCAGTACCAGTGTGAAAGCAGAGTTTGATTACAGTGCCAGCCAGCCCGGGCAGCCCTTGCTCGTCCTTGTGGTGGACGGAGACTTCGGAAATGACAACTACATGAATGTGGAGATTAGCGATGTCCAGGTAGGCAGTTTGTCTGAGAGTTCCGGCCCAAACAGTGGGATGTTCTGGATAGCCGGATCCTTGATCCTCCTACTGGCGCTGATGGGGGCTGCGTTCTACATCATCCGAAGATCCGGCGGTGGAGACTTCTACGACGAGGAATACGACGAGGAATACGACGAGGAATACGAGTAGGGTAGAAACGCCTTTCGTGGACCGGCCAGCAAACCCCCTCTAGCCGGGTAAAAGAACCAGTCTTGTTTATATGCCGATTTCGAAACTTATCGTCTGAGGGAGCGATTCCTCGGATGGGATGCGATAATGACAGAGATAGCCAAGTTAGATGATATGAAGCATGAGTTGGAAGAGCTAAGAGCACTAGTTAACACCCTTCTGACAATAATAATGGAAGAGGCCGATGGGGTCCAATCGGGTTCCGCACAACCGCAAACTGATCTGCCCAGAATTGGCTACTCCATGTAATTCGATTACCCATAGTTCAAGTGAAATGCCTAACTCCGAACCCCCATGGCAATGCCCTCATTGAGCTCTGAGCAATGGCTGATTTCCATAGCAGCATTCGGTACTGTGGCCTTTTTCGCAGTGGCATTATTTCAACCAGGGGTCTTCGACCCCGAGCCTGATTGGGATGTATCTGATGGATGCTTGGGGGGTTTGGACCATGCTGATGTAGGCATTTCCGAACACTACCACCCAAGTCTGAGGGTAATCGTCGATGGCCAGCAGATTCCAATTGAGCCCAATACGGGGATAGATCAGATAGGATGTAGGGAGGGGATGAGGTGGATCCACGTCCACGATGCATCCGACTCGGGATTCACGAAGCTCCACATCGAGACTCCTACCAAGTTGAACGTCCCACTGGGAGCTTTCTTCGAGATCTGGGATAGGGAGGGGGGGCCAAAACTTATGGGTCCCGATGACAGGAAGTTCGATATCAATAGGAACGGAGTCTCAGACTGGGATGAATTTGACATTTCCCTCACAGTCAACGGAGAAAGCAATGACAAGTTCGAAGAGTACATCATGGAAGACTATGACGAAATCGAATTGATTTTAGTTTCGAAGTAGACTATCCCTTGATCACAATCAGGGGTCTGAGCCTGGCAACTGGGCGTGCGAGCCCAGCCCTATCGGTAAGTCTGATGACATCGTCAATGTCCTTGTATGCATCTGGTGCTTCTTCTGATAGGTACTTTTCATGGGTCTCATATATCGCAATGCCCTTCTCGCTTAATTCTCTCTTCACCTTTGCACCATCTATTTCCTCTCTGGCCTGTGTTCTGGACATCGCCCTTCCAGCCCCATGGCAAGACGACCCAAATGCACGATTAGTCCCACTTTTAGGCCCGGCCATTACGTATGAAGCGGTCCCCATGTCCCCTGGGACCAATACAGGTTGCCCAACTCCGGAGAAATCCCCGGATATCTCGGGGTTATCACCTCCAAATGCCCTAGTAGCTCCCTTTCTGTGAACACAGCAGTTGCAAGTTTTTCCGTGGATCACATGTTCCTCGACACGAGCAATATTGTGGCAAACGTCGTATACGACATCGACATCTACCTCGGAACCCATATGGGCTCTAAGCGCGCTTCTCAGGTGTTGAGTCACACTGCTCCTATTCGCAAAAGCATAGT
>JAZANL010000056.1:0-2713 GCA_036251765.1 Thermoplasmatota archaeon | reverse complement strand
GTCAAGGACAGCGGCGTCGGACGAGAGGGCGGGAGATGGAGCCTGGGTTTCTTCTCGGAGGCGATGAACGTATGCCTGAAGCACGACTAGTGCAGCAAGAGTGAAAGTCCGCTATTCACGGAAGGGCGAGTATGCCGCCTGCAGGTATAGTGGGTCTCGGCTCGTACGTGCCACCCAGGGTGATGACGAACGAGGACTGGGCGGGGCTCGTGGAGACAAGCGACGAGTGGATTACCACGAAGACCGGGATGAAGGAGAGGAGGATCGCCGACCCGGAGACCTGCACTAGCGACCTGGCGGTGCTCGCCAGCCAGCAGGCGATCGAGGAGGCTGGCCTCTCCCCCGAAGACATAGACATGCTGATCCTGGCTACAAGTAGCCCGGACGTGCCCCTATCTTCCACAGCTGGGATCACGCAGCACAAGCTGGGTTGCACCAAGTCAGCCGCATTCGACATCAATGCGGTCTGCGCAGGTTGGGTCCATGCCCTTGACATCGGCTCGAGGTACGCCGGCACTCCCGGCTACGACAACGTCCTGGTGGTAGGTTCCGAGGTGTACAGCAGGATCCTGAACTGGGAGGACAGGGGGACGTGCGTCCTGTTCGGGGACGGGGCGGGAGCGGCCGTCCTGTCGGAGGTCGAAGAGGGCAGGGGTATGCTTGGTAGTTGGATGATGTCCGACGGGAGCGGCTCTGGAGTCATCGAGATCCCAGCCGGCGGGGTGCGCACCCCGATCCCATCGCCGGATTTCGCAGAGGGGGACCAGTACTTCCAGATGGATGGGAGGGCAGTGTGGCGCTTCGCCATCGAGGCCTTCCCCCAGGCAGTCAGGGAGGTCCTCGAAAGGATCGGTAGGGACCTGTCGGACGTGGACCTTATCGTCCCGCACCAGGCGAATCTCAGGATAGTGGAGGCTGGCATGGAGAACCTCGGGCTACCGATGGAGAAGACGTTCACCAATCTGGAGAAATACGGCAACACGGCAGGGGCCAGCGTACCCATAGCCCTACGTGAGGCAGTAGACGAGGGGGTCCTGAGCAGTGGCGACCTGGTGGTCACAGCAGCCTTCGGCGGCGGCCTGGCATGGGGTGCGAACGCATTCGTCTGGTGAGCTCTGGAAAAGAACGAAACCAGTGGGGCTCTTCTGCGGGGGCATGCAAGACCCCAATGACCTATCTGGAGGCGGGTTCGGGCAGATTACTTACCCCTCCGCTAGCCCATTCGAGATCCACCACATCCTATGCAAGATGGACGAGGCCGTCGAGCATCCGGTTTTCGGCTCGCTGCTGGTCCCGGAGGAGCCGGGCGAGGGGCCGATGCCATGCGTGGTGGCGGTCCATGGGAGCCTGAACTGGCGCGGCCACCACCATGAGCACATAGTCCGCTGGCTGGATGCAGGCATCTGCGTGTTCAGGGTCCACTCCTTCGACTCGAGGTCGGTGTACTCCGTCGTCGAGGACCAGATGCAGGTCACCCACGCGATGATGCTGGCAGACTGCTACCAGGCTCTGAGGATGCTCGCAACACATCCGTCGATCGACGAAAGCAGGATCGGCATAGCGGGATGGAGCCTTGGGGGGACCGTGGCGCTCTACTCGGCATGGGAGCCGATAGCGGAGTCTCTGGCCCCCGCTGGCGAGAGGTTCTCGGCGCACCTGTCATTCTATCCCGCTGCCCACATGCGGACTGAGGTCCAGAGGTGGTCCGACAGGCCCATACTCGCCCTTCACGGGAGCGATGACGACTGGGTGCCCCTGAAGCTACTCGAGGGCTTGGTCGAAGACCTCGCACCCCATGGCGTGGACCTTCGGGTACAAGTCTACGAAGGGGCGCCGCACTCGTTCGACTCGGTCGAGCCCCTAGACTTCGACCCTCGAGCCATCAAACTAGACGACCACAGGACCGTTGCAATAGACTCGGATGGCAACATGTGGGGGGAGATCCAGCCCGGTGTGATCATGCCCCTGAACGAGCCGGGCGATAGGCTGGCGGCATTCGAGGCCATTGGGAACCTAGGGGTGCACAAGGGAGTGGACTGGGAGGCGAGGAAGCACTCACTGAGCCTCGCTTGCGAGTTCCTGGAAGAGTCCCTGTGACGAGGGGGTAGTCGTCATCGTCACGCTTTCGGCCAAGGTACCCTTTTATCCGTCCCGCTATGGCAACGGACGATGAGGCGCACAGCAGTATTACTAGTAATACTGATGTTGACATCGGTACCTGCTTCGATGAGCAGGGACTACGGGATGGTCAA
Source organism: Thermoplasmatota archaeon (assembly GCA_036251765.1). GTDB lineage: Archaea > Thermoplasmatota > Poseidoniia > Poseidoniales > Thalassarchaeaceae > UBA36. The sequence continues at coordinate 461 of JAZANL010000056.1, read as the reverse complement.
TGAGCCGTCCAAGATGGGCTCTTCGTCAACAGCCGACTGCACCAACCAGACCCACTCCGGTGGTCCTTTCTACGCAGACATCGCCAGCGGTAACGACTCCTGGGCTGGGACATCGGATTGCCCCACGGCCTCCATCCAGGCAGCCGTCGACCTTGCAGGGCAGGGCGACTCGGTGGTAGTGAAGGAGGGGGTCTACCACGAGGCGGTCACTCTGGACGAGCCGGGCATGAGGCTGAAGGCTGCCGATGGCGAGAGGGTGGTTCTCGACGGCAGCAGGAGCGTGGAGGACCTAGGCGGATCATGGTCTGTGCACGACTCCTCGTCTACGGAGGGGGTCGTCTGGAAGGCCGACCTGTCCCAGGACGCATGGCAGCTCTTCGTCAACTACGAGGAGGAGATGCCAGCCAGGTGGCCCAACGCGAACTTCTCCGACGGGACAGCCCTGAACGACGACGAGTACT
>JAZANL010000055.1:0-13924 GCA_036251765.1 Thermoplasmatota archaeon | reverse complement strand
AGTCCGATCATGATGGCGCAGAAGAGTCCGAAGGTCGAGAAGAAGCCCATCTCAGATTGGTTGATTATCGCGAATCCGGTGATGTCCGAGACGGCGGACCCGAAGAGGGCTATGCCAGAGGCACCACCCACGGCCTCGATCGATTTCATCGTGCTCGCCCCCTTCTCCATCTCCTCCCTGAATCGCTCGATGACGTGGATCACGTAGTCTATCCCCACGCCCAGGGAGATCGCGGCGATGGAGACCGTGACCATGTTTAGGCCGTATCCCGCAATCCCCACTATCGCATACAGCCAGACGATCATCAGGAATATCGGGGCGGTGGTGATGGTCGCCAGGATGAGTGGCCTGGTTCCCCAGAGGATTGAGAGGAATACGGCCATCACCGCGAAAATGATGGCGTAATCGGCACCTGCCAGGAAGTACGATATCACTGACATCAGCATCACGTTCAGAGCGATCCTCGGAACGACCTGCCGAGGCTTCCCAGTCACGTCCCTCAGCCTCCCGGACGCTGGCGAGTCCTCGCGGAAGCCCCACCAGAGTGCCGTTATGCAGAACACAAGGCCCAGGAGCAGCGTGTCCTGGAGATCGCCTTGCATGGAATCGGCTGCGACGAATCTGATCACGGGCTCGCCGGTTGGCAGTGCCCACGTTACTGGGTGCTCTGGGTCCTCGAAGGCCGATTGCAGGTCCCCTCTTTCCCGGTTGGGCGTCACGGACAGGTTCTGGATCGGAGACAGGTCGGCTTCCAACTGCTTGAGGGCGGGTTCCACCAAGGCGAACTGCTCGGGGCTCGATATGCCGAATCGCAGTGAGGTCCTCGGGAACCTTGGCTCCTCCCCGGACTCTGTCAGCCAAGGCCTCTGGTAGTCTATCTCGCCTTCCACCTGGATGAACTCACCGACTATGCTGGTGGATAGGGCGGGGTAGCCGCCGCTGGCTGGGACGCCTCTGGTCAGCATGAACCCATACAGGAAGGAGAGGCACTTGCTGTCGTCTATCGAGGGGACGAAGATGAAGTCCATCTCCCTGTTTGGGACCAGGATGGACTCGCACCCGATCCCCCCGTCGTTGGAGTCGAAGTCCCAACCGGCCTCCTCGAACGGCGTCTGGTTCCACGCCATGGCGCCCCTGGTGTACCAGAGCATCAGATCGATCCCGATTAGCTCGACCTCGCCATTGGGCATTCGGGAGATCTGGTCTGGATCGCCCGGTCCGTGCGAATTCATGTTTCTACGGACTTCATCTATCGCATCGATGACCAGAGGGTTCGAGATGTTGCCCTCTATCAGGATGTAAGCGGGCTCCCCCTCGTCGCTGAAACGCTCGTTGATGAGGCCGACCCCCACGGCCAAGTCCGAGTCCGCCTCGATGAAGTCCTCGACCTGGAAGTCACCCTCCAGGGACAGCATGATCGGGGTCGCCAATGCAGTGATCAGTATCGAGACGACCACGACCACCGGGGCGAACCTCGCCGACTGGGAGGATACGTAGGCCAGCCATGAGCTCGGGATCATGTGTATGATGTCAGTGCGCTCATCCTCCAGCTTCCCCCTCGATTCCAGCCACAGGTCGACGTCGAGCCTTGCAAGGGGGACCCATAGGCCAGTGAGGAAGAAGGCGCAGAACACGCCAATCCCCGCCTCTATCCCGAAGGACCTGAGTGCGGCTATGCTGGATGTCATGTTGGCCATGAAGGCGACGATGGTGGTCACCGAGGTGAGCATGATCGCCAGTCCGACTTTGCTGATCGACTTGCGTACCGCCTGCTCCGAGGTCGCTCCCGATCTGCGTTCCTCCTTGTACCTGTGCAGGCTGTGCAGGCTGTCGTCTATTTCGAGGGCGAGTATCAGTATCGGCAGCAGGTTCGAGAACTGTGACCTGAATATCACCTCGTACCCCGACCACTTCCCGATGATTATCGCCCAACCGATCAACCCGTACATCCAGACCAGTGACAGGGAAAGGCTCGTGGCGACTATCCCTACGTCTGACACCCTCCTCAGGCTGGCCCAGAGGAGTATCAGGATGGCGAATCCCATCATCAAGATCAGGAATGCGCTAGAGATCAGTTCGCGGTTGATCTCGACGTTGATCGACTCGGCAAACATCAGGGAGACTATCGTCTCGTCGCTCTCCCTGAGGTCCTCCTCGAGGGACAGGTACAGCCACTCGACGGAGCACAGGGGCTGCCCGAGCTCCTCCTTCTGCCTGCAGATATCGACCGAGTAGCGTATCGGGTCCGTCTGCAGATCGAGCCCGTCCCACTCGTAACCGAACTCGGAGCTGGCGTTCTTCCAGGTGAAGGTCCAACCGTTCTTCTGCATCTCGTCCCTATCGAAGTTGATGATCATCCAAGCAGCGGAAGCCGACCACCTGCCCCTTTGCCAGTTCTCGGAGACCAATGAGCCGTCGTCGGAGAATTCGTGACCGACCGGGCCAACCACTACCCCCGTCTCGTCGGGGAGGAAGGCACGGTCGTTGGAGAGGAACCTGAGGAAGGCCCCGTTGCTGTTGTTGGCCATCCTATGGGCTGCCAGGTCTATGTGATCCTGCGTGACGTTCGGGTCGTCGAAGGAGAGGCAATCCAGTTCCCCGCAGTCGGACCAATTGGTCGGAGCGGGGTCTGTTGACTCGTTTATGTCGAGCGTGGCTGCGAGCTTGTACGGATTTATCCTGGGTGCGGTCAGGGACGACTCGTTGGCCATGAATGTCCTAAATTCGGTTGCCAGGTCCAGGATCCCCAATGCTGGGTCTCCGGAAATCTCAGATGCCAAGGGGAGGTAGAATTCCGAAATGTCGCTTTCTCTCATCGTGATTGCATCATGATCGATCTCCCTCAGTACGGTGAGATTCAGGATCCCTCCCTTCGGTTCGGATATCCCTCCCTTGACCCCTGGGAAATCGGCAATCATCGTCACGTCTGACTCTGGTTCACCGAAGTACTCCGGGTTTCTGACAAAAATTCCGAAGCCCCAGATGTTTCCCGCTGCAGTGAATTCTTCCCTCAGGACCTGGTTGGCCTCTAGTTCAGGGGACTCCATGTCGTAGGACTCGATATCGATGGGCTCGAAGGAGGCTATTATCCCGGGAATCATGAATATTGAGACCACTATCAAGGCGAAATGGACCTTTTTCCGACGTGGGATCAAGTAGTCGGCTAGACCATCGAAGTCTCTCACGTCTCAATCGCAGGCAACTCGATATTTGACTGATTGCGTCCGTTCACAAGCCGGTCTCTTTGAGTGATTTCAGTGCTTCCATCTGTGACTCGGTGAGTTTCTCCGGTTCTGCCAACGTGAACTCGACGTCCAATGCTCCCCCGGCGTGCCCATGGCCTTGCAGACGCCTCCTGTCACCGATCCTAGTCCCGCTTGGAACCTCTATCTGCAGTCTCTTTCCAGAGGGCGTCGTAATCCTCACCTTGCCCCCAAGCGACAGCGTGGTGTATGGAAGTCTGACTTCCTGGATTAGCCGGCCATCCTCCCATCGGCGTCCCTCGTCGGCATCGAGCCTGACTGTGATCAGCAGGTCTCCCGAGTCCCCCTCCGGGTGCTCGTGACCCATCCCCTTGAGCCGTAGCAGGTGACCGTGCTCGGCCCCCTCGGGTACTCTTACCGTGATTGTGCTTCCCTTGGTGATGACGCCGGTCCCCTTGCATGCTGAGCAGGCCCTTGAAGAGCCGAAGCTGGAGCCGTTGCAATCGGGACACCTCCTCATCCTCCGGTGGCTGAATTTGACGTCGGTTCCGCTGATGGCCTGCTCGAGCGAGATGTCCAAGCCGGCTTGGATATCAGCTCCTTTGGGTGTCTGTTGTCTCGGAGCGGGACCTCTTCTAGGGCCACCGAACCCAGGATCGAATCCAGGACTCTGGCTCCCCCTGCCACCCATGAATTGGGAGAAGATGTCTCCGAGGTCCACCCCTCCGAATGGTGATCGCCCCCTCCCTCCTTGGAACATCTCCTCCATTCTCCTTTGCTGGTCGTGCTGGCTCCTACCTTCAGCGGTTCCAATGGATTCGTATGCGGACTGGATTGCCTTGAATCGCTCTTCCGCAGCGGCATCCCCGGGGTTCCTGTCTGGGTGGTATTGCCTAGCTAGCTTCCTGTATGCTCTCTTTATTTCTGCATCGGAAGCATCCTTGGACACATCGAGAGTTCTGTATGGGTCCTCAGGCACGGTGTTTCTCCCGGGGGCATCGTCCTTCAACCTGATGAGTGAGGGGATGGCACCGATGCGCTAATCATCAGTGCCTGACTAGGGGCCTCATGGGAGTCGGCTGGGCCGTATTCAGAAACTACGCTGGACATGCGAAGGAGATACTGGGGGACGTGACTGACTATCCGAGGTTCTTCCTAATGCCCCCATCGGCAATGGTCGAAGCAACCGACGATGGGGATAATGTTGTGACTCTTCTCGAGCCTGATGAGCACATAGATCACGAAGTCGAGATGGTCTTCAGGTTGGGAGAAGACCTGCGTCCCATCCAGATGTGCGTGGGAATTGACACTACCAACAGGACCCGTCAGACGATGGCGAAGAAGGAAGGCTGGCCATGGCTGGAGGGCAAGGGTTTCAGGGGCTCAGGAGTCCTTGGGACCTGGTCTGAATGGGATGGAAGGCCAGTGGAGATCGGTTTGTCTTTGAACGGCGAAACTAGGCAATTGGCCTCAACGGAGACGATGGTTCACTCGGTCGAGTCCTTGTTGGACCATCTCAACAACTGGTACGACCTAGAGCCGGGTGACCTGGTATGGACGGGGACCCCGAAGGGAGTGGGCCCAATGAGTCCCGGAGACTCGGTGAATGCCTGGATGAAGAATTCGGAAGGGGAGACAATTAGCGTGCTAAATGCAGTATGCGAATAGGGATTTCAGGAGTGCTAAGATGGACCCCGGTGCTAGAAGGGTCACGAATACTTGGTTAATTGATGACGCAGGTCTGGTTCAAAGGGGAGACTTCCTTCTGCATGGAGATGGTTCATTCTCGGATAGCAGAGGGGACGAGGACGTAATCGAGACCATCGACGGTTCGAATCGACTAGTAACACGCTCATTGCAGAACTGGCACACCCACCTAGGGATGATTCTCAATCGTGGAACGGGAGAGGGCTTGCCCCTGATGGAGTGGCTTGAAACCGCGATATTTCCCGTCGAGAAGCGACTAACTAGCGAGCTCGTGGAAATCGGGTCAAGAGCAGCCGCAGCGGAGATGATTGCGACTGGAACCACCTACGCTTGTGACATGTACTACTACACCCAGACCATCGGAGAGACCCTAGCAGAAACCGGGGTCCGTGCTACGCTCTGCGGCCCTATTACCGATGGCCTCACACCCAACTTCAAGCCAGGCTCGGGAGATGCATTGAGGCATATGGAGAGCCTGATCACCGGACCCTCTCCACGTCCGGGTAGGATCGAATATGGAGTAGGCACACACTCGGTCTATGTCTGTGACGAGGAGACCCTACTCAAGGGTTCAGAGCTAGCAAGGAAGACTGGTTCGATGCTGCACATCCATGCATCCGAGACTAGGAAGGAGGTCGCAGACTGTCATGACAAGCACGGGATGTACCCAATCGAGTATCTCGACTCTCTGGACTACTTCCAGAGTGCGGACGAAGGAGGGACGGTCTGTGCCCATTGCGGTTGGGTGACCAAGAAGGAGATGAGGATTCTTGCCGGGCACGGGGCTCATGCCGTCCACTGTCCGACCTCGAACCAGAAGCTGGCCTGCGGGGGGACGATGTCGTATCCCGCAATGAAGGATGCAGGGGTGGACGTCAGGCTTGGGACCGATGGCTCTGCAAGCAATAATTCACTGGATCTGAGGGCCGAGGCGAAGGCGGCTAGCCTAGTACAGAGGCATGATCACTGGGATGCTAGAATTCTCGGTCCGGAAGAGACGTGGGACTTGGCGACGAGGGGGTCTCAGGACTGGGTTGCATGGGACCTATCGGACATCAGAATGAGGCCCTTTGGAAAGGACGGGAGGAGATTGCTATCCAACCTAATTTACTCGGGAGCTAGAGTGCTGGACGTATTCGTCGAGGGTGAGGCGATTAGGAGGGATGGGGTGACTTTGACCCTGGATGAGGGGTCCGTTGCCAGAGAGTTGGAAGACTCGGTTACCGAGTACTACCAAGACGTGTGACTCATGGATGGAAGAGGAATGCTGCAGCGAGCACCCCATAGGCGGACAGGAGCATGGCCCCCTCCAGCCAGTTCGATTTCCCATCAGCAGCAATTGAGTTGACGATTAGCACCGCCAAGAAGGCCGATACGGTCTCGAGCATGCCAAACTCGAAGGTTAGCGGGACGCCGAGCAGCCAGGCGATTATGACCATCAGGGGGGCTATGAAGACTGCGATCTGAGTCGAGGATCCCATTGAGATCGCGAAGGACAGGTCCATCTTGTCCTTGCCAGCTACCGTGACTGCGGTGAAGTGCTCAGCAGCATTCCCGAACAGCGGAAGGAGAATCACGCCGATGAAGAGATGGGGGAGGCCGAAGTCTTCTGCGGCATACTCTACCGAGTGGACTAGGATCTCGGCCATCCACGATACCAGGACAGTGGCGACGACCAGCAATATGACCGAGTCTCGTTGGGTCATTTCTGGTTCCTCGTGGTGGGACCCGTCCGTGGCAAATAGGTGAACGTGGGTTCGGAATTGGAAGAGTAGGAACAGTGCGTACACCAAGAGCAGGATTACAGCGGCAATTCGGCTAAGATCCTCGACTCTGGAGTCCCCGACCTCCCCTCCAACCGTAGAATGGAATACGGTTGGGATTACCAGTACAATCATCGAGAGAAGTAGTAGGGAGCCATTGGAGCTTACCTGGGTCTCGGAATATTTCTGCTCTGAGTGATGGATGCCTCCCCATACAAACGCCAGTCCCATTACCAGCAGGAGGTTGCCGAGGATGCTCCCAATCAGGCTGGCTTGGACCAGGTGGACGAAGAAGGACTGCGTTTCCGGGTCTGCAACCTTGGATGCCTCCAAGATCAACAGGACCGCGATGATTAGTTCGGCTGCATTGCCAAATGTCGCATTGAGCAGGCCCCCAAGCGATTCCGAGGTTCTCAGTGCTATCTCCTCTGTTGCCCTGCCCATCAGGAATGCCAGGGGCATTATTGCTACCAATGAGAAGAAGAATGCCATGGAGTAGTCCCCCACTACATAATTGAAGTAAATCGTCACAGGGATTGCAAAAAGTAGGATGTTCAGCTTTGTGTCCCGCGGGTCCATTGCTCTAATCCAGCTCACCGACTCGGTCATAATCGGCCGTGGCACCAGTTTTCTAGGTCAATGTTACGCCTCGACAGGAGCGTTCTTGTCGTCTTTGCAACACGAGAAGTCATGGAGGAGGCATTCAGATTAGCAATTACTGGTTCTCCGGGGACTGGTAAGTCGACCGTGGCCTCCTTGCTCGAGGACCGGGGGTATTCCATCGAGACCGTGGAGGAAATAGCGGAGGAGTACGGAAGCATAGGGGAAGTTGATCCTCAGGACGGGGCCAGGCCAATCGACCTAGTGAAGCTGCAGCAAGAGCTAGAGTCTGCGTGGGAAGTTCCCCCGAGCAAGCCAACTGCCATCGATGGCCATCTTTCCCACCTGCTGGAAGTGGACTGCTTAGTCATCCTCAGATGCCGTCCCGGGGTGTTACGGGAAAGGCTCTCCGAAAGGTCGTACCCAGGTGATAAAATCGACGAAAACGTGGATTGGGAGATACTCGGTGGGCCATGGGCCGAGGATGTGGATGGCAGGCCGATTATCGAGTTCGACTCATCGAGCGAGAGCCCCGAGTCGATAGTTGAAGGGATTCTACGATGGGCATCAGATGACTTCAAGCCAAGAGTGCCCCGCAATCCAATTGACTGGGTCGGTGAAGGAGAGGTCTGAGATGTTCGAGAAGATGAGGGAGAGGTGGACTAAGGCGATAACCCCCCTAGTCCATAGATTGGAAGGAGTCGATCCCAGCACACTAACTTGGACGAGTCTGGTTCTCTCTCTGCTGGCATTCTACCTGCTCATGGAAGCAGGAAGGGATACGGAGGGTGCAGTATACATCATCGGAGGAGTGGTTATTGTCCTGATTGCAGGTGTTCTGGATGGTTTAGACGGGGCCCTTGCGAGGCATCAGGGAACCGATGGGCCATACGGGGACTTTCTCGACCACACCATTGACAGGATTGTGGATGTCGGGATCCTAGTCGCTATAGGGATGAATGCGGACTTCGTGGACAACCACAGTTCGGGATATATCGCTGGTCTACTTACTCTCTTCGGCTCGTACATGGGAACCCAAGCACAATCCGTAGGGCTAGGCAGGATCTACGGCGGGTTCTCCAGAGCGGATAGGATGGTGCTGACTTTGGTCGCTCTGATAGTGTCAGCATGGCAGGCACATTCCGGTGCCGAGCTGTTCATCACAAGTTCGTTGGCAGACTGGGTGTTATTGGGCAACAGCGAGCTGAATGGGATGACGTTCGCATTGGCCATCTCTGCATGGGGCGGGGTATACACATTCCTAGTTAGGTTCGTCAAAACAAGGAACGGCTTGATTGAGTGATTGGGAATCTGGATTGGGATTCAAAACCCTCTTCTCTCCACCATGGAGTGGGGCAATGGTTATCCTCTATTCAACTCGCCTGAGAATCGTGAAGCACCTGATTGATAGAGTTCTAGAGCTCCAGGACGATGAAGCTCAGTCTCCGAAGACGCCCGAATTTGAAGAGGCGCCAGATCTAGAAAATCTACTGAAGTCCCTTCAACCGAAGATTAGAGTCTTCGGGTGCGGAGGGTGCGGATCCAACACAGTCGCCCGATTGGAACAGGAGGACTTGTTCGACGATGAATATGTCAAGGGGATGGCAGTAAACACAGACGCTCAACATCTGTTGAGAGTTGACGTGCAGAACAAGGTCCTGATTGGTCGCTCCGCCCGAGGCAGGGGGGCGGGGGGCGACCCAGAGAAAGGAGAGCAGGCAGCATACGAGTCGGAGAGGCTGCTGAAAGCAGAGGTAGAGGAATGCGATCTGGCATTCATAACAGCGGGCCTTGGGGGTGGCACTGGGACAGGGAGTGCGCACGTTGTCGCCAGGCTCGCAAAGGCTGCCGAGGCACTGACGATTGCGGTTGTGAGTTACCCCTTCGTCTCCGAAGGGGCCGTGAGAAGGCAGAATGCAGAATGGGGACTAGAGAGGCTAAGGGAGGTGTGTGACACCGTCATCGTCCTTCCAAACGAGAGGTTGCTAGAGGTTGAAGGAGTCAGAGACCTGCCTCTAGATGCAGCATTCAGAGTTGCCGACGAATTGCTGATGAGGAGCATTTCTGGGGTCTCGGAGATGATTGCCAAGGAAGGCGTGGTCAATCTTGACTTCCAGGACCTACGATCGGTAATGGAGAACGGTGGCGGGGTCGCGATGATCGGCCTAGGTGAGGCGACTGTGGATGAGGGCGCCGAGAAGGCGACCATGGAGGCCTTGCAGTCGCCTCTTCTTGACATCGACTTCTCCGATGCTAGAGGTGCGCTGGTGAACGTTGTCGGTGGGCCGGGTTTGACTCTGGGAGAGGCGGAGCAATGTGCTAAGATAATCCGAGAGAGCATCAACCCGTACGCCAAAATGATTTGGGGAGTTACTACAGATGACTCGATGGGGAGTGACATCAGGGTTCTCCTGGTCCTGACCGGAGTGAAGAGCGAGCAAATCCATGGAGCGGCCCTTCACACCCAGATGAGGAATCTCAGAAACAGAACGGTGGAATTCGTCAGTTAGGCTCTTTAGAAATTGAAGATTGGAATTGCATTGTCTTCCCGTCGTCCTTAAATGGAATCTGTAGGTCGCCGTGATGCTTCTAGGTGGTAGCATGGCGGTTGAGAATTCCAAGATTGGTCCGATTGAAGAGCTCGCACAGTCCTGGCAGGACGAGATTGAAGGGCGTGTGAAGGGACTTCAAACTGGTTCCTACGCTAGGATCCTGAAGATGGCCAAGAAGCCTTCCAAGCAAGAGTTCAGGCAAACCGTGATAGTTTGTGGGATTGGGATGTTCGTGTTGGGGGCGATTGGTTTCGTCATCCTAGCTCTAATGGTCAATGTTTTCCCACCATTCTTCAAATGGCTCGTAGGATGAGGTCGTAAAAATGTCAGAAGCTTACACGGTGTATATCAGAAGCGGAGAGAAAGTCCTGCTGATGCAGAGATCGGACGAGGTTGCTGACTTCCCCGGCGCATGGGATGGAATATACGGGGTGGGGGACCCTAGCGATTTCGACGCTGTAGTATCAAGAGTTTCCGAGTGTACGGGAATTAGTTCTGAGAATATGACTCTGGTTCGCTCTGGGATGGCTAGGGGTCTTGCATATGGGAATCGTCTCAATGACGTGACTCCGATACTGTTCGTAACCGAGGAGACGGAGATCAGCACAGGCGGCTTGTACAAGAACAGCGAATGGGTTGACCCTGGGAAGATTCAGGAAAAGGACTACTCGACACCACAGCTTAGGGAAATGTACGGGGATGTTGCTTCTTACCTGTACATACTGAAGACTTCAATTGGCCAAGAGCAGAATGTGGCAGGTGAGATTAGAGCAAGGTTGTCTGGAACCGGTTCTCTCAAAGACATTCAAGACAAGATCTTCGGAGTACTCAGCCCTCATTACATGAAGGGTTTCATCTTCATCGAGGCTACGGCAATGCACCATGTCCAGAAGTTGATTGGAAGGGTCGGAGTAGGCGTGACACCACTGAAGAACTGTAGCAAGGTGTTGGACGGAGAGGCGCCTCTAGAGGACGTGCTTCCATACCTAGAGCCGAAGGCAGCTACCTCTGGAATCGAGGAGGGGTGCATAGTAGAGATCTCAGGTGGGGCATTCAGGGGACAAGCGGCTCGGGTAACCAGAGTTGCCGAGACGAAGGAAGAGGTCACAGTGGAGTTGTTCGAAGCCGCTGTACCTGTCGCACTCACCGTTAGAGCCGACCAAGTCAGAGTCACCCAGAGGGTGGAGTGACGCGAAAATTGTCTTTTTTCGGTTTACAGCATTATCAAATAGGGAGAGCAGGTCGGCGAGTTCCGCGATAAGAGGTCATTTTCATGTCAGCACGGAATGAGACGCCCCACAAAGTCATCCAAGCACTGGGCAAGAAGAAGTGCAATGGGTCATGGGAAGCGTCCGTCGAGAACCTGACAATGGACCAAGTGAAGGACATCGCTGAGGGTCAGAAAGACCGTCTTACAGGGAAGTCAGTTTACGCTCGATGCAGGGAAGTGATGGGGACATGCGTTTCTATGCGAGTGAGAGTCGAGGGAATGGAGCCGAAGGCGGCTCTGAACGCAATGAGCGAGGGGGAGTTTAGCGAGCATTTCAGCTAGATTCGCCACGAATTGCGGGAGAGGCATGAGCCTCGTTGACCGCAGAGGTGGGAAAAATGAGAGAAAATCTGCAAACTGCGATTCAACAGGCAATAGAGGAGGCCCCGGAGAGGGGTTTCGTCGAATCCATCGAGATTTCTTTCACCATCAAGGACGTTGACCTGAAGATTCCAACAAACAGGATCCAGGAAGAGGTGAGGCTTCCCTCTGGTAGAGGAAAGCCGGTCAAGATAGCTATGTTCGCTGGCGGCGAGATGGCTGCCAAGGCTAAGGCAGGCGGCCTAGAGGTGATTGACCCGTCTACAATTGAGGATTTGGGCGGGGACCGTCAAAAGGCCAGGAAGTTGGCCAAGCATTACGATTTCTTCCTATCAGAGATACCACATATGGGTACGGTTGGTAGGTTCCTGGGTGGAGTATTGGGACCGAGAGGCAAGATGCCACGTCCGGTTCCTCCGACTCTAGACCCATCTGCCCTAGCGACCGGTCTGAAGGACACGGCGATTGTCCGATCTAGAGACAGGGTTACTTTCCACACGGCAGTGGGATCGAGGGAGCAGGGTATCGATGACTTGACCTCCAATGCTGTAGCCATCTGGGACAGGGTGACTGGGAAGCTTGAGAGGGGGGCCGGGAACATTCGATCTTGCTTCGTCAAGACTTCGATGGGACCCTCAATTAGAGTCGAGGTGATATTGTGATTCCAAAGGTAGCCGGCTGGAAGAAAGACCGCGTTTCAGAGCTGAAGGAGATTTTCAGCAGCGACGGAGTAGTGGCTGTAGTAGATGTCTCTGGCGTTCCTGCCAGCAACATGATCGATATGCGTAACACCTTGAGAGAGCGAATGAGCATCACAATGGCCAAGAAGTCATTGATGAGGATTGCTTGGTCAGATGCCGGAAGGCCAGAAGAAGAGATAGAGGCTCTTCTAGAGGGGGCTGAACAGCCCTGTGTTGTACATAGTGAGTCGATGAATGCGTTCGAGATCTTCGGAGAGTTGGAAAAGACTCGCCAAGGACGGCCAGCCAAGGCAGGAGAGACATTCCCTACTGATGTGACAATCCCTGCTGGGCCCACGGAATTCGGACCGGGGCCAATCGTTGGGGAGTTCAACGCAGTAGGCATCCCTGCAAAGATCGACAAGGGCAAGGTAGCCATCCAGAGGGATACCACGTTCACCGAGGGTGATGAGATTTCGGCCGATCTGGGCATCATGCTGGCCAAGCTGGGAATCAATCCCATTGAGATTGGGCTAATCCTGACTGGGGCAATCGAAGCCGGTCACTTCTTCCATTCATCGGACCTTGACCTCGACACGGATGGTCTGAGATCCGACATAGTGAGTGCCACCTCGGGGGCTTTCAATCTGGCTTGCAACGTCAGGTGGTTCTCTTCGACGACCACTCCAACGCTCATTTCCAAAGCCTCTTCAGAGGCCCTCTCTGTTGCGATGGAGGCTGGGATCGTCAACGAAGCGACGGCCGCAGCCATACTATCACAAGCACAATCTCGTGCTCTGTCCCTAGCAGGACAATTAGATTCCTCAGCTCTTGATGAAGAGTTGCAAGCTGCTCTAGGAGCAGCATCTCATGGTGCTGAAGTCGCCCCCTCCGAGGCGACTGATTCGGGAGAGGCCGAAGAGGCTGAAGCCGAGGAGGAAGAGGAGGAAGAGGATGCAGGGTTCGGTGGACTCGGCGATCTCTTCGGATGAAAAAAAGGTGAATGAAATGGAATATGTATATGCTGCAATGTTGTTGCATTCTGCAGAAAAGGACATCGATGACAAGGCCATCAGCTCAGTGCTGAAGGCTGCTGGAGTCGAGGCTGATGGGGCCCGAGTAAAGGCCCTAGTCGCCTCACTAGGCTCCGTCGACATCGATGAGGCCATGGCGACCGCGGTCGCCGCCCCAGTGGCTTCGGCTGCTCCTGCTGCTTCTTCCGGTGGAGCTGCTGATGCTGCTCCAGCCCAGGAAGAGGCTGCTGAGGAGCCCGAGGAAGAGGCGGGCGGCTTCGAAGGTCTTGGCTCCCTATTCGGCTGAAGCAAAGATTGGAACGAATGACGCGAAGCCGCTATGGGCGAGGGCCTCGAGGGTGGTCTGAGACGAATGGAGCGGATGCTTGAGATTCCAGTAAGCATATTGCCTACTGAAGCGATCAGGGCCATGCGTATCATCGGCGAGAGTCGAGGGTGGGAGATGGGTCGCTTTGAGGAGACTACTTTGGTCCAAAGATGGGCAATAATTGTACCAATCGCAAAAAGAGCCAGGGTACTCGGTCTGAAGGTCTTGTCTGGAGAAGCCGAAGGGCTGGCAATTCGAACTTGGAGTTATGTGCCTGGTTCGTCTGGGAGGATGTCGTTTGTTTCCTTCAGAATACCGGAGATGTTTGATGGCGAGAATTGGAGGGGTTTTTTGCTCGAGTGGTCGAGAATGCTTCCAAAATGTACTTTGAAGTGGACAATAATGGAGAGATAGGTGATTGGATAACTCCTTCCAGAATTAAGAAAAACACGGAAGATTTTATCCAAAGAAGGGTTGGAAATAGGCA
>JAZANL010000054.1:0-34741 GCA_036251765.1 Thermoplasmatota archaeon | reverse complement strand
GGAACAGGGGTCAGCGTACGCAACAGGACCGTCTTGGCGGCGATGACAAACAAGCAGTCGGAAGAGGACGGAACCCTCTCCGACGAGGAGATAAACTGGCTTCTTAGGCGTGCAGAGGGAGGATTCGGCATCATCACAACGGCTGCCAGCCACGTCCACCCAAGCGGGAAGTCATGGGAAGGCGAGATGGGCGTATGGGGGGATCACCACATCGCTCGCCTGAAGGAGCTGGCCGAAGGGATCAGGGAGAGGGGTGCGACAAGCCTCGTCCAGATATTCCATGGCGGTCTGAGGGCACCTCGTTCTCTTACGGGTGAGCAACCAGTTTCAGCCAGCACCAACATGGAGAAGGGAGTGGAAGAGGAGTGCAGGGAACTATCCGACTCCGAGATCAGAGAACTGGCTGTTTCCTTCGGCGAGGCCGCAGAGAGATGCGAGAGAGCGGGATTCGACGGGGTGGAGGTCCATGGTGCACATGGATACCTGATATGCCAGTTCCTGGGATCGAGGACCAATCGCAGGGAAGACCGATGGGGAGGCGGGCTCGAAGGACGCTCCCTCTTCCTGAGGGAGGTTCTGCGGGAAATCAGGAGCAGGACTTCCGAGGGCTTCCTGGTATGCGTCAGGATCTCTCCCGAGCACGACGTTGGTGTGACCATGACCGACAGCCTCCAACTCGCTGGAATGATGGTCGAGTGGGGCATGGACTTGCTCCACATATCCTGCTGGGACGCCTTCACGGGGGCACAGGGCGATCCCGATGATCCTAGAACCATCACTAGGAGATTCAGGGAGGCTCTAGGGGATGAAGTTCCCATGATATCCACGGGTGCGGTATGGGACTCTTCGGATGCCCAGTTCGTGTTGGACGAGGGAGCAGACCTGGTGGGAGTAGCAAGAGTCGCCATCGCTCACTCCAATTGGGCATCCGGGGCAGAGGCAGGAGGATATTCGCCTCAAAGGCCCCCATTCACACCAGAGCATCTGCTCGAACAGGGACTCAGCCCGGTCTTCGTGGACTACATGAGGAGATGGAAGGGCTTCGTCACCGATGGTAGGATGTAGAAGAACTTCCAATACTGGCATTCTCTGCAGCACCTATGGATGAGAGGGTGTGGCAGGCGATTATTGCAGGGATAATCCTGCTCTCTCTGTTCAAGCTCAGCCTCATTTCTTACAGGAGGAGGGCCTTCCCAGAGCCTCACTACGATTGGAAGAACATAGACACCAGTGACATCTCGTTCCCGGCCGACTTCATATGGGGGACCGCAACTGCGGCCCATCAGATAGAGGGCAACCAGAGTAACAACTGGACGGACTTCGAGTCCAGGACCGGGAAGGAGCCGAGTGGCATAGCCTGCGATCACTGGGCGAGATGGAGGGAAGACTTCGAACTCCTGTCAGATCTCGGTGTTACTTCATATCGATTCTCGATAGAGTGGAGCAGACTCGAACCGAGTCCCGGTGCGTGGAACGAGGAGGCCATGCAGACCTACTCCGACATGGTGGACGACCTGATTGGGAGGGGCATCAGGCCAATGCCGACGCTACACCACTTCTCCCACCCCTCATGGTGGGAGGACAAGGGGGGATTCACAGACAGGAGCAACCTTCCTGAATTCCTCTACTACTGCGAGAGGGTTTTCGACGCCCTCTCCGATCGAGTCTCGGTATGGTGCACAATCAACGAGCCAACGG
Organism: Thermoplasmatota archaeon; assembly: GCA_036251765.1. Taxonomy (GTDB): domain Archaea; phylum Thermoplasmatota; class Poseidoniia; order Poseidoniales; family Thalassarchaeaceae; genus UBA36. The sequence goes on along the minus strand of JAZANL010000054.1, from coordinate 33,043 downwards.
TCTTCTCGGCGATGGGTTACACTCTGGGGCAGTTCCCACCGGGCAGGAGGAGCATCCGACTCACTCTGAGGGTGATGCGGAACATGATGCGAGCACATGCAATGGTCTACAGGAGCTTGAAGCAGAGGAATCCGGATTGCTCTCTTGGTATTGCGAAGAACGTCACCCTTTTCGATCCAGCCAACAGATGGAGCCCAATCGACTGGCCCGTCGCGAGACTCCTCGAATGGCTGTGGAACGGGGCATGGAGGAAGGGGATCATGACTGGCAGGATGCTTTGGGCGAAGATCCCGGATGCTAAGGGTTCTCTAGACTTCATAGGTCTGAATTACTACACCCACTTCATCACTGGCCTATTCATGCCAACCTCTGCCGATGAGCTGGACTTCGCAAAGAGAGAACACGAGACAACCACCGAATTCGGGTACCCGATGTATGCCGAGGGGATGAGGAGGGCGATCGAATTCGTAGCAGAACTCGGTGTCCCAATCGAGGTCACTGAGAACGGGGTCGCGGACTCAGACGACTCGTTGCGCCCAGAGCACCTAATGCGTCATCTGTGGGTTATCTCAGAGGCCATCAAGGATGGCATGGACATCAGGTCATACCATCACTGGTCCCTTATGGACAACTTCGAGTGGGCAGAGGGATACAAGATGCGCTTCGGACTGTACTCGGTTGATTTCGAGACCCAGGAGAGAACACTAAGGACGAGCGGCGAACTCTATCGGGACGTCATTAGACGATAGAATGCGCGGAATCTCATGGAGAACTAGTGGAGCGCCTCTTCCCTAGCGAGGGATCCCATGGGATCCCATGCTGGAAGGACCACAGGTTCACTGTCTAGGCCCGCAATCATCTCCTCCGTCAGGTAGTCCATGGGAGCGGCAATCTCGAACATGTGCTCGTCGAACCAGTTGTCGTTCATCGTGTAGTACCCCTTGATGCCGCTTTCTTCTGAACCCCATGAGTTCTCGACTCTCCACCTTCTAGGGCTTCCATCCACTACATCCACTCCCGTGAACAGCATTGCATGCGTCATCATCGTCTGCCCGAATCTAAGACGATCCGCCTTCTCCATTCCGAACTCCACCCCATACAGGCCCTTGAAATCGTAAAGCTCAGCATCCCAGAGGCCCTTCTTCCGAGCCATGTGCTTGCCAACGTCGCAACCCATCCAGACGGGAGTCCCATCCTCTAGGAGCCTCTGAGTAACTGCCTTCATCTCGTCCGAGGGGACGTTGAGGTAAACTACAGGGGGGCCTCCAGCAACGTTCTGTAGGTAATCAACGGTGTACGTCTGGTAGTACTCGTTCCTCGGGTCGTTAACTATGCATACGTAGTTCTCCCAATCTACATCCACGTACTCTTCCACGAATTCCAAGGGAGTCATCTCCCCCTTTCTGTGGAACTCGTTATCCTTGTCTCTCCACTGCCAGTCGAACTTCTCCGGGGGAGTCCCTAGGTGGATGCAGAGTATCTTCCATATATCCCCCATCCTTGTTTCCTTATGGCCCCTAGCCTCCTTCTCGGAGCCACCATTGTCCAAAATCGACCTAATCTCACTTGCAGTAGACCTCAACACGTCTTTCAGAATCGTGTTCATCGATCTGGTGCTACTGCTGCTGTGCGACTCAGGATATGCAGACATGGGGACCAGTCCGTGCTTCCTAATCAGATTCGTCGCCATGTTCCACTGGCCGCCATCCCCAATTGGGTCACTGAGTAGGAAGTGGATGGTTCGATCGTCTACCGGCCTGTCGGAAGTCTCTAGCATTGCCTCCAGAAAGTGATTGGCTCTCTCCAATTTGTCCCAGAAGTGAATATGAGCCTGGCTGAATTCGAAGTCCTTCACGTTCATCTTCTTCATAGCGCCTACCCTGAACAGGTTCAAGGTGGCGAATAGCCAACACCTACCACTCCTCCTCTGATTCGTGACGCTCCACTCATCCAACTTCGTGCTAAATGAGAAATCCATGTTCTGGACCAGGTCCCTCCGGAGAGTGAGTGTGGACAGGTCAGCATTGCTGACGGCATTCTGCGCCACCTTTGCGGATGAGTCAGACTCGAACGCCTTCCTGAATTCCAATATCTGTCTGTCAGTAACTCCCTTTGCCATCTTTCGACCCTCCATCCATGTGCGACGCTGGAGAGAGTTAGTAATTGCCCTGCTATATTGGAGCGGCCTCGGCGAGGCCAGCCGAGATCAGAATCTCAGCTTGGAGGGATGGGCAGTTCTCAATATCCCCCTCGGTTAGGACCACTTCGGATCCGTCTGCCATCAGAATAGGGTCCTCTACATCCTTCAGGACTCTAATTCTGAGAAGATCAGATGACTCCTCTGGCAACTCCTCCTCCAGAGTCCTTGACTCTGCTGGAGATGCCGCGTGCTCTGGGAACTCGTCCATCTCCCTGATTCTGTCCTCCTCGTCAAAGTCTGGCTCTTCCCACTCCGTTTCCTGCGTCGGGAGGGCCTGGGTGTTGGCAACTACTTCCTTGTCGCCCCCTCCCGAGAAATCCTCGAGCGTCTCGATCACCTCGTTCACCACTGAAACCGACTCAGACTCAGCGGCTCCAAGCATGGAAGACCATGATGTGGAAACCTTGTACTTCTCAACAAGATCCCTGACGCCATTGTAGAACACTCTCTCTGATGGGTCGTGGCGGCTCCAGTCAAGTGTCTGGAAACCAAACGAACTACCATTTGCCGAGCTAAGCAGATTCGATGAAACAGCATGCCTAGTGAAAGAAGCAAGACGTATCCTTGTCAGGTCTCTGACGCATGTCCGTGCAACCCCAAGCCTCCTGGATAGCAATTGGGCTTTGGCAGTCATTCCTTCATCCCTTACAGTCTCAGACAGCTCGGTTTCCATGTTCTGCAATAACTGCCCTATTGCATCCCAGAAGACAACCCCCTCAGCCATTGCAATATCAACAGGAGTATCGCTGCTCTTCTGCTTCCGAGTCACTTCAATCAGCGTCTTGTGCACAGCCTCCAACTCGCTCTTGGAAAGCCTACGGGGACCAGAACCGACTGCCATGAACGCGACCTATCCAGCATCCCACAGAGGAGATACATCAACAATTCCTTGGTTAAGTAACAAGAAGACCCATCCGCGATAATAAAATCCAAGTCTTCTTTCGGGGAGGTGCAGGTGTACCCGAGTGGTCAAAGGGGGAGGGCTCAAGATCCTCTGCATAGCGCTTCGCAGGTTCGAATCCTGCCGCCTGCACCAACTATTAGCTAGCCAAGCAACGCCTTGAGAAGCTCTATCGAACCGCTCTTGCCCTTTTGCTCCGTGATAGTGTCTGCGGAAGACACGACGTCTTGATAGATGTCGCTCACTGCAACCGAGAATCCTACTAGGTCGAACATCGGCAGGTCATTCGGAGCATCCCCACACGCAATAACTCGCTTGGGATCGATCCCTCTTTGCTGCAGAGCAATACTCAGACCGAGAGCCTTGTTTAATCCAGGGCTAGCGATGTGAACCGCGAATCCAGTTGAGACCACTTCCAAGTCAGACCACTCGCTATCTGCAATTAGCGTCTTCATCAGGTCAAATGAGTCAGTCTCACTCAGACACCACTCCGTCTCCCTCCATCTGTTCGACTCTATCCCTCTCGGGTCCAATCCTTCGATCTTCGTAGCCAACCATTCAGCTGCGTCCTTCGCTCTGGAACCATCTGACAGCGATCTAATTTCGTGCCCCTCTATGCTGTCCCAGACCATCCCTCCATTCTCTGCCACGATAAAACCAGAGCAGCCTATTGCCTGCATTATCGGAGTAACGTTTGGCAGGGTCCTTCCAGAAGCAAGTGATACGGGCATCACATCCCTGTCAACCCTTCTTGCCAGAGTTACCAACTCTTCATGAAAGCCATCTCTATCCAGAAGTGTCCCATCGACATCAAATACAACCATGTCCCAATCTCCAAGATTTGGGACTTCTACCATGTTCCTTCGAATTGGTGCACGTTCAAGATACCACCGACAGAGTTGCATCATGTTGAAGCGATGCCTGATATTGGCGGTACCGTGGTCGAAGACTCCGAGGATTTTCTTTACCTCGATGATGAGGAAGGCGACTCGCCTTCGAAAAAGCCCGCATCTAGTAAAATCACACTCCCAAAGATAGCGATTCCAAAGAGGAAGACGACAAAAAACACCAAACCCATCGAGAAAACCTCAGAGGAACCGCCGGACTCTGAAGCAATTGAGATTTCATTGGATGGGATCTTCCAGTTCGATTGGGGGATCAGAGGGATGGACTGCCCGGACTGTGCGATGAAGGCATCTCGAGCAGTCAACCGCCTCCCAGGAATACAGTCCTGCAAGATCTCAGTAGCTGACGGCACGGTTGAGATCTCACAAGACATCTCTGACGGCACCGTTTCCCGGGCATCCTCAGTTCTGAGTAGTCTAGGACACGAACCAGACATAGGTTGGTTGAGGGCAGTAGGAGCGAAACCAGAACAAATCGCTCTGAGACTAGGATTAGACAACAAGGGCCTGAAGAACTCCATACTAGGAATCCCTGGAACATTGGACGCAAGAACCGACAAAGGACATATTGATGTCCAGAGGGTTTGGATCTCCGATCCTGAACTAAGGACTGCTTCTGAAAGGAAGATGATTGAGATACTGGGAGAAGGCCATATCCTTTCACCAGTAAGAGAATCCGGATTCAGGAAGGATCAGATACAACTACTCGCAGCAGTGCTGACAATCCCCCTAATCATGCTCGTTGCATTGATAGAGTCATCTGAAACGATCCCCCAACTAGTAGCTTGGGCTATATCCCTCGGAGGAGTAGCCTTCGCAGGAAATCAATTGTTCAAGGAAGCGATAGCCGGGTTGAGAAATCGGGTTGTAGGATTCCAGGTTCTGACATCCCTAGCAGTACTGGGTGCAATTGCACTTGGTGAGCTAGTCGAGGCTCTGATGGTTGTATCACTAGTTGCTTTTGCCTCCCATTTGGAGAACAGGGCATTGATTAGGGCGAGGCAATCAATGCAGGGAGGTCTTGACAGACTCCCAAGGAGAGCTCGAGTGATAACAACTGACAAACCAATGGAGACGGGGGCGACTAGGTCCCTCAATGTGATCAATGCTGTTGCTTTGGACCCATCCTCCGTCAGTGACTGTGACAACGACCTAGTTCCCGTAGAGGCACTAGAAGTGGGAGAAATGATTGAGGTAAGATCTGGAGAGACAGTACCCGTAGACGGAGTCATAGTAGAGGGAACCGGGGCTATAGACAGGGCACCCCTTACTGGAGAACCCATCCCCATTCCGGTTAAGGTAGGAGATAGGGTAGAGGCCGGACTTGTTCTGACCCGTGGCCCTCTAGTCATTAAGTCAGAGGCTACTGGAGATGGCACCAGGCTTTCCAGTTTGATAGACCTAGTTAGGCACTACAAGGACCAACCCACAAGGACACAGAGTGTTATCGAGAGATTCACACTTGTTTGGACCCCGCTTGTCGTCTTTGCATCCCCGATAATCGGATTCTTGTTCACCAGCTCAACTGAACAGGCTATTCTGACAACTCTTCTACTATGGGTGGTCTCATGCCCATGCTCCCTCCTACTAGCTTCCCCGGTTCCTCATGCAGCCGCACTCACCACTGCGTCTGGTTTCGGATTGATTGCCAGAGGAGGAGATGTTCTAGAATCAGCAGCAGAAGTGAAACTTGCCTTATTGGACAAGACTGGAACACTCACCAGTGGGAGACCTACAATCTCTGGAATCTCAGTCGCTAGTGGAGAGGACGAGTCAAGAGTCCTCAGAATTGCAGCAGGATTGGAGGCACGCTCTAACCACCCCTATGCAAGGACGATAATTCAAGAGGCGGAAAAACGCTCTCTCAGACCCATGAGTGTCACCAAGATCGAGGATGGAGACGCTGGAGTCTTAGGGGTTCACAGAGGCGATTCCGTGATGCTAGGCAGGGCCGACTGGCTTCGTTCACAGCAAGTATCCATCTCTAGTGAAATCAATGAGGCATTAGAAGAATCCAGAATTGCAGGAAAGGGAGCCAGCGTCCTCTCAGTAGACGGGTCTGCAGTTGCGGTAATTTCCTTCGCTCATGATGATGCTAGAGAAGGAGTTCTTGAGACGATAAATGAACTAGACAATCACGGCGTAAAGGTCGAGATCCTAAGTGGTGACGAGCAAGCAAGTGTAGAGGCCTTCGCTTTGGAGATAGGAATCGACCCATCCCTATGCAAAGGTGGAGTCGATCCAGAGGGTAAGGCAGAATACGTCACACATATGTCCGCAGCGAATCGAACAATGATGGCTGGAGACGGATTCAATGACGCCGGAGCACTTGCGGCAGCCGACATTGGAGTAGCAGTGGGAAGTGGTGACCAGGTCAATCTAGATGCTGCGGATGTCCTCATTCCCGGTCAGGACCCAAGGGTGCTATCCAGAATGGTGGGCCTAGCAAAGAGAACACGAAGGATAGTCTACGTCAACATAGCAATCTCTGTCATGGTCACAATGATACTTGTTACTGCAGTATTGTCTGGCATTGAGATTAACTTGGCCGCTGGAATCGCACTTCACGAGGCGAGTGCAATTATCATCATCCTGAACGGAATGTGGGTATCCGGGTCTGGGTCCCAGAGACTATCCTCACTTGTGGACCTAGGTAGGGACATTTTCTCAGATATCACTGAGATTTGGGCTATTTTGTCCGGAAAGAATGACGAAGACACATCAGCGACCGCTTGATTAAGTGGTATTATTTCCCGATAACATGGCCCCTCCCGATGTCGAGTCAAGGGTAGCACCGCCTTTGGTCAACTGCGCCCAGTGTGGAGGAATGCTCCCACAAGGACTGGGAGAAATCGAATGCGTACTCTGCGGAGCTCTCTGCAGGGTCTCTCACCAACCAACTATCATAGCCCTCAAGGAGGAGAAGGTACAGTGCCCTCATTGCATGACTGCAGTAGAGGCTGGCACAGACAAGAGGCCAGTGGATCTTTCCTGTGGATCCTGCTCGGGAATTTTCACACTAACTAGGAAGATAGTCAAGGTCGAGGTGCAATGCCCATCCTGCGAAGCAAATCTGAGAATAAGGCCAAGGCCTGGGAAGAGGGAATTGACGTGTCCCGGTTGCCAGAATCCATTCTTCGTAACATTCTAGTTCCGAGAAGCCCATAGTCGTGAGAAACTGGCATTTCTCACCATTTTCAACCCTCTTGTCTCAAATACCCCGAAAAGGGCGTCGAATCGGGGATGGGCACGTGAGTGAGAGCAAGCCGGGAGACTCGAGCGAGTCAGAGGGTTTGGATGAACTGGATGCTCTGAGGGCAGAGCATGCACTATCTTCCACAGCAATGGGGGCTGCTGCCAGGGCCAGAGAAAGGCTGGATGAAGAGTCAACGCTCCGCTCTGGAATTAGGAGAGAGCGGAGGATGCGAATCTCTGAGATGACAGATAGAGTATCTGGAATGCAAGGTGCAATGAGGAAGGCTAACGAGATTCTTTTCGAAGAGCAATTACAGCAAATTGAGGCTGATCTGAGGGACGAGTTGGAGGATGAACTCGAAAGACTAGAGAAGGAGGCGCTGGAGAGAGAAGAGAGACTTCTCAGAGAAGAGATGCTACATCGTCTTCGAAGAGAGGAGAACAGGCTCCGCGATCAACTAGAGCTAGAGAGGGACAGGAGGATTGAGGCCCACTCATCCAGAGTTAGAGACAGGCTCAGAGATGAAATGGAAGTCGAGTATACTAGAAGGAGAGCATTCCTCGAGGAGAGGCTAGAGTTGGAGGCCAACCAGGGGATGGAGAGGATGGAGAGAAGGGTCGAGATGGATCTCAGAGAAGCAATGGAGTCAGAGGTTCATAGGAAGGCTGAGGCATTTAGGCTAGAGCAGGAGATAAAAATGCGAGATAGCATTGCCAAGAAGAGGAGAAAGCATGAGGCAAAGGTGGAGAAGCAGCTTGAGAGCGAAAGAGAGTCTCTCGAGAAGGAAATGAAATCCGACATCAATGTCAGGACCAAGGCTCTCCAGGAAGAATCTGAGAGAGCCGCTATCGGCGAGCTAGATCGGAGGTTTAGAGCCGAGAAGGATAGTATGGAGGCAGCACTAGGCCTCAGAAGGCAAGAACTAGCTCTAGAGAGCGAGGTCGAGATGGAGCAGAGGGTTGCTGATTTCGTTAAGGAGAGGGAGTCTGAGATGATTTCCAATCTCGAGAAGCAGATGTCTAAGAGAGGAGATATGTCGAAGAAGGACATCAAGGAGTTGCTCAAGACCCTAGAATCTGAAATCCGTCTTAAGATGGAAACAGCCCTACTTGACGCTAGACACAGGGTGATGGAGCAATCTAACTCTTAGAGACCTACGACTCAGTAATTGCTCTAATTCGGTCATCGGCTTCTCTAGCAAATTCCCAGTATGACTGACTAGCAGGATTTGACTTGTTTGGCTTCTGTGCGATAACTATTGGCGCACCCTCTAGTGGAGACTCTGCTATGGCTACTGACCTTGGAATCTGGGATTCAAAGACCCTGTCTCCGAAGTGCTTCCGGGCGTGCTCCGTCACCGTTTCGCATAACTTGCTCCTAGATTGAACCATAGTCATCAGGATACCTAACAGACCGAGGTCGGGGTTCACCGATTTCTGAACCTCCCTAATTGAGGAGATTAGCTGACCCATGCCTTCCAAGGCATAGAACTCGGCCTGTATTGGAATCAGTATCCAGTCAGCCGCACATAGGGAATTCACAGTAAGAAGGCCTAGGGATGCGGGGGTATCGATGATTATCACATCGAAATCTTCTAACGCCTCGGAAAGGGCTAGTTTGAGCCTATTCTCCCTACCAACCCTTGTTGCTAGGTCTACTTCTATTCCAGAAAGATCCAGATCCGCCGGTAGTATCCACAAGTTTCGGATTCCAATGTGCTTGGGAGGCCCTCTGGACTTCTCCGGATTGCTCTTCTTCCAAGCAGACCTCATTGATCTTGAGAGTATTTCAGGACCAAGTATGCAATCCTCCAATTTCAAGGAGTGACTGTCTACTCCCCGGGCGAACAACTCATTCATTGTGGGGCCGACGCCCCTCTTGTCAACCCCGAAGGTAGTTGCTACGTTTCCCTTTGGATCCATATCCACGAGCAGGACCTTTCTGCTTCTAATCCCGTAATCATCACTCCCCATTGCCAGGGAAGAGGCTAGATTTACCGCAGTAGTTGTCCGAGAACAGCCGCCTTTGTGATTCACACAGGCTATCACCACGGCCACGTGGCTCAATATGGCATCCGGTTAATTGCGATTCCCGATTACTGTATTACTGGGACGTTAACTTCACTGAGGATCTTGTTCACGACCCTCCTTCCCGTTACGCCTCGAATCTTAGACTCAGGCTTGAGTACGATCCTGTGACTGACCACATCCAGAGCCACTCCCTTAACGTCATCAGGTATGACGTAGTCCCTCCCATCGATTGCAGCAGATGCTCTTGATGCCTTGAAAAGGCCCTGGCTAGCCCTTGGTGAAGCACCAGCCTCTATTCTTGGATCTGCTCGAGTCCTCTGGACCACTTGGACGATGTATCCCAGTATGGCCGGATCGATGTGAACAGTTTCCAGGGCCTTCTGCATTGCCACAACCTTCCGAGGCTCGACAATCTGTTCAACATCGTAGTTGTCCTTTCCTCGCAACTTCCTTCGTTGCAGTATCGCCTTCTCTTCGTCCATAGATGGGTATCCCATACTCATCTTCATCAGGAATCGGTCCATCTGGGCCTCTGGTAGGGGATAGGTTCCTTCTTGCTCGATTGGGTTCTGCGTTGCCATAGTTACGAATGGAGCAGGTAGCTTGTGTGTTATCCCCTCAATGGTAACTTGCTTCTCCTCCATAGCCTCTAGGAGAGCGGCTTGGGTCTTTGGAGGCGCTCTGTTAATCTCGTCTGCTAGAAGTATGTTGGTGAATAGAGGGCCGAACCTTGGCCTGAACTCGCCTGTCTTCTGGTCATACATGTAAGTCCCGATAATATCGGCAGGAAGCAGATCAGGAGTGAACTGGACTCTCTTGAACTTACAACCAAGCGCTTCAGCGAACGTGTTTGACATCAGAGTCTTTGCCAGACCAGGGTTGTCTTCAATCAGGATGTTCCCGTTGGCCAGGATACCAATCGCAACTTTGCGAATATTCTCCGGCTTACCGATGATTACCTTGGCAACCTCGCTCATTAGGTTGTTTGCATGCCCAGAGACCGATCTAATTAGGTCCTTTGAGCTAGAACCTCCACCCTGAGCAATCGTCACACTGAACCCTCTTGTTTCCTAGGCCGATTCCATGACTACTTGAGTGTTAGGTGACTTTGAACATCCCATGCTCTGGTCTTATCTGCCCCAGAAGTGGTCGTCCTTCCTGTGTATGGCCAGCAACTCCTCGTATACGTCCTCCTCCATGGAGGTCATCTCCATCTTCCTTAGTTTCCTAGCATGTGATTCTGGAATGTCAACTAAGAGCACGTCCCCCTCGTCAATTTGCCTTCCCACTGTGACGCCATCAACCGATATTGCCACCTCTGACCCTTGCTTTGCCTCCTTCAGGCTCTCTTGCCCAGATCTGATGGATTTTATCCGTCCAACCTTTACCCCGTCTTTGAGAAGCCCCTGTCCTATGTGGATCCTACCAGCTAATACCCTAACTCCAACAACAGCCGGTTTCGAGATTCTAAAGGTGTGATCAGGTAGAAGCATAATCCTACCAGGATAAACGACCAACTCTCTCCTCTCTTCTTCGAGCTCCGTTTTTCTGACCTCTACCCATTCTTCTCTCTCTTCCAGGATTCTGTAGATAATGTCAGATCCAATGTGTTTGACTCCTGACTCAGAGGCTGCTACTTCTTCCTCCGCCTCTTCAAGAATCTCTGTACTGAATGCCATAATCAATCTGTTTAGGGGGTCTGCAGATGCCTCGGCGCTACGAACATCCCTGCGACTGACCTTGCCAATAGACGCCTCCCTAATTGGAACGCCTATCTCTCTGAGCTCCTTTGCCAGAGCCTCGAGTCCTCCAACAGTGTCAGACTTGATGCAGACTCCCTCTTCGTCAAGATCAATCGATAGATTTGCTTCCTCGTTCGCTGCTGCCATGGCAATATCCCTCTCTTCCTCAGAGGAAACCACTCGAAGGGTAGTCCCAACAAGGACTCCCTCAAGGGCGGGAGCACTAATCTTGATTCCAGCAGCCGCGTAAGCAGCCTCGGCGTTATCCCACCTGTCACCAGCATCCCTCATCTCACTCATCCCCCGTGGGGAGAAGAGTCCCTTCACATGGGTGCTAATGCCTCCTCTATCACTGACCAGTACTATCTCATCTCCCTTGCGGATCGAACCCCTGTGCAGGATCAGGTCCAGGGTCTTTCCAAGACCCCTCTCCTCCTTCATCTCCAATACGGTAGCCTCGCCAGAACCTTCCACATCTGTCAACTGGTCCGACAGGTATCTCTCTGCCAGTCCGATAACAACCGCAAGTAAGTCCTGAATCCCCTCTCCCTCCCTTGCAGAAACTGGAACCATCGCAATCTCTTTGGTGAAGTCCTTGATTCGCTCATACCTCTCTAGGTTGAAGCCCTCCTCGGCAAATTGTCCTACTAGTTCCCAATATCTCTGATCGAATAGGCCCTGTACTTCCTTACTCTGGTCTCTCATCGAGATTGCCATCGACCTGCCTTCTTGGCACTGCCATCCATGTATCCTATCGACCTTGTTTGCAGCGACAACGAAAGGGGTCTTCGATTGCTTCAGTATTCTAAGTGACTCTCTTGTTTGAGGTCTGCAACCTTCCATCACATCAACAATTAGAATCGCAATATCTGCAAGAGATCCTCCTCGAGCACGTAGCGAGGAGAATGAATGGTGTCCCGGAGTATCAATGAATAGAAGCCCAGGAGAGTCGAAGGTCTTCCCTCCCAATAGGGGGGCGCACAAATCATTCAGGATTTCCGATGGTACTTCTGTGGCCCCGATATGCTGCGTAATTCCACCGGCCTCTCTGTCCATAACCGATGAACGGCCCTGCTCTCCAAGGGATCTAACGTGATCTAGCAAGGAGGTCTTCCCATGATCAACATGACCTAAGACAGCGACGATGGGTTGTCTACGTTCCGACATCTTACCCACCTCATACTCCTTCCCCTTCAGAATTAGATTGCTTACTCGTAAATGTGCGTCTCTGCGTCACGGGTCCAGTCGACCAAACCTTCTGGGAACCACAGCCCCAACTCGAAGGACGCCGTATCCTCGCCGTCCGATCCATGAATTACATTGTGTCCAATGTCCATAGCGAAGTCACCTCGGATAGTCCCTGGAGAGGCAGTGCGACCGTCTGTTGGCCCGATAATGTTGCGCGCCACGCTGATTGCATCGACACCAGTCCATGCCATTGCAACAACAGGTCCAGATGTGATGAACTCGATGAGTCCAGCGTAGAAGGGGCGCTCTTTGTGAACCTCATAGTGTGCCTCTGCCAACTCTAGCGGAGGTGTCAACTGCCTGAGCCCAACTAATCGTAGGCCCTTTGTCTCGAATCTACCGATAATATCTGCCACCAAGCCTCTCTGAACACCGTCAGGTTTGATCATCACGAAGGTCGTCTGCATTTCGCCCATGTCCCGGCCGAAACACCTCCCCTATTTCAACGAAGTCACCAGAGCAAATGCTTGATGAGCCTAACCCTCGCGTATGTATTCATGAGATTCGCACTTCCAGTGCTGCTGTCTCTCTGCCTTCTTTTTCCGGGATGCATGGATTCAGTGAAAGACACAGTTAGGCCCGAGCAGGAGCTATTCGACGACAACACCTTCGTTAACGAGGACGAACACATCAAACTAACTTGGACTATCGAATCAGCATCCACAATCAGGATTGCTCTGGACAAGCAGGAGGGCCCAAACATCGACCTCTACACCATGACAGAGGTGAATTACCAGAAATACGAGGATTGCGACAGCTTCGTCTATCTTGCTGACCTCAGTGACCCTAACACAGGCGCAGCCAATCTAGAGGCTACCATCGATGCGGGGACGTATGTGACAGTGATTGACAACACAGACTGCGGAGATGCGCAGCCACCCGATCAGGGAGGACTCTTCTCCAGTGATGAGAACGACAGGGCAAGGGTCGACTACAGGATTACCGCCCAGTGAATCACGCAGTGGCAAACTTGATTCACGCTCCAAATTGCAGCAAGTGACATGGTGTTTACTGGAATCCCAGAAATTGACATTTGCCTCTTTTTCATAGGATTGATGGCGTGGTTTTTCGACAGTGTATTCAACGATGACGAATCCTCGGAAGATCAGGATTCGAATACGACAAAGGAAGCGGCTGAAAGACAAAGGAAGCAGTTGGTGAAATGTGCCATGGATCACTGCAATTCGCTGAGCTTCAGGAGTTCAGAATACTGCTGGAAGCACCAGGACGGTAAGAGGCATGTAACCGACGGCCCTGGTTGGTGGGAAGAGGGAGGAACCTCCCTCTGATCACTTGATTCCACCCTTCTCGTAGCGACGAGTCCACTTGAGCCTCCTCGCATTCCTCTTCAGCTTGAGCATGTTCTTGCGAGACTTGCTGTCCTTGAACCAGTAGACCGAGCCATCTCTCTTGACGAACATCATCCCAGTACCGGGCTCTATCTCTTCGTTTGTGAAACTGCAAATTCTCTGCTCTGGCATTAATGATCACCTCGAGCCAATCCTTCTCGCTTCTCGACCGGTGTCTCTCAGCATTAGGATGTCACCACCTTCGCCGGTAACAGGATCTGGGCCCCTAACAGGACCTAGTACGTTCCTCGTAATGATTCTCCCAACGTCTCTAGGGTTGTCAGAGTCTAGAACTCTTACTTTGACCTGCATCGCCTCTCCAGTGAGTCCAGTTCTGCCTACAATCTCAACGACTTCAGCGGGCCATGCTTCGGTTGCCATCCCTCAAACCTCCAAATCATGACGAGAGGGTCTCGAAGTGTGACTTAACCTCATTGAACCGATCCATCCCTTCTTTCTCGACCTGCATTACGGCTATTGCCGCTGTCCTGGTTCCAGCACTCATTCCAGCAGCCTCTGCCAGGTATGCTTGGTCCTCAACATAGATGAATGGTATCTCCTTTTCTTTGCAAATCATAGGAATGTGTGCAAGCAACTCTCCCGGATTTACATTCTCAGCCATCACGACCATCTGCGCCGTCCCTCTCTCTGCAGACTTGGTGACCTCATTGGCCCCCTTCTTCAGGCGGCCTTTGCCATCCTTTCCTAGGCTCTTGACCATCTCGTAAACTTGCTCTTGTACGTCTTGGGGTGTTTCGAAAACAATATGTACACTCATTGGAACATCTCCTCGTGTTAGTAAGCCGCCGCACGGCATGACCGATATAAACGCAGCGTATTGCCTCCAGTCAGCCGTTATCCGTGACTTTCTCAATGAGCCTACTCAAACCCCTAGCCAATGCGGGCGCTGCGGACACGCTAGCCCTCGGGTTTGGTAGGGAATCTGTTGTGTATACCCCATCCACGTGATTTGCTAGCCGGGACAATGCCCCTCCTGTGAACAGACCATGCGTGCATGCCGCATGGACCTCTGTAGCGCCCTGCCTCCTCAGTGCGTCACTAGCCCTGCAAATCGTACCTCCAGTGCTAATCATGTCATCTACTATTGCCACAATCTTCCCAGAGACATCTAGATCCTTTGGAGTATGCTCAATTGTATGGGCATCAATCCTGGTCTTTTCAAGATATGAAAACTCGCAACCAATTAGTCCGGCTACCTCGGTAGCTCTGGAGATAGCCCCCTTGTCAGGACTCAGGATGAAGTCAGGCGAGACGCAACTCTGGAGATTTTCCGCTATTTCGGGCATAGAGCTTACGAACTCAATCGGCACTTCCATGTCCTCCAGAACCTCTGGAGCATGCAAGTCCAATATCGCAATCCCGTCGCAAAATCCTGAAATGACTTCAGTCACAACTTTTGCCGAAACAGACTCACCTGGGGAGAACCTCTTGTCTTGCCTAGCATAGCCGTAGTAGGGAATCGCCAAGAAAACACCAGGCCCAACATCCTCAGAATTTCCCGACCATTCTCCTTTCAAACTCGATAGATTCCCTTTCCTGACGTCCCTAATGGCTCCCAGAAGTAACAGAGTCTGCATTATTCCGGAATCGGGGAACGTATTTGATACCAGAACAACTGACTCCGATCTGACAGACTCTATTGACTCAGGAGGGACTCTTACGTAGGCCTCTCCGTCGGGGAACCTCCTACTTTCGAGTGACACATGCTCCATGTCAAGGAGTGGGGCTAACTTCTCAGCAATCCCAGCGCCTGAGGCGCCGCTAAGAACAGGCATTTGATGACATGCAAAGGCAATCCCTTCATGATGCTTCTTATCATTAAATAAACCAGAAAATGATGAATTTTGGTGGGCACGACAGGATTTGAACCTGTGACCTCCCGGTTATCAGCCGGGTGCTCCAGCCAAACTAAGCTACGCGCCCTTGAGCATTATCGGCACATGTGATTGTGATTTGAAGGCTACTCAAGGATTCACTCACTCTTCTTCGTAACCTTCATCATTCAATTTCAAGAAACTCGGCAGAGTCACCAATCTGGAAAAGCTGCACTTCAGAATGACCTCATCAAGCCTGGAAGTGGTCTTGGCCAATTGGCCACAGGGCACGGCAATTGTCTCTGGGAGGCTATGCCTGGCTCTAACCATGAAATGTGGTTTAACCAGGAGCCCCTTGTATGTGCGCTTAATTTTGATCAACTCTACAACATTGCCGATATCCATGCCATCATTGTCTAGCACTGCCCTGTCTAACAACTCATCCGGAGCATAGAGATCCTCTTGGATTCTTACCGTGTTCCTCCACCTTCTCTGGAGCTCCCTCATCGATTTTGAAAGCTTGATTCCTCCATCAGGTCTGATGCTGTGGACCAACTCTTTCGCCAGAGGGGCTAGATCTGCAGGTTTCCTCATGAATTCACTAGCCACATCGTCCTCCACCTTGATTCTCAGTGACCTCACGAACTCGTCCCGGGGGTGGAATCTCTCTCCAACCACCACTCCTACGTGTTTTTCTCCCACGTAGACATCTCTGTGTATCATTTCCTGTATTTCGTAATCCTCTACCATTTCTCTCCCTCAGGGAGGAGCGCATCCCCAGTTGCTTCTCCTGAGTCTCAGACAATGGAGTGGCACTTATATTATTCGTTAATCAAGACTGATAATCCAATTGAAATTTTTTAGTAATAATGAATTTTTCAATTGGAAAATTAATTTTAGTTTGATTTTTATTATGATTATCAGAAAAACAAGTTTTCACTTTCCGACACTATTTTTCTCAAACTCAGCCCATTTCCGGAGAATGTTGATGAGCATCCCTTCTCTGCCCTGCACGTGAATGGCAAACTAGCTGCTCTAGGCGAAATCCGCTCCCGAACAGGCCAAGCTCAGACTAATGGCCTAAAGGACTCAGTAATCTCCGACTTTCTAGAGACTGATCCATCACTAAGTAGAGCTATTGAGGAGGCAACTGAAAACTTCCAGAGTATAATCAACGACATGGGAGAAGAGCTCTTTTCTATGAAAGAGAGCGATTTAGTTGCACATCTCCAATCTGATTACGTCAATTTTTATTCCGCCGCCACTGTAAATCCATACGTAGCGATCGCCGCCCGAGGACCTTGGATAGTCACATCTCACGGTGCTGTCCTACACGATAATGGCGGATATGGCATGCTTGGGATGGGGCATGGGCCTGATGATGTAATCCAGTCAATGAAGCAGAATTGGGTGATGGCAAATGTCATGACTCCGTCATTCAGTCAGAAACGACTATCTGAACGTCTTAGAAAGGAAGTAGGACATACCAGGGGGAGTTGCCCATTTTCGAGGTTCGTCTGCTTGAATAGCGGTTCAGAATCTGTAACTATATCTATCAGAATCGCGGATGCGAATACTCTCAGACTCACAGGTAAAGGAGGAAGACACGAGGGAAAACCAACTAAGATGCTGGCATTGGTGGAGGCTTTTCATGGAAGGACGCACAGACCTGCTCAGATCTCAGACTCCTGCAGTGAGAAGTATGAGAAGAACCTAGCCTCATTCCGCGAGAGGGATAACGTAATCTTCGTACCAAGCAACGACCTAGATTCACTTAGATCCGCTTTCGAGCGTGCCGATGATGAGGGCTTCTTCATCGAATTGATGGCAATGGAGCCTGTGATGGGTGAAGGAAACCCCGGTCTTTGTGTAACTAGGGAGTTCTATGATTTAGCCAGAACTCTTTGCTCAAAGCATGGGAGTATGCTAATCGTAGACTCAATTCAAGCAGGACTGAGAGGGCAGGGATGTCTAAGCATAGTTGATTATGATGGTTTTGAGGACTGTTTGGTTCCAGACATGGAGACTTGGTCAAAGGCCCTTAATGCGGGCCAGTATCCACTATCTGTAGTGGGACTTTCCGAGCGAGCCGCTGAATTGTATGTTGTAGGGATATATGGCAATACGATGACAACGAATCCAAGAGCCCTGGAAACTGCAGTTTCAGTCCTTGACCGAGTTACTCCAGAATTGAGGAAGAATATCAGGGAAAGGGGAGTTGAATTCGTTTCTAAATTGAAAGAACTCGCCGAAGAGATGCCAGGAACTATCACTGAGGTCCAAGGAACCGGGCTCCTTCTTTGTGCAGAACTAGATCCTGAGAAACTACCCGTGGTTGGATTCGGATGTGTCGAAGAATGGTGCAGAAACAATGGTCTCGGCGTAATCCACGGAGGTCAGAACGCTCTGAGATTCACGCCCCACTTTGCAATTACTTCAGAGGAGATAGATATGATCGTGGATATACTAAGGGAAGCACTCCTAAACTTCACTTCAAAGACTATCGAGGCCAACTAAACAGATGCGTTTCCATGCCCAAAAGCGTGCGTGTCTCAGGCTCATCAGACGGCCTCAGAGAAGCCTTGGAGGGAAGGCTAGAGAGAGCTGGAGCAACACTCGTTTCAGAATCAGATAGCGCAGAGGTAACTATCCAGATTGACGAACAAGAGAGTGGAGACATTGCAATAGTGCCCCTTGGCTCCGAATCCCCCGGTTCAGGAATTGTAATCCAATTATCCGATGTGATCATCCCAAATGGTGGAAGGAAATGGGGCAATGGAACCATGATCGATTGGGTGGAGAAAATAACCAGTGGAAAGAAACTAGACCCAGAATCCAATATCAGATTCTGGGTAAATGTGAGGGATGTAGCCGATGCGATTTCTACCATTTGTCTGCTTGAGAAAAATAACATCCCTAATGGAAACTACTTCATGTGCGGTAGAAGGGCATGGGAAATGGAAGATGTCACAGATGAAATCAGAGTCCTGTGGGAACGTTACAACAATTCAATCCACCACTCTCATACCATTGAATCATTGTCCGAAGTCCCCAGTCCAGTAAGGGGGTTACATTCGAAAATCGAAGAAAGGCCCGACCTAAGCAAACTCCACGAAGCTCTGTCTGTGTCTGGAGGTGATGGTTGGCACCCATTGGTCCCAATGAGGGTCTCTTTGATGGAAATGATAGCAGCGCGAAACAACTCAACGTGAGTTTTTGTCGCCTTGTACCTTCACTCTAACATCTTGAGCGAGGCCTTTGCATGTCTGCATTACCTTTCGAATTCTAGTACCTGCAGCATTATTCCCCGAGTCGTGCTTCTGGGCATCACCGAGAGCATCGGTCAATTCGTTTATCATCTCCTGAATCATTTCTCTAACTGACATGCACCTGCATCGGAAAAAGCAGATTAATAGCCGTTTCTCCGGCACACTTCTCAGTCATCTGCAAATAGGTCAGAACCTAGTAGTGGAAGAATGAGGCTCGCTTCACCCTCAACAACTACCTGATCTGCCTCAGGTCTAATTTTGCCCCAAGAAATCGCTTCCTTGAGCCTGGCACCAGATAGTGACCCATCATATTCCGGTGCCGTTGTAATAGAAACGGCCGAATCCATCCCCGAGTCCTCTCTGAATTGGTTCCACCATATCACGTGATGCTTTGAGATTCCGCCTCCTATCATTAGCCCGTGACTCTCATTTGCTGTCCAAATCAGGTCCGATAGAACCTGCTCATCGGCTAGAACGTCGATCATGAAATCTGGGCTCCTTTGCCTATGCATGAACAATTGCGATCCTATCGAACCATCAGTTATTCCCGGGATGACCATTGGAATTCTGTTCTTTGCAACCCAGTACAATAGCGAACTCTCGTCTTCAATCCTGTCTCCAATCGCCCAGCAGAGTTCCACTGATCCGAAACCTCTCCAGGGGTTGCTACTATCCTCCGCCTTCCTATCATCCTCAATCTCGCTTAGCCAGGGTAGGAGGACACTCTCCAGAATCTCACCATAGCATTCGTTAGGAATTACTACATTTCCAAGTCTGTTCAGGCCTTCTCTACCCAAGGCGATGTCATCCAGACTGAAATCCCCGTGGAAGTAGTCTCTGAATGTTCTTGCTATGTCATGATCAAGAGTGCCACAGGTAGTGACCACAACGTTGTACGCCCTTCTCTTCAATGCCTCTACGAAGAACCCCCTGGTTCCAGTAGCGCAGAGACAGGCTGGGAAAGAAAGCCAATTGAGATTACCATCATCTCCAGATTTCGAAATTGCCTTCCTGAGGATATCTCTTGCACGTGATAACTTCGATGCTGTGAAACCGCCTGCTCTGCCCATCTGGTCAATCAGACTTCTAACATCTGATACGCTTGAGAATTCATAGTCCTCGACAGGCTCGTCAAAGTCGTCCCGCGAGTATCCGCCCATGGGAACCGCACTGAGCACTCGACTTCAATTGGTCGCATTCTGAAGATTGAATATTCTGTCCCTCAGGCTAGCCGCTCTCTCGAAGTCAAGCCTATCCGCCGCCTGCTTCATCTCCTTCTCTAACCTGGAAATTAGAATTGCCTGGTCCTCGTCCTCTTCCACTGGCCCCTCGGGATCTCCCACCCATTCCGGCTGGCTGACATTCTCAAGAACCGAATCCGAGGAATTCCAAACACCAGCACCAAGACCGAACCTCTTGGCGAGACCCTCCAAACCCTTCTTGCCTGGAGGCTTGGCGACCATTCTTCGCCCCCCACTGCTTCCAGTTCCGGCAACACCTGATAACAGGTCATCTATCTCGGCCCCCATTTCAGGAAGAGCCTTCTGTATGGTCTTCGGAACGATATCGTTCTCTTTGTTGTGCTTTCTCTGCAGCGCCCTCCTCCTCACAGTCTGACTGATCGCTGCTTCCATTGAAGGAGAGACTGAATCTGCATACAGTATTACAGAACCATCCACATTTCTAGACGCCCTTCCTATTGTCTGAAGCAATGACCTCTCGTTTCGTAGAAAGCCCTGCTTATCAGCATCGAAGATCGCAACCAAGGAGACTTCCGGAATGTCCAAACCCTCCCTAAGCAAATTGATTCCCACAATGACGTCAATAAGACCCAGCCTTAGAGCCTTGATTATCTCTGTTCGCTCTAGAGTGTCAATCTCACTGTGAAGATAGTGCGCCTTGACTCCCATCCTCTCCAGGTACTCTGCAACTTCCTCTGCAAACTTGATTGTCATCACAGTGACGAGAACCCTCTGATTTCGACTGACGCGGTCGCTTATTTCGCTTAGCAGGTCCTGAACCTGGCCCTCAGTAGATCTTACCTCTATCTCCGGGTCAAGAAGCCCAGTCGGCCGAATTTCCATCTTCGCTATGCCCTCTACCTCCTCAAGCAGTTCCTCCATGCTGTGTTTCGATTTGGGCTTCTCGACTTCAGAATTCTTGGCCCCTCCTCCCCCATCAACATGAATCAGTCCGACAGGTACCTCTTGCCCTGTTACCTCTGCCAAGTGCCTCAACTCTCTTTCTCCAGGAGTTGCACTGACATAGACCATCTGGGGGATAAGATCCTGAAACTCATCAACTCTTAGCGGGCGGTTGTCATATGCGGAAGGCAACCTGAATCCATGATCGACCAAGTTTTTCTTTCTGGAGTAGTCCCCACCGTACATCCCTCCAACTTGGGGAAGAGTGACGTGAGACTCATCCATGATTACCAGATATCTATCCGAGCCTCCATGGAATTGCTCCCCATTGCTTGCGAAGAAGTCGAGCAGACAGTACGATCTCTCGCCTCTGGTTCGTCCATCAAAGTGCATGGAATAGTTCTCTACACCTTTGCAAGACCCAACTTCGTTAAGCATCTCTAGGTCGAACCTCGTCCTCTGATCCAACCTGTGCGCTTCCAAGCCTCCGTCATTTGATTCGAACCAGTCTATCCTGGTGTCCAATTCGTGCTCAATGTCCTCTAGTGCCTGATTGAACCTCTCCTCGCTAGTCATGTAGAATTCTCTAGGATGGATCCATGCCTCTTCGAAGTCATCCAGAGGTTCCCATGAGACCGCTTCGCAGACTTGTATTCTTTCGATTCCTTCCCAACCGAATCTGACTCTGATCGGATCATCTCTGCTTGGCATCCACACGTCAAGAACCTCTCCCCTGAGTCGAACGTCTCCTCTTGCAATCTCACCAGTTGTCCTTCTGTACTGCAAATCGACCAGGCTTCTGACGATTTCCTGAGGGTCCGCTTTCTGACCAACGTGCAGCCTTAGGTGATTCTGCTGGAAGACCTCTGGAGGATTAAGTCCGTAGATTGTGGACACGGTTCCCACAGTAATGACATCAGGACGAGAAACCAGAGAGGCTACGGTTGAGAACCTCTCCTGTTCGATGCGCTCGTTCATTTGGAGCTCCTTGTCGATGTATAGGTCTCTACCTGGTATGTACGCCTCAGGCTGGTAGTAGTCGTAGTAACTAACGAAGTACTCAACTGAGTTTTCTGGGAAAAGTCCCGACATTTCTTGCCAAATCTGACGTGCCAGGGTCTTGTTGTGAGAAAGAATCAATGTTGGAAGTTGCAGCTTCTCAATGACCTTGGCCATAGCGAAAGTCTTCCCTGACCCAGTTACCCCAAGTAGGATGCATCTTTCCTGTCCCTCGTTCAACTGCCCGACTAACTGATCAATAGCCTGCTGCTGGTCACCAGCGGTATCGTAATCTGCCTGAAGTCTGAACATCCCAACGCCTCAATCAAGCAACCCGTCACTGAAGTAGTCTACGTATGCCATGCTGCCGAGAAGAACCCATCCAGTCATCATGGATGAACGGAATAGAAGCTTCTGATACATCTCCATGCTTTCTTCGGATTCTGAGGCAGATTCGGAAGATTTCGCCATCACGAAGATATTCGCCAGTGCCATTGCGATTACGGACACGATCCAGATACTATGTCGAAACCTCCTGGTCTCAGTGAACTCATGCATTCCTGTGAGCAGAAAGCACACCATCCAACCAATGGTCAGAGCAATGCTTAGATTCCTAGTTGCTAAATCCCCATAACTGGCAGGGAAAGATTTGATCCCCTGTTCTCTGTCCACATCCTTGTCCATTAGTGCGTAGTTTATGTCGAAAGCAGATATCCACAGCGCCACTCCCAATGAAATGAAGAAGACCTCTGGGAACCATAGGAACTCTGTCCTTCCATCGAGCATTCCTGTGATGGACCCCCAACCATGTGTGTCCGCTGCGACCGCGACCCACGCACCCGCTGGAGCAAGGGCCAAGCAGAAACCTATCCAGAAGTGACAAATCCACGAGAACCTCTTCGTATATGGGTAGATTACGAATGCGATAACTGGGAGCCAAGCCATCTTTAGAGCCACTTCGTTCAACATCCACGCAGCGAACAAGAGCATACCGAGGAATGCAGCTGCGAGCATCCAAGCTGAATGCATCGACATCGTACCGGATGGCAGATGCCTGGAGGAAGTTCTAGGATTAGAAGAGTCAATTTCCCGATCAATGATTCTGTTCAAGGCCATCGCGAGCCCCCTAGCCCCGACCGCTGCTATGATTATCCAGACTATGTCCGTTCTCTCGCTTCCAAACTGATTGTCAGCTAGAACGAAGCCGATTAGAACGAAGGGCAGGGAGAAAAGAGTATGCTCGACTCTGACGAACTCAAGTATCTCCTTCAAACCCATATTACAACCTCTTTGAGAGCCAGGAATCTATCCTCTCGACGAGTTCGGGGTCGTGGAGAGTTACTGCCGGCCATCTCCTAACTGGAAAAGGTCCGCCTTCCGAAGGAATTGGAGCGGTTGCATCCCATGCCACTCTAGACCTTGAATCGTCGTAGTGCAAGTCCCTCCCAACATCGAATCTGCAGAATAGCTGCCATAGCAGCCTCCTCCTCCAATCACTACTCTCCAAGTCCGCATCTGAGTCTGTGATGAACAACCACCTCAGGCCCTTGGATGCCTCCAAACTCCAAATCGAATCCCTGATTCTAGCAATCGTCTCTCTCTGGAGATTAGCCAAGTGCTCGTTCGCTTCCTCCATGCTCTCCTCTGGCTTGGGTCCGCCTTCGATTTCAGTAGTTATCACCATCATTGAAGGGCGTAGCATTCTTGCTTGAACAACGCCTTCAATCGCGGATGCTGAAATGACCAAAGATTTGCTTACAGGAATAACTTGGCCGTGCTCTATCGGATCACCATCAGCAGGTGAAGTCGCATCTATAATCAGCTTGTCATGGATGTTCTCCCAGGGGGAAGTGTGCGCCAGTGAGTCAGCTACCATGCCCCTAAGAGTCACTAGGTCGCCAGGGATGCTGACCTTCATCTCTAGGGCATCAAGGAGGCATTCTAGATTCTTCACGGAATGATCCTCGTCCACCACCACCACCACCTTGAGGAACATCATCTGTCCGGCACCCAGTAGACCAAGTGCAGTTTTCCTAGCCTGACGAGGGAATCTTTGCTTGGAGGAAACGATGGCTAGATTGTGAAAACCGGTCTCCAATGGCAGGAAAGTGTCAACCACGTCCCGGTGCTGGAACTTCAGAACTGGTAGCAGGGCATCTCCAATAGCTTCACCGAGGTAGCCATCCTCCATTGGTGGGACCCCAACTATAGTCATCGGGACCGTCGGGTCCTTCTTGTGGGTGATTGCAGTCACATGCATCACCGGGTAATCGTCTTCGAGAGAGTAGTGACCGAAGTGGTCACCGAACGGGCCTTCGGTCCTCGTCTCCCCCGGAATGGTGAAACCCTCGATAACGAAGTCACAATCTGCGGGAACCCAGAGGTCGTTCGTTAGGCATTTTGTTATCCTCAACCTCTTCCCACTGAGAAGACCTGCAAATTCGTACTCAGTTAGATTATCTGGAAGGGGGGAGATAGAGCTGAAGATTACCTGAGGGGGTCCTCCGAGGCAGATTGCAACTGGCATTCTTCCTTCAGAGGAATCCGCATGATCCGCTCCATGCTTGTGCTTCTGCCAATGAAGTCCGACTTCCTTTGGCCCGAACACCTGACTCCGGTACATCCCCATGTTGTGCGCACCTGAATCAGGGTCTGCGGTTACTACCAGAGGAAGAGTCATGAATGGCCCCCCGTCATCTGGCCAAGTTACAGGAATCGGCAGCTTCGTGACATCGGGGTCGGCAATCCTAACTTGCTGGCACTTCCCTCTTGACACCCTTTTTGGGGCCATTGAGATTCCTTGTTTGAGTAGTTTAACACCTGTCCATGGCCTCTTCAAGATCCCTCCTATGTCGGGCTTCATTAGGCCAACCATCATTTCTCCAATCTCACTGGGCTCATTCACTCCCAAAGCCATGTTTGTTCGCTCCCTAGTGCCAAAGAGATTCATCGCAAGAGGGAATCTGCTTATGCTCCCATCCTCAAGTCTAGGCTGATCGAACACTACTGCCGGACCACCCATCTTGACCAAACGGTCTGCTATGCAACCCGCTTCGAATCTCACGTCAATGGGATGTCCTACCCTTAGCAACTCGCCCCTCATCTCCAGGGCTCTGATGAACTCCTCGAGACTCCTCCAGCCCATGGGGATTCGTGATGCCCCTGACATGAGAAGGTTCGCCTCTAGGAGGTACCTGTAAACCGACGGATTCTTTGATGGGTGCTCTACCGATAATGCGTGGACGAGGCAGGAACAGCGTGTGACGTTCTAGTCGTGGGAGCGGGTCCGGGTGGTGGCAACGCTGCACTACAGTGCTCTCGGAGGGGACTCTCCACCATCATCATCGAGGACCACCCCGAGATTGGAACCCCAGTCCACTGCGGCGAGTGCATCTCTGAGATTGCCTGCCAGAACCTCAATCTGGAACTACCCGAGGAAGTGATTAGCAAGAGGGTAAAGGGAATCCGCGTAATATTCCCCGACGGCACCGAGAAGTGCCTGACTGAGGAGGGATACGTGCTGGAGAAGCATCTCTTCGAGAGATGGATCGCCGAAGAAGCGGTTGCTGCTGGTGCAAGTCTCCATCTCGGTCACAAACTTCTCTCTATGGAAAGGGTGGAGGAAGACTCCTTCGGAGGTTGGATATGTGATGGGAAGGGTGACGAGTTTCCCATCAGAGCCAAGATAGTAATCGATGCATCAGGAGTTGCTGCAGTCTGCTCTCGTTTGGTGAAGCCAGATGGGGACGCTCCATTGAACCCAAAGGGCAAGGTCGTCGCAGGAATGCAGTACGAGATGCTGGATGTCCCAACTGATGACTATCTAGACTTCTACATCTGGCCTAAATATGCGGAAAAGGGGTATCTATGGATGATTCCAAAGTGCGACGGGCGTGCCAACGTTGGCCTAGTTACTGAGGACAAGCCTAGGACAAAGAAGGCCCTGGACGAGTTCATAGAGGACACCCATTTCTCCGACTTGGAACAATCACTTCCCCCTTGGAAGGAGAAGGGAAGTCCGGCTTTCGGTGGGACTATACCAATTTCCGGCCCATTCGATAGAACCCATTACGATGGTCTAATGCTAGTTGGTGACGCAGCGGGATTCACTTCACCCCTATTCGAGGGGGGTTCTCACCTAGCTCTGAAATCAGCAGTTTTCGCAGCCCAGACAGCTGCCAAGGCAATCTCGGAAGGAGACCTCAGCTCAGAGAGACTTTCGGAGTACTCTAGACTGTGGAAGGCGGAGTTCCCGCCTTACGACAAAATCCTGAGAGGCAAGACCGCTCTCTTCGAGCTGTCGGACGATGAGATGTCAGTTATGGCCACGTGCTTCCCGGATGAGATGTCAGACATGGGAGCAACGGGGAAGGCCATGGTAGGATTCAGGCTTTTGCTTAGAAGGCCAGGACTATACTTCAAGAGAATCGTCCCAGCGATGCTGGCCTTTGGATACAGCAGGGCGAAGTTTTACGGATGGTGAACAATGCTCACCTTTCTTGGATACACCCTAATCTTCCTAGCCCTGCTAATTAGCGTATATCTCGTCTTTCGCCCCGAATCCAGTTCCGATCCAATAGTCCGAATAACTTCAATGGCTGCACAATCATCGCCATTCCTACTTCTTGCTACATGCTTCCTAATCGAGGCAACATCACTGGATCTAGTCTCTAGATATGTGGGTGAGGGGCTCCCACTTTTCTATCGCATTTCCGCCGTATGGGGGAGCAGATCCGGACCCCTACTGATGTGGGTCTCAATCATGAGTGTGATCACATGGGTCATGTCCAGTGATCCGATAATCGATAGAACCACAATCCGAATCATGCACTCATGGAAGGCACTGCTCCTCCTAGTCTCCGCTGGTCTACGCCCATTCGCCCCTGCCACACCTGGTTCTGCTGGTGAGATTAGCCGCCTCCTTCAGACAGACCTCATGGTAATCCACCCGCCAGTGGTTTTCGTATACTATTCTCTGTGTCTGGCAACCGCTAGCATCGCCATATCCGGGCTGATCAGGGCCCGTCCATCTAAGGAGACGCACTCTTCGATGATTCGATGGGCAAGATACTCATTCCTAGCAGGAACCATTGGCATCGGACTCGGAGGACTCTGGGCATACACTGTTTTGGACTGGGGAGGATACTGGGCATGGGATCCAGTCGAGACCGGGTCACTGCTTCCATGGCTCGCACTCCTTGCTATTCTGCACTCTAGGGCAAGGCCTCAGCAATCCAACCCATTTGCACTGACACCTTCGTTGGGGCTCATCTGTGGGGCCCTTGTCATGCATGCGACCCTAGTCACAAGGGCAAACGGGGTCTGGGCCTCAGTCCATGCCTTCGTTGGAGATGGAGAGAACTCGCTACCTAGGGACCCTTATCTGCGGATATTAGAGATCATTGATTTCACCGCTGTTGGGTTCGAGGTTCTGGTCTACCTACTTGCAGTAGTAGGGCTCCTGTGCCTTTCGTTAGTTCACGCCCTGAGGGAGCAGAGGGCAAAAGTCTCAGCTTCTGACTCCAAGACTCTATTCGAGTCTAACAGGGCCCTGTCCATCTCACTGCTGGCTTACTTCGCTATAGTGGGAATCTGGATCGGCTCATCGGCTGTTCTTTTCTTCGGCCTTTCTCTCATGATCCTATTGGTATTCGGAGACAGAAACGATCCGCCAGTACATTGGGTCTCAATGGGCGTCCTGCTAATGCTCTTCTCAGGATGGGGGTGGATTTCCGAATGGTACCAGTCCCTAGCCGGAATAGCACCATTCCTGTTAGTCTGGGTCATTCCCGAGGAAGAGAAGGATGACTTTTCTTGGATATTTGACTCAATAATCGATGCAAAAAAGAGGAGCGCACTCTCGCGATCTTTCCCCTGGTACATTTCCATGGCATTTCTCTTACTGACATGGATCCTATTGACGGTTGAGATCGATGGTACCAACATTGCTGCGCACGAATACTACGGAGCTCCTCTAGTCTCATTGCTTGCAGTTGGTCTGGCACTTTATGCATGGGGGGAGAAAATCAGTGGAAAGGCTGGAATCGTTTTATTGGCCATCACAACTATCCTATCGGTACTTCTTGCAGCAAACTCGGCAAACTTCGAGCTTCCGGGAAACCAGAATCAGCCAATTACCGACAGCATATCTAGGGGTGCACTGTCACTCTTCATCCTAACTTGGCTAGTGTTCGCAATCCCCCCAACTTTTCTTATACTCTGGCGCAAATCTAGGGAGATCGTTCCAGAGCTGCTTAGGGCTGGCATTACATCTCAGGCATCAAAGGCCAGACTACTAGGTACCCATGTCGCACATGCTGGAATTCTCTTGCTCCTAGTAGGGCATGTTCTTACTACAACTCTTGTCGATAGGACAGATCCCTCTCATTTCGTAACCCTGGAGAAGGATGTTCCGACCGAGTACCAAGGCATGGAGCTGATTTTCACCGGAGTAGAAATCTTCAGTCCTGAGGACGATGGTTATGACTACGAAATTGGTGATGGTTACGTTGGAGTCATAATCGAAGTTAGAGACGAGGGTGAACTAATCGGAACAATCAGTCCGGGAATGCTAAGATTCGACACCCCCTCAGGAGAAATATTCCCCAGATCGGAAGTTGCTCGAATTTCCGGGACGACTGGAGACACCATCGTAATTCTGGACCTTCTTCAGTCTGCTGACCTCCTTTCCTATATGATAACCCAAAATGACAACCTAGTTGAAGAGGTAAGAGTCACAATTCACCACTTACCTGGGAGCCATCTAGTTTGGGCAGGATGGCTACTGGTAATCATAGGAAGCTCACTCTCATCTCTGCCAAGACCTGGCGTTAGAATGCGAAATAACCCACCGTTTGAATGAAAAAGGGGGAGCCAGTCGCGAGGCTCCTGAGGTGCTATGATGGATAATGGCTCAATCGTTCATATCGACTACGATCTGTACAATGCTAGCAATGACAAACTGATCGAGACAACTAGGGAAGAGGTTGCCAAGGAGCACGACCTACACGACGAGAACAGAGAATACTCGCCGATGATCACCACAGTTGGTGATGGTCGGTTGATACCCGGTTTCGAGGCACACTTGGCCGAGGCCGAGGCTGGCAAGGACTACGACTTCGACATTGAGCCAGAGGAAGCTTATGGAGACAGAGATCAGAACAAGATCGAGACAATCTCCCAGAACGTACTCCTTCGTAGCGTGAGGGATCCAAACACCCTCGCAATTGGCGCACCAGTGGAGATAGGAGGTAGGAACGGAATCCTACAGTTCATGAGCGCCGGTAGAGCAAGGATCGACTACAATCACCCCCTTGCAGGAGTTACTCTGAGGTACAACTACCAGATCGTCAAGGTTGTCGAGGACAGGGAAGAAAAGGTCCAGACTCTGATGAAGATGAACACTGGTAGGGAAGATTTCGAAATCGATTTCGATGGCGACGACCTAACCATGACGCTTCCAGAGGAGATGGCATATGATCAGAACTGGGCATTCACCAAGTTCTCATTGGTCACAACTCTGAGGGAGAACGTAGGAGTAGCCAAGGTAATCTTCCGAGAGGTACACGAACCTAGGCAGATTGATGAAGAAGAGTGACCTAGAAAATCCGCGGAATAATTACCGGGATCATTAGCACTAGAAGAATGAAGATGCTGCTGAGGCTGCTAATTCTGTTGGAAAGAATCTCTATTCGCATTGGATGGGATTTCCTACTAAACTTCCTCAGTGTGGAATGTACTCCGTCTCTAACCAGATGACCTCCATCGAAAGGAATCATTGGAATCAGATTTGCGAAACCAAGTAGGAAGTTAATCCACACAAGCCAGAAAAGAAAGTCGAAAATCATCAACATCCCATCGGTCCCTATCAGGGATGCAATCGCTCCATCACCCGCAACTAGCATTACCCTCTCCTGTGGAATCATCGTCTGCCCATCGTTTGCAATTGGAACATTTAGCATCAAGAGAGGCCTGACGACCGTGCTAAGCGCTGTTCCGAATGCCGAATATTCCCCCTCGACGATATTGGCATAACCATCCACTCCTCCTGTAGAGGAAACTAGGTCGGAAACCCCCAAGAAAGCATCTCCTGGATTAACTTCCCACAAGTCTAGCAACGCCTCCATGTCCTCTATACACGCTTCGTCTCCATCGCATTCATCGATGAAGTACTGGTATCGGTCACCCATTGTGACTACTATCGTCCTTTCAGACCAGGACTCACTACCATCAGACCAGGATAGAACTGTCAAAATCGACTGATCTCCAGCAGCAATTCCCTCCATTTCCCTAGTGAAATCCGACCTCCCTCCAATTTTACTCCCATCAATTTCGATTATTGTCTCGAAGGGTAGTAAGCCAGCTTCTTCGGCACCTCCTCCAACAACTATCCCTCTAGCGTGGACACCCTCGTTTTCTGCGGCCATCCCACTGGCTACGGAGGCTAGAAGGATTAGCAGGATGTAAGTTGCTACTATATTGATAGAAGGGCCAGCCGCAAAAAGCCGCAACCTCTCTCTTCTGGGTGCCCTCCACATCTCAGACTCCTCTGGTTCTGCGAATGCCCCCATCGGCAACGGACCCAATTGCAGAATCCCGAAACTCCTCAGTCTCATCCCGTGCACCCTTGCTTGGATGCCATGACTATACTCGTGAATCACAATTGCGACTATTAGGGCTAAGGCAGGCCACCAGAAAGGCACGAAACTCGTTACACCCGGAATCAGAAGCAGGTCACTCGCAGGCAACGGATCATCAGGAGGGCTCAATGCTACTGCTATGGCACTAAGCAACAGCAGTAGAACGACCATGAACATAACAAAGAAGCATAGCCAAATCGAGAGTTCCCCGAATCCTCGCCAGAATCTCTTAGGCTTGGAAACGAAATCTAGCAACCTCATCCCCCTCTTGGTTCTAATCATCAGAATTACACCCATTGCTCTCGTGGCATCGAATCTGTCTAGTGCCCCAGTAGACTCAGCGTAAACCAATCCAGAATACCACACTGCGATCAGAACTATCAGCCAAATCGGAGCACCTAGGGAGTGCGCGAGGAACAGCAGAAGAAGTGGTACGAGAATTCCCCTACTCCCTGGTTCCGCTGCCATAGCAAGTCACGTCCACCCTTCTTTCTTCAACCTGCTCTCAAACGTAAGAGAGAATACTGCCAACCGTTTCCCAGACCCATGCCTCTTGGAGATAAGCATTCCAAAAGGAGTGAAAATAGGAGAATAGACTCCCTTTCAAGAGAGAGGGAAAGCATCGGTAGGATCCTCATCCAAGCTGGATTGGGTAGGATTGAACAAGATATTGAGGCTCTGAAGGAAAAACTAGATTCGATCGAAGAACTCCTTTCTGGAAGTTCCAGTTAGCCCAATGCCGACTCTGTCGTATTGGAAAAACCAGTATCAGATACGATGCCACCTGCCCCGTTTGACTTGCATACCAACGACAAGAAACGATGGACTGGCATTCCAGAATTCCAGTCCAGATGAGGAGTCCCCCTACCTGTCAGTGGGAGAGGAGGTATGCTCCTTGAGAGATGCCTTAATTTTCCAGTCAGGCCTTCAACCTCGACTCTCATTATTCTCCAACTGTCGCCTCTGACTCCCTTTAGTCTGAATGCATAGAGGGGAAGTAGACCACACTTCTCTCCAGTAGACTTCAGTGCCTTGTATTGATCCATAGTCCTACCAGATAGGTAAATTCTGTCACTCTTTGAGGTCTTGACTTCGATGGGGAAGCACAAGTCTCCTCTCAGAGCGAGTAGGTCTCCAGTACCTTCCGAACCACTACCCGGTGCCCTTACCACTAAGAAAGGCCTCTGAACCACTCTCATTGCCCTAGCTCTCTCAACCTCACTGCATGACCTGGTTACTGCACGGACTCCCTTCAATTCGCCAGCTAGAACGGAGCGCAGTTCTCGCTCATAGCTGGTTCCCACGGCTCTATCCAATTCTCAGGGTTATTGAGGACACCGGTCCTAATTACTGAAACTTACCCTTTCGGTAATCCCTAGTCCTGTCTACGCCGGGAAACTGGTCTTCACTTTCTCTGTAGATCGTCTTCATGTTGTTTAGGAAGTTGTCTTCGTTGGTTACAATCAGTACCATGTCTACTCCGGGATCGTCTTCTCCATCCATCCATGGGAGGATAATTTCCATGGTCATCCTGGCCCCTTCCCTGTGTGGGTAAGCGAACACGTCCATCCCTAGGGGGGGTAAGACCAGGGTCTTCCTAGGCTTGAGATTCTCCACCGCTTCGAAAAGAGCATCGTATGAGTTCCTCATCAATTCCCTTCTGAAATTATCTTGAGTAGGCCTCCTGCAGTCAGGACCAACTACGTGTACAAGATTAGTTGCGGGAAGGTCAAACCCAGGGGTGGTCACAGCCTCACCCACTCCGCATGGTTGCAGGTTTTCTTTCCTCCTTTCCTTAGCAATATTTGCACATGCCTCCCTCAGACCCTCACCAGCAGCCTGCTGCATCCTCTCATCAAGCCCCTCTCTTCCAGCGAGCCTGCTGTTCGCTGGAATTACCATGACATCTCCTTCCACACCAACGATGTCCCCATAGAGAACGCGAACTTGCCCGTGTCTGCATTCTCTCACGATTACTACGTCGGCCATAAATATCCGAAGAGGGGCCATCTGATATGTATCCATCGTAGACAAAATCTTGAAAATTTGGGAACATTAATTGTCACTGGCCTCTTCCCGAAGCCATGTCAACCGGATATGTGCTCCTTGATGTGGAGCCAGGCACTGAGTATTCTGTTTTCGAGAAGGCCTCTTCCCTTCCCTTTGTTTCGGATGCCCAAGTCCTGTTTGGAGATCACGATATGATACTCAAAATTGAGGCAGAAAGCATGGGAGAAATTGCAAAACTTGTCGTCGATTCTGTTCGCTC
Source organism: Thermoplasmatota archaeon (assembly GCA_036251765.1). Taxonomy (GTDB): domain Archaea; phylum Thermoplasmatota; class Poseidoniia; order Poseidoniales; family Thalassarchaeaceae; genus UBA36. Next base: position 317 of record JAZANL010000054.1, on the reverse strand, counting down.
TATTCCCGGTGTGATAAACACAAAGACACTCGCATGTGCCGAATTGTAGTTCCGGAACGCCTTTTTTTTCACTAACCTTGAGCCCAGTATGCCGAAATTTCGGCTCAACTTTATTATCTATGCAGGAGTCCATTCAACCGGAGGAATCCAAATATGGCAGACAAGAAATATTTCGTGTTGATGCAGAACGGCAAGGACACTGCTCAAGTGTTCCACAGCAAGCAGCCCAGAGGAGCAGCTTTGAAGGCGGCTTCAAGAGGTGTCACAGACATCCACCTAAGGGAAAGAGGGACTAACAGAGTTCATGTGTTCTCTGG
>JAZANL010000053.1:0-3326 GCA_036251765.1 Thermoplasmatota archaeon | reverse complement strand
GAGGCTGAGCTCAAGAAGGCCGAGATGGAAAGAAAGGTTGCTGAGAAGCAGATCAAGGCTTCTGGCAAAGCGAAGTCGAAGGCGGAGCAGCAACTAGAGGAGTTCAGGGCGAAGAGGGAGTTGGCTGAGTCGAAGATGGAAAGCACGATGGCGAAGAAGCAGGAGGCACTGGAAGCCTCGAAAGCCGAGGCCACCGAGGCAAAGGACGCGTTGAAGGACGTAAAGGATCAGATGAAGACCGAGATGGCTGCTGCCAAGTCTCTAGAGAAGGAAGTGAAGGCGAAGCAGAAGGAAATAGCCAGGGTCGAAGAGGAGGCCAAGAAGGCAGAGGCTCAGAAGGTCAAGGTCGAGCAGGAGATTGAAGAGAGCAAGAAGTTCAAGTCTGAGACCACTAGGAAGGCGGAGCAGGTTGAGGCCGAGGTTGCCAAGCTGCAGAGCGAGATGAAGGGCAAGGAGGAGGCTCTAGTGGGCGTCGAGACGGCAGCAATGAAGGCCGAGAGGGAGGCTGCTCATGCCGATTTGAAGCTGAAGGCCAACCTGATGGACAGGGAGGAGCTCATTCTGGAGAGGGTGGGCCTAAAGGCGGTTCAGGTCAACTGGGCGCAGATTGGGGAGGCCGAGGGGCAGAGGCCGGATGACCTGACTAGGATCCAGGGTATCGACGAGTTCGCCCAGAAGAAGCTGAACGTCCTCGGGATCCACACCTATGACCAACTATCGAAGATGGACCCGCTGACAGCAGAGGTGGTCAATGACGCGATGGAATTCACTCCAGGCAGGATAACCAAGATGATGTGGGCCCAACAGGCAACGCAGCTGATGCATGAAAGGGGTCGCTGATCTCACTCGACTGGCGCATAAATCTGGAAGCCGCTAAGTGGCGGCGTGTACACATGCAAGTTGATCAGGTTGGTGTTCTCCTCGTTGGATACGCGGTGGATGTCCGGCTCGGCTGCGGCGCATACCTCACCGGGCATGTATCTACGATCTGAGACTGGGTATGCGAGGCCATCCTCATTTGTCTCGTAAACGGTCTCGGTGGATACACCCGAGGCAATCAGGAAGGCGCAGTCGCTTCCGACGTGGTCATGGATGGGCGTATCTTGGCCGGGCTTCCAGCATATGGCAACGAGCTCATAGTGCTCGTTCCTCTTGATCACGTTCCTCTGATATCCGTCATCGGAATACCCTATGCAATCCTCCAATGCTCCGATGTTGACATCCAAGGAAGAGAGCCTGGAGTCTAGTTCGTCCAGGCCCGGGCGCCTTTCTATGCCATCGAGCCACATAGTGAGGTCCCGTAGTGCATCACATTGAGACAGTAGGTCTGCACGGACCTCGTCCGATAGAGGGGCATGCGTCACCACATACCTCGCATGCCGGGTTGGCTCAAGACTCTTCTGACAGAACACCCGCTCGTAGTTGGGGATGGTCGGACTAGCCGACCAAGGAAAGGTGCCCGGTAATCTTGTCGATCTGGTCCCTGGGGCCGGGCCCGATACCCACCACCGTCTCGGTTCCTGGGGGTATCTCAGTATGCCCGGCGTCAGTGACCAGGTGGCACACCAGACCTGCCTTCTTGGCCCTGGAATGAACCTCCTTCAGTGAAACTAGGTCTGGTACCTTGCAGACTATCTTCCTCGCCCCTCTCCTGAGATAGCGGTCCAGCGATCTGGGGCTGCTCCTTTTCGCCGAGAGTACGCACTCGGCAGAGGCATGGGCGCATTGCGCTGCCAGTTTGCCCTTGGATAGTTGCAAGTCCTGCCTAGTGACTAGGACCATTGTGAGCTCTTCAGTTGGGGGCACCATCTCTCACCGCTTCATATGCCGGAGAAGACCTGTGTCTGGACATCATCTCACCCAATGGGGATGCCATCCAGGCGACGAACAGAACGTTGCCGGCTACGTGATACAGGTCAAACACGAGGCCGTTCAACAAGTAGGGAACCAACATCGAGGAGCCTGCTTCCAGCAGGATACTCAGGGATACAAACCAGTTGAATGCCAGCCCGGATGCTGCTGCTATCACTGCCAGCGGCCCTATTCTGACTCTTCCTTCGACTACGATTCGACTTGCCATAAGCGCGCCCACTAGTCCGATGGCCCCCCACCCAACTGCCTGGAAAAGTGTCCAAGGGCCGTGTCCGAGTAGCATCACGTTCGATGCTAGCGCGATGGTAGCAGCGAGTGCAATAGCACGAGGTGCGCCAAAGTAAGCGCCTGCCATTAGGACAAGGACGGTCACCGGCTGGACATTCGGAATAGGGTCAAGGAGGATCCTGCCCGAAACTCCGAAGACTGCAAGCAGGACCAGCATCCCCCACTGGCTCTGGTCCCTCAGAGATCTCTCGCTCCTGATTAGGGATAGTACGATTATGGATAGGATTGCGATGTTCAGGAAAAGTGATTGGTTTGGTGAGAGAGCAACATTATGGAAGTCGTACAATCATTCACCCCGTTCCTCTGCCGGCCCCTCATCACTTGATACTTGCGAATATCACCATGTGCTGATGCTCCATGAGATTACGTCCCCATCCGACATTACCAGGTCCCCGATTCCCACAGTTGAAGTCATGCCATTGTGATCTAGGTCCCAGTAGGCACCATTGAAGTCGCCCGTCATAGCATCCGCATTCAGGCCTCCGATTGTGTGGACGAAGGCTCCCCATTGTCCGACCTCGTAGCCTACCGACAGGGTCCCGCTTGCAACTCTAGTGGAGTCCATCATGAAATCCAACCCATTTGAGTACCCCTCGAATCCGCCAACGCAGGCTCCGGTCCTGTTTAGGTCCTCGTTCACCCCGATCTCGACCCCGTCGGAACCGATCATCGTGACTCCGAGAGAGAACCTTTCGTGAGGAGAAGATTCTGGGAAGTGGATGCAGATGACCTGCTTCCCTTCCCACTCGGTTGGGAGTCCGTCGTGTGCGGATTCGTTGTCGTCAACAAATTTTGCGGCCTCTTCTGACAGCATGTCCTGGATTGTCGGGGCCAGGATTATCAAAGTCAGTAATGCCACTACTGATGCGGGCTTCAGGTAATCAGACATGGAGTTCGAAACTGGAAGAAATAGGTCTATGAAGATAGTTGATAATTCTGAAGGCGGTGATTATCAATGGAAAGCGGTTTACCTAGAACTGCTCATGTCCCTGCGATAAATCATAGAGGGGGCCCCCTATCGGGATCCATGAAGAAAGCCTGTCTGATTTCTCTGTTGATGGTTCTCTGCTCGCTCTCAGGTTGCACGGACATGGAGGCGTTCACAGATCCAGACCCAACGGAGGACGAAGAGTGGGATTATGGGTTCCAATTTGATCAAACAAAGG
>JAZANL010000052.1:0-30910 GCA_036251765.1 Thermoplasmatota archaeon | reverse complement strand
CGATGCTGTCATCGGCTCGCCGACCCGAAGACCCCCTATGAACGGTACGGCAAGTCTTGACCCCACTATTTTGGAGTTAGTCGCCAGAAAGCCGCTCTAGTCTTACCTCTCTGTCTGCTATGATGGGGGAATGCTGCGGGAAGGGAGAAGTCGGCCTCTCCGTACCTCTCTACAGACCATCCGTTCTCCTCGAACAGTGGCCCTATGTGACTCGCCTCAGCACTGTGCATTAGATGAGCAGTAATTCCCGAAGAGAGGATGGCATCTAGGAATGGGCGGTCGGCCTTTGGGGACTGTCTCCCCCATGGTGGGTTGCTGATTACGACATCAGGCGAACCTAGTTCGATAGAGTCTGTACCGATAGTAGCTTGTATTACTTCGACTGAGTCAGAAAATCCCATCTTTTCGGCATTGGACTGTGCTGTATAGCAGGCATTTTGGTCGGCATCAATCAGAACTGTTCTACCTGCACCCAGGGCCATGGCGCCCAAGCCGAGCACCCCATTGCCTGCCCCTAAGTCGGCAACTGTGCATCCCTCATGTAAATCGCCAAAGGTGGAAATATCAGTGAGCCAACGAGCGGCCAAGTCCCCATCCGTGGAGTATTGCTCAAGTTCGACTAATTGAGATTTGGTTTGCTCGAGACCAGAAAGTAACATCGCTAGTCTTCTAACTCGCATGCTTTCCGAAAGTCCACCTCACCTAAGAACCAATTCAGAGCGTCGATTTCATAAAATTCTATGCAGAGTTCAAGTACTCTCGACTCCGATACTGTGTCGAGCCGATGTCCGATATACTGTCCTATGGTCTTCTAGCCATCGTTATTGGCCTGGCAATACTGCTGATCTATGCGCTTTCTCTACTAAAATCGATTCAGCAGGAGTCCAATCTAATTCGGGAACAGTCAACATTGCAAAAGGATGCCATGGGGAGATTGGAAAGCAAAGAAATCGACCCAAACGCCATTACTGCAGGGATTGCTGGTAGTGGAGATATTCTGAAGGGTGCGGTTTTGAATTCACTAAGAGAGATAAATTTCTCTGGAGACATAGAAGGAATTCGTGACTCTGCAAAACGAATAGGGGAAGAAGTTGCTGACATCAACAGGATTTTTCTCGATAAGCAGGAGGCTGGAGGTTGGGCGGAAATAGAGCTTGAAGCAAGATTGAAGGATACTTTCAGGAATGTTCAGATTCGAAAAAAGGTCGCCAAGTTGGACGGCGTAGAACCCGATGCTCATTTGGTATTGACTGGAGGAAAGATACTCTGTATTGATTCCAAATTCCCTGTTAAATCATTCAAGGCCACCATCCCAATTTCAGAAGGGGGCCTGGGGGAAGAAGATGGTCGGAAACGAGTCGGGTCTCGCAAGGAGTTCATTGATGCAATCACGAGGCATTTTGCCAAAGTTGAGAAAGATTATGTCCGACCAGATTTGGGTTCAGCTGAGGTCGCATACCTGTATGTTGCATCTGAGAGAATCTACCACCACATGGTGAACCCTGACAATCCAGAAGAGTGTGAAATTGTTCGAGATGCGGCAAACAAAGGTGTGATTCTATGCTCCCCTTCGACTCTAATCGCAAATATGCACCTCGTTAGAGTTGCAGAGCGTGCCATGGGAATTGCTGGAGATAGCGACAAGATTCTCAGGGGGCATGATAAACTACGTCGTTCAATTGCTGAACTAGTTAATGCTTGGAAAACAATGAGTGGCCATGTGAACAATACCCAGAAAAACCGCTTAATTGTCCAAAATTTCCTGGATGAAGTCGAGCGTTCAATGGAGAATTTGGATAGTCTTGACTTAGGGGGGGATGAAGACTGAGTGCCTAGTCGGAAAACCATGATCGATTGGGAGTCAAATGAGTTTCACTCAGTCGTCGAAATGCCGGAAGAATACACGGTTCTAGACCTCAGCAAGGGAGTCTGGAGTCAGCCTGAGACTACTTTCAGCGTCGGCAAGTACGATGAGTTTAGGCCCAATCTGTACAATACTGAACTATTCGGTGGAGAGAGGAACGTGCACATCGGGATCGACATCGGAGGGCCAGTTGGAACTCCTTGCATGGCCTTCATGGATGGTGAGATTTCTCATTTTGGCTACAATCCTGAAGCAGGAGACTACGGAAATGTGATCATAACAAAGCACGAGATTGGAGGAGTAACAATTTGGGCCTTATTCGGTCACCTTGATTCCAAATCTATCGAAGGAAAGCAAGTAGGGCAGAGGATAAGCGGGGGCGAAGTTATTGCCTGGTTCGGAGCATTTGAGGAGAATGGCGGGTGGGAGCCTCATTTGCACTTCCAATTGTCCCTAATTGAGCCTGAAACGCACGATATGCCTGGAGTTGTGGCACCAGGGGATAGGGATCAGGCCCTCAGGGACTATCCTGACCCAAGGCTTGTGTTGGGGCCGCTCTACTGAATTGATGCTAGATGCGCCTTCAATGACTCTATTGCCGGCATTTCTGATGGGTCCTCGCCAGTTAGCACTGCTAGCCCGATTGAAACCCAATCGGTTACGTGAGCAGCATACAGCAGCCTCTCTAGCAAGCTTTCCCCCTCGCATTCGATGACCCATGAGGGGTAGGATTCGATCTCTTTGAGCATCCAATCAATCCTTGCACTTGTCCTAGGATGTAGATCTTCACAAGAGAATAGCAATAATGCTCGGTTGCTGGCAGTTTTACTAGTCCACGCCACAATCTCGTTATGATTCATCTCAGGTACGTCTGTGACGCCTGCGAACATCGCTGAATTTTCATTCAACTGGCAGGAAAAACGGTATGCCGCTGGTCCCAAGCAAGTTGGGGCCACTATCCCAATCTCGCTTCCAACTATGGATCGAGACAGTGTGGCTGCCATTCCAGAGTTGTCTGACAAGTCTGATTCTAAAGAGGCATGAGAAAGTCGGTCGAGCATGGAAGATAGCTCTTCTGAGCTTGGCCTCGGCAAGATTCCTAGTTCCCAGCAAGCTGAAAGTTGTGTTCCGAAGATGTGACCAAACGCAGAACGTGGCATTTGTCCAGAGGGAACATTGAGACAGACTGAATTGTCGTCTCCAGAGAGGATGCCCTCCAATTCCCCCCCAGAACATATTCCGACGACGGTGCCGCCTGCTGAAATTACCTCTCTGACGCCATCCAGAGTCTCCTCAGTATTTCCTGAATAAGAGGTCGCAATTACAAGCCACTCCGGTCCCCACCAACTAGGAACGCCGTAGTCAGTCCAAACTACGAATGGCAATCCTCCAGAATCATCTGAAAGGGCCCTCAAGAACAGTCCCCCTGCACCCGAGCCGCCCATCCCTAGGCAAAGTACACCGTTCCAGTCCGAGTCTTCGACCAAGTCCAATTCTGTGGACATCGAAGCGCTCAGATCATCGACGAACTTCCTAGTGAATCCGGCCATGTTCCGGTGATCTAGTTCGGAAAGCAATTCTTCGAAATTGGGCTCGCTCATTTCCCCCCTCCCTTTCCAGATACTGGTAGTGCCACCCATCTCCCATCTATGAAGCCGATGCGCAATTCGGGTGCCATGCCATCATCATCGTATGGTAGTGCAACGGTTGAGACCTTGTAGTCTGACGGATCCATGAATTCAGCAGCAGAGCTGTCCCGGTTAAGGATCTGGACAGTGCTCTGTTCGCCAAAAGAGCACACGACACTGGAGGATTCCATGTCCCTCCATGTTGCTCCGGACCTCTCAAATCGATCCACCTTCCTAAGAATTGGGCCGTCCTTCTGCCAACTATCAACTATCCAGAGTGATTTCTTGAATCTGACCACGTCGCCGATTGAGTAAGCGGGCTTTCTGTAGCTGAGAGTCAGTCGCGTAACCTCGACACCCTCGTTGACCCCGACAACGGTCGAACTCTCCTTGACCGAGCCCCCAAATGATTTGGTTAGCTTCCTGCCCCATGTCCTTGCAAGGCTCTTGGAGCCTAATTGTAGATCCCAACCACCTGTTACCGGGCCTTCTTTCGAGACGAAGAACATGGGGTTTGGCTCCATCGAATGGAGAAGTTCGTCCAAGGTTGATCTGAGGTTGGATAGTTCTTGTTCGTTCAGTTTCCTCCCAGCTGAACGTAGTTGGACTGTAGCCTCGAAATAGTCTCCATCCTTCCTAGTACAAGGAGTGCAAACGGCGTTGCTAGTCTGTAACAATGGAGAGTGGGAGTCATTGAATTCGTAACCATCAATGGTTCCTGAGACCTCCACATGCAACCTACTTGTCCTCTGGTCAATTTCCTGAACCGAGAAGTCCACGGCAACCCTCTTAGCCCTCTCCTCAAGGACAAGATTCTCCCTAATACGAAGATCGGCGATGCCATCCCTTTCCATAACCGACCAACCCCCTCTAATCTCGAATGACTCACACTTTGCACAGCGCCTCTGCTGAATCGTGTCTGGCATCTTTGAGAGAGTGGTACGCTTCCTGAGGCAGGACTCGCATAGCCTGTCTGTCGATAATGGGGGTTCTGCTCCGCATGTTATGCAAAAGGCCCCTCCAGACATATGATTACCAGTGCTCCGCCCAGCCGCCTCGTTAGAAGTCTTCCGAGAGTAAATGGAGTCATTTCTCTGCATATTGGACTGTTTTCTCACCAATCTGCCTCTTCAGATTGATCAGTGTGGAAATCCGATTGAAAGAATAGTACCCGAGGATAATAGACAGCAGTGCATAGGTAACTATGGCGGCCATTTCTCCTGTCAATTAATCCCCTCCTTGTCAATCTCCCTGTTCAATGACTCCAACTCAGCCCTTAAATTGTGAATTGAGTAGTTCAACAATACCAAACCAGTGAACAGAATCATGAATGAAACCGCACCAAAACCCATGACCTGTAGTATTTCTGGATCGACCCCGGTTTCCTCAGAATCCCTGAGAATAACTCCCGGATGGCGATTCCTCCAGATTGTGGTTGCCGCAGCGGTAATTGGTACTAGGATGAAGCCGAACAAACCAACTGCGGCTAGGGTGTCCCTTGTTTCTTCCCCGTCTGGCTGGCTCCTTAGTGACATCACAAGAAATAAGGAAACCGCGGTGAGAAGGGCGTATGTGTTTAGCCTCACATCACCCCAATCCCAAGGAACGCCCCACTCTACGGAGCCCCAAATTGGGCCTGAGATTATCACCCCTAACCCAAAGAGAAGGCCAAGTTCAGATCCAATTACAACCAAGACCCAACCTCTCTCGGAGCGCTTGACATACCATGAGGCTGCACCAATGAATAGTAGGCAGAATGACAAGAATGAGGACCATGCGAAAGGTACGTGCCAATAGAGAATCCGATATGCCTCGGGTGCATTCCAATTATTGGGGTCGACCAAGGGGGCTTGGAAGAAGCCAAGAAACGCGGTGATTGCAGCAAATGACAGCCCCAATACGGTAAGTGTGACCGTTGGGTCTCTGTAATCCCTCACAGGTCTGCGAAAAACAACATAGTGATGAATGCTGTTGGTCAGTAATCTGGAATCAACACCGCTGAAAGCCATACCAAGGCAGAGATCAGGCTAGCCACTATGCATGTAACCAATGGGTCGTGAATCGAGAGCCCCCAAGTCATGCCATTGTCGATGATTGAAGAAAGTGCATCCGTCAGCTCCAGGAATGGCCAAACCATGACTACCAACAAGAGCGGCGCGGGAGCGGCTGAAGATCTAGAAAGATCGGAAACCAATAGGTGAAGGGCTGTGGATGCAATAGCTAAATCCACCATGGCCAAGGCCGGAATCCACAACCAAGCCAGAACCTCCGAGGAAACTTGGCCGTCAACCGAACCGGAAAGAACGTACCAAGAAATGTACGTAACTGGGATGGGGAGGAGGACAGATGCTCCAGAAATTGAGAATGCTGGCCTTGCCATGGGGCCCGCTACGGAATCCCACCAGCGACCGCAATCAGACTCAGCAAGTCTGGAAACCAGTGCAGGAGAAGAGATTGAAGCAATAAATGCTGGAGCAAGTACCAGGGCAGCGAGGAGTCGGCTATCATGCGTCTGAAGTTCGTAATCCATCATCAGGGCATATGACAGTAAGATTGCAACGACTGCAGGTGTTGCCCTGCCAACTGTTTCTATCGGATTTCTGAGCTCCATCCTCATCGACCATCGAATTAGAGAAGATATTGTGCTCTGCTCGCTTGGCTCGCCAATTTCAGGCAATTGATGTGACTCCCCCAATGATTCTCCCGGAGATTCACTCAGAAGGTTGTCTTCAATTGTCAGAATCCTATCCGCACAAGAAGAGAGGTCTTTGTCATGAGTAGCAACCAAAATTCCGTGATTTCTTGAAGACAGGCCCCTAATCCATCCCTTCAGAATCTCCTTTGCGGATTCGTCAAGGCCCTCAGATGGCTCATCCATTAGGACTACTCTGGGCGTCTCGCTGAGAGCTGCAGGGGCCAATCCGCACAATATTGACAGTCGTCTACTTAATCCCCCAGACAGGTGTGCGACTCGGTCATTGGATCTATGTCGTAGGCCCCAATCACCCAGTAGTTCCAACAGTTGCTCTTCCCGGGGAAGGATTCCTGCGACGGATAGGGATACCGCCAATCTCTCAGAAACAGTTTCGTCTCCGCAGATTCCTCCCTTCTGAAGGGTGAGGCCCATCGGAGGGGGCGGGTTTCTGCGCCCATCTGAGTCTCTGACCAGTATCGTCTCACCCCCATAGTTCCAGATTACTTCGCCGGATCTCAGTGGAAGGATTCCAGCGAATGCCTCGATCAACGTGGTCTTCCCGGACCCGTTATGCCCCATCACTGCTACTACTTCTCCAGCACCTACATTCACCGATGCTGATTCCAAGACCTTGGATTGTCCTCTGTGTACATCGATTCCCTTTACCTGGGCTAATGGAGGCACGTCCATATTGTGTCGGCGGAGGGCTGTCATATTGAGTGTTGCATATCTACGAATCCCTATTTAGAGCAGACATAGGCGAGGAGCCAATGGCAAGTGAATTTCACAGTTGGCGAGACTTGGAGTCAGTGGATTTCCTGTGGCTCTTCCTCTTGCTTCTTTCAGCGGTTTGGCCATTTATCTCTGCTTACAGGAATAAGACCCCAATGGCACTCGCAATGGTCCTATCACTCCTCCTCGTTCATTTTGTACACTTTGCACTTGATATTTTGGAGGGGAGTTACTTCGAATTCGACCCCCCTAGATTTCTGGGCCTAATTCCAGCCCTTTCCGATGATCCTTCAAACCTTCACAGATTTGTCACTAGTGCTTGGCTTCATGGTGATTTCTTACACGTCCTAAGTAATATCCTAGTCATCGCATTGGCAGGAGTTACTCTGGAGCAAAGACTCGGTACATCGAGATGGTTGGCAGTATATTCTCTGGGTTTTCTTGGAGGGAACATTGCTTGGATTCTGACCCATCCTGACTCAACTTCCACAGTTATCGGCGCCAGTGGGGCCGCTTTTGGGATTCTGGGCGCCTACATGGCTTGCTGGCCAGAGGACAAAATTCTATTCCCAATTATCCTAATCAGACCTTGGCCGATTTGGGTCATAGCATTCATTTACACTGGTTTCGAAGTCGCCAGCATCTATTCGATTCGGACTGGAACTGCAGGAGAGACAAACATAGCCCACATGGCACATTTCGGGGGATTCTTACTATCTTACTTACTAGCTAGACCGATTGCCAAGGGCGCGCCTAGCGAGTTGGGAGTTCCCGGTTCTAACTCACAGGCATCTTCACTAGCGGATGATCTAAGGAAGCAAACTACTGCTAGGATGGGTGACTTGCATAACGATCCATGGGAATCCGCTGGAAAGAGCCTTGAAGGAAGGGCTGCAAGAATTCTGAACCGATTGAGGGAGGAGGGGGACGAGTTGGAGACAAGAAGAGCATGGCTAGAAGAGTTAGCTGAGAACACAATCTGCCCAGTTTGTGATGGGGAGATAATTACCATCGATGACAGGGGCGTATGCAGATTGAATTGTTCCCTGTCCCCGGGCCACATTAGGTGGCCATAAGTGCAAATCAGACAGGCACGTACAGGTTGGAGTTATACAGGTCTTGACTTTGGCTCTCTAAGAGAGCCATGGTCAGAGGTCGAGGAAAGTTCTTCCCATTTGCCATCGCGATTTTGGTTTTCTTGCTTGACGTGCCGATAGGGTCGGCACATGTCCCGAGCGTGGAAGATTCGGAATCTACGGTGTTTTTCGGTGACGAAGTTCCTGCCATCGCACCTTTGATTTGTGGGGAAGAAGAATGCCAAAAAGACCGCGATCCAACTCACACGCCTGTGGATTCTAGCCCTCCAGCAATGGATTTCGGCTGGTGGCATGGTTTCTGGTCCGACTCCGACTCTAATGGCTTCGATGACAGGTTGCAACTTATTGTGGCGGGCGAGAGGGAGTCCGTCTCAGTAACTTCAATTGTTGGATCTGATGGCAGAGACACCGTCGCGATAATTGTCCACTATGCATGGCATCCGGGGAAAACCGACATCGATTCGTTAAGGGTGACGATTGAGGAATATGGATGGGAAAAGGAAGGGTCTTGGTTCATGGTAATGGATCACCTAGACGCAATTGTCCTAGATCACGTACCAGTTAGTTCTCTGATCGACATTTGGGGGCTAGATGGGGTCGTCCTTGTCGAGGAGCAGAGCGTCATTGTACCGTACCTAGACAAGGCGACCAAGGGTTCCAAGGTTAGGACCTCTGGAGTCTATGACGAGGCCTTGAGGGGACTGGGGTACCATGGTTCGGGCAAAGTAATCGCAATTCTTGACACTGGAGTCGACAATGAGCACTTCTCACTTGACGATTTCTCGGACAATAACAAGGATAACACAAAGGATCCCGATGACATAGAGGATCCGAAATGGGTCGGAGGTTGCGATGCAACAGGGGTGGGCCAGTCTGGATGCAATGATGAGGACCCAGATGACGGAGACGGACATGGGACTCATGTAGCAGGGATAGCCCTCGGAACAGGAGACTCTAGCCGTATCAATCAGGGATATTCCCCTGGTTCTTATCTGGTTGACGTGAAAGTAATGGAGGACTATGGCGGAGGAAACTCCCAGTCCATTCTGGCAGGAATCCAGTGGGCAATCAACAACAAAGACACTGACTGGGGAAATAATGCATCGAGCAGGGGCATACACGTCCTATCTATGTCATTCGGAAGGGCTAGCTCTGCAGTAGGGGACAGCAACGAAGATGGGTCCTCGGCAGAGGGGAATCTCGTAAATCAGGCCTCAGAGAATGGTTTGGTGTGTGTTGCTGCAATAGGAAATGATGGGGCTAACAACGTTAACTCAGTCGGAGCGGCGGATACCTCAATCACAGTTGGGTGGCTTGATGACAAAAATACCATCGATCGAAGTGACGATTCCATTAGTTCCAATTCCAACTACGGCCCTAGGACTGATGATGAAGACGGGGACTCTTGGGATGAGATGAAGCCATGGGTTGTAGCTCCTGGATCAAATATCAACTCGGCACAGCATGCAGAATCATCGGGCATTATTCCTGGCTCAGAAGTGAATAGAGCTAGTGATGACTACACACAGTTATCGGGGTCCAGCATGTCTACCCCAGCAGTAGCTGGACTTGTAGCAATAATGCTGGAAATTGGTGAAATGCGCAAGATGCCATTCATGGAAGAGGATGAGCCTGGAATAGAAAGATATGAGGCGATCAGAAGTTTTCTCGCAAGTGGCTCTGAGTTCAGGAATGAGTGGTCTGTTGATGATACATGGCAAGACAACAACTGGAACACGAGATATGGTTTCGGGATAATTGACGGGGGCGAAATCGCTAGTGTGATGTTCGACAACACCGGTGGCGGTGGCGGTGGCGGCGGTGGGAACCAGTCCTCTGGGCCCGGTGCAAACCAAGAAGGGCATTGGGTTGAGATTGAAAGTCCCTCAGCTTATGCCTGGCTAGTAGAAGGAAGGGAATACAACCTCAGGGGGCACATCAACGAGCATGGCGAGGACAATGGGACTATCGAAGAAGTTGTGGTAAAGGTCGAGATGGAGTTCAGAGAGTCATCCGACACACCCAAGCAGAAGTCTATTCTGGTAAACTGGTCGAATCCTACCGGAATTACAAACTGGACGGCTCCATTCGAGGTTCCAGACCTCCCAGATGAGTTCACCGACGTCTCGGTCACTGGGATGGTTGCGGCTAGGAATGACATAGGGAGATGGAGCAATACTACTGAGTTCTTCTTTCCAGTAGGCAGGGTGAACATCACACTAGAAGGCCCTAGCGGTCAAGGTGACCTGGAGGGGGTTGTTGAGGTCCATGGCCAGTTCCAGTCGATTGGTAATGCAACAATTCAATGGAGGCTCGATAGCGAAGAGTGGCAGGATGGGCCATATTACCACGACGGGGAGTGGACCATCGAGGACCAGGAAGGGATGAGGCATGCAACTTCTCGGTACAAGGGGGATGGCAGCATCGATCCCGACTATCAGGGTCATGCATATTGCGTACACATGTTCAAAGCGCCCCAGAATTCTGGAAATAGCGTCGACTGCGAGGATGATGATGATGGTTGGACTCAATGGAGCTTCGACTGGGATACTACTCAATACAAGGACGAAGAATACAGAATATCAGTCCGGGTCATTAGCGCTGTCGGGGTGACTTCTGAAGAGATCAGGAGAGTGGTCAGAGTTGACAACGTAGATCCCATGCCGGACTTGGTTTTCGTTAGTAAATCAATTTCTGTACAGGAATTTGGAATTCCGATGCAGGATTCGTACGTTAACACATTCTTGGAAGTCAGGGCCACGATTAGAAACACCGGCGACCAAGCGGCGACGGATGTAGGAGTTATTCTGGAAGAATGGGGTGAGAGGCGCGACGAGTACGTTATTTCGAACATAGATACCGGCCAGTTCGTTGAAGTCGTACTATACTGGAACCCTATGGATTCAGGCGATGCTTTACTATCAATTTCAATCGACCCCCTGAATTCTATTCAAGAGTTGGACGACAACAACAACGAGCTTGTTGGGACTTTCTCGGTTCTTCCGAGGCCTCCTGGGGTCGACCTTGCAATAAGGCCGGGATCAATTTCGGCAGTGACAGTCTCAAGTCCCATTCCAAGGCCCGACGAATCCGCGGTAATCCAAGCTAGGGTGGACAACCTAGGTTCACAGGATGCTGTCGGAGTCTCTGGCACCCTGGAAATAATGACTGATGAGGGCATGTGGGAGTTTGTTGGAAATGCGACTACACCCTTGATTCTGGGCGGCTCCCATTCGATGATTTCTTTTCCCTTTTCACCTAACATCTCCGGGCCACTGGAAGTTAGGGTTAGTGTTGTTCTGGAAAGCGCCGGAGACAATGACTGGTCCAACAATGTAAGGATCAAGACTCTGCTTGTTGACGGCACTACCCTTTCCGGGCCAAGGGATGCTGACCTAAATCCCGGGGAGTCGCCTCTTGCCATAGTTAGCCTTGACAGCGAGGAGGGGGACGACCTACTAATCGCAGAGAAGGATGGAACCCTGCTAATGTACAAACTAACTCAGAGTAAATCATTAATTGAATGCAATAGCGTGATCGAGGAACGATGGTCTGGCGATATAGCAATTGTCGGAACGGATGAAGGTTTTGCTCATATTGTTTGGACGAGGAGATACATGGGGCCAAACTGGTTCCTGATGCAGACCCTAAGTTACTCAACCATCGACTCAAGTTGTAGAATTGCCCCTCCTCAGGACTTGCTTCCGGGGATCCCACTTTCCGATGGCAAGTATTGGGGTATTGACATGGACGTAAGAGATTCCGAGATTCTTGTATCTGGTTATCACAGAGATGTCTTCAGCGGGGGTAGTCTCGATGACGAGACGAAGATATTCCTCATTCATTCAGAAAATCCTCTCTCTTCTGATGACTGGATCCTGCAAAGTGGCATAATAAGAGACATCGATGCTGACCCTAATCAGATTGATTCTCTATCGGTTGAATTCGGGCATGATCAGGCGCATATTCTCTATCAAACAATCAGAAACGACACCACTGGCAAAGACCGACTTGGGGTTTGGTACTCCCATGGGAAGATTGGCCAGGAGACATGGGCATATCGAAAGGCAGTGGGTGATGAGTCGGCCCTTCCAATCCTAACAGTGATCGAAGATGATGATGACGGTGATACTTTGGTTTCACTATGGAGAGAGGGGGACCCTCAGGACTCAGAACTAGTCGTATTCGTGACCGATTCAAATTTCATGACCAAGGGAGGGATGGAGGCTAGGATTCCCGCAAGAGGGATGGCTGGAATCGGCATAGTAGAGTCCGAGAGGGGGATGCAGGTCCTATTCGACCGTGTTGGGGCTAGTGGCCCCCAGGTCGAGTATGGCCTGATTGACGTTGAGGATGGTTGGATTGGGCTCTCTGATGCTTTAGTCAGGGGACAATACAAATCCATGGATAGATCAGAAGATTCGGGAGAGACGATGATGATTGTCTCATCATCGGACGGCTGGCAAATAAGGACCCTGATAGACGATGGTGGCTCCAGACGCGGTGGAAGCCTATCGGACCAACTAAGATCTTCCCTGGGCTTGGACCAAGAGAGTTTCGAGATACTGGTAATTGGCATCGCATTGGCCGTTCTGATACTTGGAATGGTGACCTTGGTCGGACTTTCGGCCCAGGGAGTCAGATGGATGGGGCGGAGAGGATCTATTGACAAGGAGGCTAGCGTAGTAATGGAGGATGACGTAGTAGACATAGTCAGGGAAACTGATCTCTCGGTCGGAGTGGAAGAGGTGGAAATCGTGCAAGATAGTGATGAGGAGGTTGTCGAAAGCGGACGCGATAGCAGGAGGGCAAGGAGGGACAGGAGGAATTCCAGAGAAGATTTGTTGCCTGGTCCGGAGGAGTCCGGGGTCATCCAACCAGTATTGGATATCCCGATGCCTGACTCTCCGATGGCACCTACGATTTCGGGCCAGATTGCTTGCCCGGGATGCGGGAGCAGGTTCACCGCTGAGCCAGGTGCCAAGTCAATGAAATGCCCGATTTGTGGGGCGGGAATTGGGCTCTGAGGTTTGGGATGCCCACAATTCTACTAGCTTCTGCGTCCGAAAGGAGGAGGTCGATGATGTCAGTATTCTCCGAAACTGAGGGGGTAGATGTAAAATTCAGCGTATTGGAGGAGCCGGAACCGGAGCCTTCAACCAGTATTGAGGTTAAGTTGCAAGTCGAGGCATCCTGCATGCACAAGGCTAGAATCGCCGCCTTGGAGAATGATTCCTTTGAGAATGGGGGTCCAGAAATAATAGTGGTTTCTGACACGCTTGTTGAGGATCCCGACGATAGTAGAATCGCATTGGGGAAGCCAGATGGCAGGATTAGTGCGGCTTCGACACTGATTAGGCTCTCTGGCAGGAGGCACAAGGTTTGGTCTTCTACGGCAATCGTCTCCAGGGATGACACCGGCAAGGAAGTTGGACCTGGTTGGCATGCAAAGGTGTGGACGGATTTCTCAATAGTGGAATTTGATGAAATAGATGAGGGTTTACTGGAGGAGTTGATTGCAAGTGAATCGTGGGTTGGCAAGGCTGGAGGATACGATCTGTCTGGAAAGGCTGGTTTAATTTCAAGAGTGGTCAGTGGAGCAGACAAGACAGTCCTCGGTTTCTCTGATCGGGCATTCGACCATATGGAAAAATTACTACTCTAGACGAAGGTTACTCCTCCGAAATTCAATACGAAATCTCGTTGAATCTCGTCGAACCATTCGAGCATTGAAGAGTCAAAGCGAACGGTACATACCTCATGATCGTGGAGTAAGTCGTCTTGAATTCCCTTCAATGTTCCGGGAGCCGCCCCGCAGGAAACACAGGCCCCGTCCAGATCGATTACTAGGGAGAGTGCCCGATTCCCATCGCCCCTGACTTCGATTTCCGCGCTGGAAACGACCAAGGCACCCCCATGTCCTTCCAGGGCTGCCCTAACGGGGCCAAGTCTTGCCATAAGAGCTGGTACCAAAGAGTCGTCTTTGGACTCGAATAATTCAATCAGAGACAACGAAAGAAGTCTTGAGTTCTCTATTGGATCGATTTTTTCCGATATCCGACGTTCTGCCTCTTTCTGCATGGCTTCACTAATCTGGGACCTATACTCGTCCTCGAGATTATCGCTAACCCCAGTATCGGAATCCTTGCTCATCTCAATTATGCGAAGGAGCGGATGATTATAGGGTCATCCACCCATGGAAGTAATTGAATACTGAGTTAGTTCCGGTCGTAATAGAGGGGCAACAAATGTCATTGCTGGAAATCAAAGACCTTCATGCTGGCATTGACGGAAATGAAATTCTAAAGGGGATTGATCTGAAGATTGAACCTGGTCAGATTCATGCCATTATGGGGAGGAATGGTAGCGGTAAAACGACAACTGCGAATGTCATAATGGGCCATCCGGACTTCGAGGTGGAGTCGGGTGATGTTTTACTTGAGGGTGAAAGCCTTCTGGAAATGGAATCGTGGGAGAGAGCACGTAAGGGGGTCTTCCTCTCTTTCCAGTACCCTCAAGCGGTTCCTGGCCTCCAGGTTGGAAATTTCCTCAGGAAGTCGGTTGCTAGCATCAGAGGCGAAGAAGAAGCCAAGGGGCCTGAATTCAGGGAGAGGCTGACAAAGGCGATGGAAGCTCTCGATATTCCACGAACATTCATGTCGAGATACGTCAATGATGGGTTCAGCGGAGGGGAAAAGAAGCGCTTCGAGATCCTACAACTGATGCTCCTTAGGCCGCGACTTGCGGTTCTAGATGAGACCGATAGTGGCTTGGACATAGATGGGATCAGGACTGTAGCGCAGGGAGTAAATGCCGCTATCAGGGGTTCTGATTCCGGGGCATTGATTATCACCCACTACTCCAGGATCCTGGAACACGTGCAACCAGATATGGTGCATGTTCTATTGGATGGCAGGATTGTATCGTCTGGAGGGCCCGAACTGGCTACAAAGCTTGAAGAGAAGGGGTACGAATGGCTGAAGTAAGGATGAGGTGTTGAGTTGGACGGAGAAAACGATGCTAGGAGTGCGGTAGGGGAATACAAGGCTGGATGGCATGATTCTGAGAACTCGACGATCAGGTTCGACTTTGGCCTCTCAGAGGAAGTAGTCAGAGAAATCTCCAAACTGAAGAATGAGCCCGAATGGATGACTGAGATTCGAGTTAAGGCATTCAAACACTTCACGAAGAGGCCGATGCCTACGTGGGGGAACATGTCTATGTTGGAGGAGATTGACTTCGACAAGATTTGCTACTACCTCAGATCATCCGATTCTACTGAGAAGGACTGGGACGATGTCCCGGAAGAAATCAGGAACACGTTCGAGAGGCTTGGGATCCCCGAAGCAGAGCAGAAGTGGTTGTCTGGAGTGACCGCTCAGTATGAGTCTGAGGCAGTATACCACAGCATCAGAGAGGACTTGGAAAGCCAAGGAGTGATTTTCCTGGACATGGACAGCGGGCTTAGGGAATATCCAGAATTAGTTAGAAAATGGTTCTGTTCCGTGGTTCCTTACTCTGATAACAAATTCTCTGCCCTAAACACCGCAGTCTGGTCGGGTGGATCGTTCATCTATGTTCCAGAAGGAGTCCATGTTGAGATGCCGGTACAGGCATACTTCCGGATAAATGCGAAGAATATGGGGCAATTCGAGAGGACTCTGATTATTGCAGACAAAGGCAGCAGCATTCACTATGTCGAAGGGTGTACGGCACCCACCTACTCTACTGACTCACTACACTCAGCGGTAGTTGAATTGGTAGCACTTCCGGGATCACACATTCGGTACTCGACTATTCAGAACTGGAGTTCAAATGTTTACAATCTAGTTACAAAGAGGGGGATAGCACATGAAAAAGCCAAGATTGAATGGGTCGATGGAAACATCGGAAGTAAACTCACAATGAAATATCCTGCTGTGATTCTCAAGGGAGAAGGGAGTCATGCAGAAGTGATTTCGGTTGCATATTCCGGAGAAGGTCAACACCAAGACGCAGGGGCCAAAATCCATCACCTAGCATCTAACACAACTAGTAAGATTCTATCAAAAAGCATCAGCAAGAATGGGGGCAGGGGGTCCTACAGGGGAATGGTCACAGTTTCCCCTAAAGCGGACAACTGCAAATTGAATGTGGTCTGTGATGCATTAATTCTCGATGAGGGGAGCAGGTCGGACACATACCCAACAATGGAAGTAGCCAACGCGACTGCAAGGTGCGAACACGAAGCTAGCGTTTCGAAGGTTAGCGATGAGCAATTATTCTATCTGATGAGTCGGGGTCACTCGGAGGAAGAGTCCCTAGCAATGATAGTGAACGGTTTCTTCGAGCCATTCACCAGGGAGTTACCAATGGAATACGCTGTGGAACTCAATCAACTGATGGCTCTTGAGATGGAAGGAAGCATTGGTTGAGGTCGAATGATGGATTCGGCCTCTAGATACCTCAACATGGAGGAGCCAAATAGGGCAGACCATCTTTGGAGGTACACGCCTTGGAAGAGGGTACACCCAACTGGTGACATTTCGGAGATTCCTGAACTAGTGGAGCCGGAAATTAGCCTGGGCATTATTGACGGTTCGGACCTACCTTCTGGAATCGAATTAAAACGAGGTGTTGTAGGGGAGCCAGATTTTTCGAAGAGTAGTGCTTTGACAAATTCGTTCCTCCATGCCTCGGCCAAGTCTTCACAATGGACTTTGACCGTTGAAAGGGGTTTCTCCGCAGAAACGCCAGTAATTCTAGAGGTGAGGACTGGAGATTTACCGTCCGTTGCCCACATTTCATTGGAGATAGGGGAGATGGCAGAGTTTGAGTTGATTACCAGAGTGACTGGTTCCAGTGATTGGTTCGGCCTCCTGAGGACAGGCCAGATTAAAGACGGGGCTGTGATGAATGATGTTGTGATTGGGCTCCTAGATAGGGGCACAATGCTTCGTTCAGACAGTATCGAGATTTGTCGTGATGCTCAGGTCAAGGCGGGAACGGTTTCTTCGGGCTCTGAGAGGACCAAGAGCGACCTTCGATACATAATGACTGAAAATGGCGGGAATATCAAGGTCTTAGGGTCAATACTATCTGCAGATTCAATGCACTTGGACCATCATATAGAGATCCATCATGAAGCACCGGAAACATTCAGCAGACTATCTTGGCACTCAGCTTGCGGAGGCAGGAGCAGGACAATAGGCACTGGGATGCTTACTATCGACGAAGGGTCAAAGGGGGCTGATGCCGCACAGATCTTCCACAACCTTCTGCTCTCCGAATTCGCGGAAGCCGATTCGATTCCAGAACTCGAAGTAATGGAAAATGACGTCGTCGGTTGTGGGCATGGGACTGCGAATGGACCAATAGACGAAGAGCAGATGTTTTACCTAAAGACTAGGGGTTTCGACGATGAAAGTGCAAAGAGGGCATTGATTGCAGCGTTCCTCAATTCAACTCTCACCGAGATGGGGGGGTCGACTTTGCATGAATGGCTCGTAAGCGAGTTGACCCTACAATTGGAATCCTTAGAAGCGTAGCCTGGGAAATTGATTTATCCCGATTGCTGATGCTAGTGACATGGATAGTGACCATTGCAAGAGTTTTCGCTGTCTATGTGGATTCGAGGGTGATGCCATCCCGATGCGTCAACACATGGAATGCCCTCGTTGCTTCAGAGTGATAGAGGCATGTTGCGAAGGGGTTCCCGAATATCACTAACCTAGCAAAACGTATTGTTTGTTTTTCGATGCTAAATTAGTGAAATCTATGAAGTCGACCATTTCAGAATCAATTGTGGGACAGATGCTTCTGAAAAATGGATTAGTGGAAAGGAGGCATGAAGAAAAGGTCTCCAAGATCCTAGGTGGGGTCGCCTTTGGATATCTGGCACTATGCTTCTTAGCCCCATATTTCCTTCCTTCTGATTCGGTTCCAGAACTATCGGGAAGAGCAAATGCAATCGATTATGCATTCGAAAACAGTTGGGGCAATAGGGGGCATGATGAAGGTGGCTCGGTTGGGCATAACCAGGCTCTGCATGGTGGCAATTTTGCTTGGAGTGAGTTGAATCCGATTTGGGCACTGGCATATGGTTTTGGAGACTTGAATTGTCATCAGAAACACGAGAGATCGTGGGAAATAAATGGCAACCAGATGCCAGTTTGTGCAAGAGACATCGGAATCTTCCTAGGATTCTCCCTAGGTTGCTTGTTCTTCCTCTTAAGGGGGCACAACAGATGGACCGTGCGGGATACGTTCCTTTCAGTTTTCAATGATCAATCCCTATTTGGCATATACGAGAATGACAGGAGGATGTTGGTGATGCTATTCATCATGGGAGTTGGCCTGGTTCCGATGGGGATTGATGGTTCCACTCAAATGCTACTTGACTCATACGAGTCTAACAATCCTCTCAGGATCATCACGGGTTTGGGTTCTGGATTCGTTGGTGGTTGGTGGTTTTGTTCGGCTTTCTCTGCTAGGCCCAGGTTCTTCCAAGATGCTGCCGAAGTCAAACTTCCTGCTGGTTCTAGACTGGTCGTGAAGTAATTTCACTTTCCTAGCCACCAATCTACCAATGACTCGTAATTCTCGGGTGTCGCCCTCCCTTCCACCCCACTCCCCAATACTGACAATCGGCTGATTGTGTCCCTCAGTGCCCTTTCATGCCTTCCCGATTTGACAATCTGTCCCATGAAGAATCGGAGGTGGGTTTTTGGATTTCTAGACTGCCATTTGCTGATTTCCCTACGGAGGGGCCATATTGCCAGAACTAACCTACCAAAAGGGAATAACTCCTCCCTCAACTGTGATTTTGGTGCGTCCCTCCCCACCAGATTCTTTCGCCTATATACCCAACCCAATTCTTTGAGAAACTGAATTATCCTCTGGGTGTGCCTCTTGGAAACACAACGAACTGGCCCCATTGATGATCTGAGTTCCGAAATCTCGGCTGAATTGACGAGGGAGAGGGTCCCACAAACTGAGGCCATTGAGTGGTTTAGGATGTTTATTGGATAGTTATGGCTTTCTTTTTCCATCGATTTGATGGCTTTATTGTGACTCTCCTTGGCTGATTTGAGGACCTTCCATGGAGCTTGTCCATCCAGCCATCCTGACTTGGTCTTCGTTGGTTCTATGCCGATATCTGAAAGTGTACTTTGATTCTGTGTTTCACGAATCATTGCTCTTATCTGAAATTGGTCAACTTTCTCCATTTCGACATTGATTGGGGTTGGCCTACTGTTCATGAATGAACGAATTGCTTCTCTCAGAAGGTTTCGTAGTTGGCTCTGGGTCCCCTCGTTTGAGATAGGACCTAGAATCGCACCCATGTCAAATGGGGTCGGCAATTCCATTTCCCCTGAGAGGAGATGCCTGTACCCATCTCTAATCCTGACCTGTAATTCTGATGTCTCAAAGTACTCTTCTTTGCTAGATAGGCCACGGAGAGTTCCCTTTCTGATTCTCTCCAAGGCTATTTCTGGGTCGCAATCTACCCAAATGCAAAGATCAGGTATCAATGCGGCTGAATTCATCTGAGCGGTCCTCTCTACCCCTATCCCACCAACTATTCCTTGATACACAAGGGAAGAGTGGATATTCCTTCCACTTACTACCGCTCTGCCTTCTTGGAGGCGCGGGAGTATCCACCCGTGAGAGTGGTCAAGCCTATCTGCTGCGAAAAGTCCCGCCTCCTGCTCGGGAGATAGGGTCTGCCTCCTCACTGAGTCTATTGCCAGCCTGCCTAATGCGTGATCCCTCCTAGGTTCGGCTGTAATTTCTACTGATTTGAAGCAGAACTCGGATTGTAGGATTTCGCACACGATCTGTGTTGCCAAGCCCTTTCCGCTGCCATCGCCGCCTTCAATTGAGAACAGATACATACGACTCTCCTGATGCCTAATGGCGGCTACCAGAAAACTGTTCCTTAGACAATGTCACCAATCCCATACCAATCAAAATTAGCAAGGGGCCGATGAAAATCATCCCCCTGCTCCAGAGGCCTAGGAAGGAAAGCCACCAAGATCTCCTGTAGCTATTCCCTCGATAGGCCTCGACACCGCCATAGACCCCCATAAGTCCAAGAAGCAGGGTAATCAATGCAATAGCAGTGGCAATTGAAACCGAAGTAGACTGGTAACTCTCGCCAAGTCTGTCTATTACATTCTCGCCATTTCCCTCGGACATGGTTATAACAATCTGAGTTTCATCTCCAGGAACGAAAAACAGCTTTGTGGTATTGTTCCCGCTATGCGTAAAGGACAGTAGTGCAGGATCTCTGCGAACTTCGAGCAAGGTGAATCTTCCGTCGGAATCTGTGAATGTCTCCTTTCCTGTGGTTTCACCGTCTACGGACAGAAGTCTGACCCTAACCCCTTCAACCGGCTCTCCGCCCGAGTCGTTTCCGACCATTTCAGACATAACTATCCCGGATACGTCAGAATATTCCTCGGACGAGTCTAGAGTTGCTGAGAGTATGTCATCTGGGTTGCCTGAGATTAGCATGACCCCCAGCCATACGCCGAGAATGCTTCCAATGATGATCAAAATGGCACCTGCAACCCTAGTTGACGGTTCTTCGGAGATGTCTTCCAAGAAGTACTCGAGGTCGATACCCCCTTCCTGATCTTCGTCGCCCATGTCATGTCCTAACGAGGGGAGTCCTTGAAGTTGGGCGTTTACGGTGCCTCCTTCTTGCGGGTTGCTCGTAAAATTAAGACTGAGGAAAGAATAGTTGCTAGGATGAACGCCATGGATGTGGACAACAGGGAGTCCTCTTTGAGGCTCGATTTTCCTTCTGGAGAAATGAAGTTGACCAGATACATCTGAGTCCAGTTCTTTCCAGTAATCCAGAAACCACCCGAATTGTTATCGAATGCTATGCCATTCAATACCTCTTCGTGGCTTTCTCCCTGAATAGAAGTGACAGACGATGGCGATGAGAAGAAGTCTACTTCCCCCGAAGAGCCCGAGATCCTAACAATCGTCTCCTCCAACCAAATGTTTGCATATATTTTGTCACCCACGCATTCCAATTCGTTCAGGTTTGAAACAGGAACCCCATCCCAAGTAACCATCATTGTGAAATCTACGTCAAAACTATCCGGGTCTCTGAATGTGAGATCGGATGAGCCATTGGAAGTCACGATGTGCTCCCCATTGTAACAAATTCCCCAGCCCTGTCCTTCGAAACTGAAATTCCCAATTATACTCAAATCTGAGATATTGAATTCCAATGCCACTCCTGACCTCCAAGTCAGCATTATGATTGAGTCGCCCCTTACAGTGATTCCTTCTGCAAAGTAAGAGTCATCAACCTCAATCTGCCTGATTATGTCTCCGTTTTGAGAGTCTATCTCGCTAATTCTCGAATGCCCATAAAGTCCAGAACTCTCGAAAATTGAGCTTTCCAGCACTTCTAGACCTTGTGTGAATGAAGATGGATCATGAGGCAGAGTTCGTAAAATCTCAATGTCCCTCTCTTCGGCCCTTTGGTCGTCCACATCTGCCAATGATGGGTGCGAAAGTAGTATGAGGAGCACTGCGATGGGAACGATTGATGGCCTCGTCCCCCTGCCCATGTACGAACGATGCTCCATCGATGTTAAAATAAGTCCTCGAGCAGTTTGGAGCAGACCGGTAAACTAGGTGCTAATGATGAGTAGTGGTTCGGAAATTGTCTCCACTAGGAAGGCTGTACTAGCAGTAGTTTCACTGCTGGTGGTTTTCATTGCCCCCATGTTTTCCTCCGTAGGTCTGGCGAGCAGCGGGGGCCAACCAAGAAGTTGCCTGAATACTTGGTCGGTAGACGACACGGACAACATGACCACCAGTGACGGGGTCTTTGCTGTCACCGTAGAGAAAATCTCCACCAATGCAGCGATTTTCGTAGAAGACGGGCAAATCGTTTCATCTACTGTCCTAAATGACATTGTGTCGAACTGGGAATCCATCATTTTCCCATCAATTACCAACTACTTTGGTGCCCCACCTGACATTGATGACAATTGCCAGATAGAAATTGCCATTCTCTCAATAGATGGGCCAGGTGGAGAAGAAGGTTACTTTGAATCGGGTGTTTCATCTTTACGTGAGGCTATATTCCTGGACGTTGACGACCTAGCAGAAAGGAATAGGGTGATGGCACAAGAGTTTGGGCAATTGATTCATCACGAGTATGATCCTTTCGAGTACATGTGGATAGATGAGGGCGCGGCCGGCCTCTCGGAGTTCATTTCCTTTGGTGAGTCACCTGATCTAGAAGAGGGGGCCAACTCATGGGCTCTGAACTCGAGTACAAGTCTGAGATGGTGGGACGGGAGGGCTTCTGATGTGGGTGCAAGTTTCCTATTCTTGGCATATTTGGAAGATAAACTAGGGGGTTCTACAGCAATCAGGCAGTTGGTATCCAACCCTTCCCTAGGAGGAAGTGGGATAGAGAGCCTAGCCAGAAACCCGGGCCCTGGCTCCACGCCAATAGGGTCTTCGATGAGTGAGATATTTGCGAACTTCAGCGCTGCGATTACTCTGGATAGCGCTCAGGGCGCATTTGGTTTCTCCGACCTTGACTTGGTAGATGATTGCTCCAGCGGAGGATTCTGCAAGGGAACGATAAGCGCGGAGAACGATCAGTGGTCAGAACCATGGCAATCTTCTGGTCACTCAGTTGAGGGATGGGGGCTCAAATCATTCAGGTTCACGCAAGGAGATGGTTACCCATTGAGCATCATGGTCCAACCAGACAGGTTCGGTTTCGAGGGAGCTGTTCTTTCGAAGGAAGAGGCTTCGGGGACTTGGAATATGGAAAGTCTGAGGATTGATTCAAGCGATGGCAGTGGAACGGGACTAGTTCACGGTTTTGGGAACACCACCTCCGAAGTATTACTCCTAGTCTGGTACAACTCACTTGTTGATGACTGTGACTTCGACTTTGCGAATTGTGGCGTACTCTCTGGAGGAAATTACCCCTCAGGGTCATTTACAGTTAGTGCAAGCCAAGTCACAAGCCCTGCTGAAATATCGATAGACTCCATAGATGATTTTGATCGAGATGGAGACTTCCTGAGCGATAGTGTGGAAATAGGGATGAGTGTCAGTTCTAGTGCATTTTCAGAGTATTTGTCTGTAGAATTCTCGGCCTTCACCAACAACTCGCTACATGACTCGGCTGATCTAATGGTCTCAGTTGGAAACACCGAGCCGGAAATGATCTCCGTTTGGTTCACACCCCCATTTACCAGCGATTGGTCTTTTACGGCAAAGGTCAGAGACATTACCGGACAATTGCAGGACATAGCACAATCACTTCCTGAGGAGATTTCCAACATGAAGCCAGTTGGATCTGGTGCAATCTCATCCAATGAAACCGAGACATGGACTCAAACATACATCTTTGGTGGTGGATACGACTCTTGGGGGTTCGGTTTTCAAAACGGCTCTTTTGGGCACAATGAGACTCCTCAGTCTTACATCTGGGACCTGGGTGATGGGAACTCTTCTAGCTTGAAGAACCCGGTCCATTCGTTCACAGAAGAAGGGGCATACGTAATCACACTAATTGTCAGGGACCAAGGAGGTTTCTTTTCCGAGTCTCTTTCATGGCAAATCTCAGTAAATGATACCTCCGAGCCAATTCCTGAGATTGCAGTAGATGGCTTGGCCATCCAACAAGAAATCACGGTTCAGACAAACCAGAGAGTGCAATTTTCCGCTTTCGGGACTTCTGACAACGTTCCCGTGGACAAACTATTCTTCTCGTGGGACTGGGGCGATGGTTCTAGTGATTCGGGAATAGGAATCTTTGAGATTGGGCATTCTTGGATTGACGGAAGTAGCAATGGCACCGTATACTCATTGGATCTTCTTGTTAGTGATGGGCATCAATCTGCAGAGAAGTCCATCCTGGTCACAGTCCTGAACAGAGCTCCTTACCAGATCTTCTCCGAAGATCTGGAGGTCCTTGCGGTTACTCCTCTAGAGATGCCAGACGTTTTCGAAGATGAAGATGGGATTATTTCTGAGTTCAGATGGACTTTCGAAGGCGGAGTGCACATAGGGGGGATAGGCGTCTCACTTGCGTCTGATTTCACAGAAACCAGTTCATTCGAAGCTAACCCCATTGTCAGTTGGAGGGAACCGGGGATCAAGAACGTAACACTGGAAGTATCTGATGACGATGGAAACTCTTCCATTGCATACTTGGAAATAGAGGTCCTAAATCAAAGGCCAGTCGCCCTATTCGAGCGCCCTCCTGACGGAGAAATAGGAGATGCCTACATTTTCAGTAGCTCATCATTCGATCCTGACGGCGATTCATCCAAATTATCTCACTACTGGACTTTCTCTGATAGGGAATCCGCCATTGAGAATACCACCTCAGTCAGTAGGACTTTCTCGAATCCGGGGCTGCACAGTGTTTCACTTGTAGTCGTAGACGAGAGGGGTTTAGAATCGGCTCCCAAGACGTTCCTGATGTATATCGGAAACCCGCTACCGGTTCCAATAATGTCATTCAGCTGCCCGAGTAACGAAGGTGGAATTTTGTCTGAAATCCCTGATGATGAGGGGGGAATCACCTGGAAAGTTCCAAGAACGGAGGATGGGGGGGCATTTGTTGCCCCGGGCGATCTCATCAGATTCGATGGAAGTGGTAGTTTTGACGCTGATCCGGGATTCGAAGGGATGGCTGCTACAGACATCAACAGCCCGGATTGGAATGGCATTGTCAATTGGATTTGGGATTTTGGAGATGCAAGTCCTCCTTCTTCTGGGCCTCAGGTTTGGCATAGCTACGAAAGAGCGGGAGAATACACAGTCAGACTCACGGTAGTTGACGGTTTTGGAGGTGGTGACTCCAACACTACGGAAATGAGCGTCATAGTTTCTTCGGCCCCCCTTATCGAGACTTCGAATCCAATCAGAAGCGAGTACGTTGTGGTGGGAGAATTGGTCAATCTCTCAGGGTCCGCCTCTGACTTCGATTTGGAGAATGGAATAGTTGCTTGGATGGACGATGATGCGTTCTTCGATAGCGATGGCGATGGCGATGCCAGAAACGATAGGGATCGGAACCTTACAGATGCTCTAGAGTTTGACTGGGACATCAATGTATTCGTTGATGAGGACTGCATGACTCTGGCGGGGTGTGATGGTGACTCAAGAAACGATTGGGTCTCTCCAAATCAAACTTGGGATATGCCTGGTGAAGTTCGGATCTCAATGACGGTTTGCGACGGTTTGGGTGTCTGCGAATCCAAGGACTTCGTGATCACAGTCCTATCCCTTCAGGACACAGCACCGCCGAAGACCCTCTCAGACTTGACCGCTGATGACCTCGTCCCAGGCAGGGAAAGCGCGGGCTTGCTATCCCTTGTTGCACTTGTTGCACTTCTAGGGTGGATGGTACTCAGAGAAAGGGATGATGATGAGATGGATGCATTGGACAACGTCAAGAAATACGACGTCGATGAGGTCGAAGCTGAAGGGGGCCTTCCGGGAATGGATCAGCACAGCCCACCCCCACAACCAAAATACCTTACTGCTGACCAGCGCACCAACAGAGAGTCAGGATACGTGCGACCGATTAGAACGAGGCGAAAGAAATGAGGATTCTAACGGCCAGCGGATTTGGCGTAAATCTTCTACTGGCCGGTATTTTCTGCTCGATAATTATGATACCGTCACCCGCAAGTTCCCAATCAGTGGCCTGCGATGTTTCGCCCAGTAGCGACTGGAGCGTAGAAGAAGACCCCAGAGAATACCTATCGGTCGAGGTCCCTGGCTCAACCTTCCCTGGGTTCGGATTTGGTGACTCGGGCCT
Organism: Thermoplasmatota archaeon; assembly: GCA_036251765.1. Classification (GTDB taxonomy): domain Archaea; phylum Thermoplasmatota; class Poseidoniia; order Poseidoniales; family Thalassarchaeaceae; genus UBA36. The sequence continues at coordinate 5,082 of JAZANL010000052.1, read as the reverse complement.
GAAGCCCCTGGACAAGGACATCAGTACGGAATGGTCTGACGGAGCTTGGGATAACTTCCCGGGAATACAGGTGGAGAATGAGTCTGCAACAACAATCGCACTGCTACTGAAACCCGGATATAGGTACACGTTCTGCATCGACTTCAGTGCAAAGGGGGACGTGTACCTTCTGACTGACTCAAATCTAGACATGTACACGGTTGACTTCTACTGCGATGAAGAAGGTTGGGAGTTGATTTGCGATGCTCAGGGGTTGGATGCAGTCCCGGTGGAGTATAGGGACCTGTTTACCTGGATCCCATTCAGAGATGCTCATGCTTACGAATCCGTTTCCTACCAGGAGTTCTCTGTAGCGATTGACTCGTCGGGTTCTGCTTGGTCGTTTGCGGGTTTTGGGAGCTCTGAAGAACAGGTCTTACACTTGGTTCTGGATGGTTGGGACAATAGCCGGGAGGGGGACCACCCCGCTTCAGGGAACATGAGCGTCGAAGTCCTAATCGATGTGGAAGAGAGGTTCACCCTCCCGAAGACGGCGGCGTATGTCCTAATCGGTTCTCTCCCCCTCTCATGCATAATTATCCCACTAATCATCCACTGGAAATACCACGCATCTGCATTGGGCACAAGGGACGAGGAGGAGTTAGTTGAGGTACCCTTCTTGAAGGACGGTGCCTAGGAGTACTCCATTACTTCCCATGCAATTCTAAGATCAGAGGCGTTTATCTTACCCTGCTGAGCCAGATGCCATCCGGACTCCGTGGTTGCAAAGACCAGTTCCTGACCTAGGGCAGGAGCATGAATTCTTGACCAGTCCCCTCCAGGTCCTAGACCCATTAGCGAGTAGTTCGCATCTGAAGACTTCAATTGCAAGGCCGACTCAAATATTCGCAGTGATTCCTTTCTATCATTGGTGAAATAACAAGCCTTTACCAAGTCCCCCATCCCCTGGGAATCCAGCACATCTTGAGTTATCTCAGAGGCCGAAGGAACACCCTCGAGAGAGTGGATTGATGCAATAACTCTGGTCTCCTTTCCTGCTAATTTTACCAGCTCCTCCCTCTTGGAAGGATCGATGTCAACTTCAATGTCGATCCAATTCGGTTGACTTTCTATTGCTGCTTCGAGTACCGATAGCCTATCCTCCTCACTACCTGGATAGTGCCCACCCTGCCTCTGGGGCCTGCAAGTGAACAATAGTGGTACTTCTACAGAGGAGGAGATTGTCTTGATTGAGGCCTTGGCATCAATAGCATCCAACTCCAGATTATTCACAATTGTCTTGAAACTTGGCTTTTCTCCCTCTTCGGATTTCTCGGTAGAGGGTATCTTTTCCTCTGTGGTCCAAAGGAGGTCTAGCCTAGCTTCCACCATATCCGCCCCCAATTTCACTGCCTTTGGGGCATCATTGCACATTTCCTCCACGGTCCTGCCCCTCAGTGTGACGCATACCAGAGGCTTTTGCATGTGAAAGACCGAATTAAGTGGCCTGTTTAATCGTGTCGAGCGGCCTAATTGGAGGATCACCTCCAAATCAGGGAAATTATCAGCAAATTAGTCGTTTTACCGATGGAAAAAGGAGAGGGTTATAGGCCTCGACTCCCTAACGTTGATGATATATCTTGAGGGTTCCCGTAGGGAACCCTCAATTGGAGGGCAAAAATATGGATGATGAGTATAGTGCAGAAAGCATACAGGTTCTCGAAGGGTTAGAAGCCGTAAGAAAGAGGCCGGGAATGTACCTCGGCGATCCACATGATGGTTCGGCCCTGCATCATTGTATTTGGGAAGTAGTGGACAACTCTGTAGACGAACACCTGGCAGGCCATACAGACTCAATTGAAATTACACTCAACCCTGACAACTCACTCTCAGTAAGGGATTATGGCAGGGGCATCCCAGTAGGCATACATGATGAGTTTGGCATCTCTGCGGCTGAAGTAATTATGACTAAATTGCATGCTGGCGGAAAATTTGACAATAGTTCCTACAAGGTTTCTGGAGGACTACATGGGGTTGGGGTATCTGCAGTTAATGCAGTCTCAGAATGGATGGAGATGACCATACATAGGGATGGCATCATCTATTTCCAGAGATATGAGGCAGGTGTTCCTGTTGAGGCATTGAAGGAGATAGGAAAGTGCGAAGATACGGGAACCCTCATTGCATTCAAGCCGGATTTATCGATTTTCACGGATATCGTGGAGTTTGATTTTGAAGAGGTTGATACCAGAGTGGGTGAAACCGCATTCTTGAATGCTGGACTGAAGATTGCAATCGTTGACCTCAGGGGTTCTGAACCACACTCATCGGAGCATCTGTACGAAGGCGGCCTTTCTGAATACGTGAGTCAACTCAACGAAAGAAGGGAGGTCTTGCATGAGGAAGTCATCAAGATCAGAGGGGAGAAAGAAATCGAGAAGGGAGAAGTCGAAGTCGAGTTAGCTCTGCAATGGTCCGATGCATTCAGCGAGTCTATACGATGCTATACCAACATCATAAGAAACAAAGACGGAGGCACCCATATGTCCGGTTTACGGACGGCTTTGACAAGTTCTGTTAATTTGTATGCAAAGAAGAAGAAGCTGCTCAAAGGAGATGCTTTGTCTGGTGATGACGTAAGGGAGGGTTTGGCAGCAGTAGTAAGCGTAAAGCACCCCGATCCTTCATTCTCCTCCCAAACTAAAGATAAGCTGGTTAGTAGTGAAGTTACAGGGATAGTACAGACCATAGTTTATGACAAACTAGGTGAGTTCTTCGAAGAAAACCCGTCTGTCGCCAAGCAGATAGTTGAGAAGGCCCTACTTGCGTCCAAAGCGAGGGAGGCGGCACGGAAGGCCAGGGACCTTACTCGAAGGAAGGGAGTCCTAGAAGGAGGGGGCCTACCCGGGAAACTCGCAGACTGTCAATCGCGAGACCCCAGCGAATGCGAGGTTTACCTCGTTGAGGGGGATTCTGCAGGTGGGTCTGCAAAAACGGGGAGGGATCGTAGAATTCAAGCGATACTGCCTCTTAGGGGAAAGATTCTCAATGTGGAAAGGCAGAAGCATAATGCTGCAAAGGTGTTCCAAAACCAGGAGATTCAGACCATCATTCGAGCGCTGGGCGCTGGTGTCGGAAATAACGAGGAGGAGGAAGGGGCATTCGATACGAGCAAACTCAGATATTCGAAGATCATAATAATGTGTGACGCGGATATTGATGGTGCTCACATTAGGACGCTAATGTTGACGTTCCTCTGGAGGTTCATGAGGCCCGCAATAGAGGAAGGTCACGTATTCATCGCCCAGCCCCCACTGTATCAATTGACTAAAGGGAGAGTGAGCAAATACGTGTTTTCCGATGAAGAAAGGGACGCGGTCACCCTGGAATTGCAAGGCGGAAACCCTGATGCAAAAATAGGCATACAGAGGTACAAGGGACTTGGGGAGATGAACCCAGAGCAACTATGGGAGACCACAATGAATCCAATGACTAGGACAATGCTGAAAGTAACAGTCAGGGATGCAGAGGAATCTGATGAATTGTTCGAGATTCTGATGGGAGAGGATGTTCCGGATCGTAGATCATTCATCGAAAAGCATGCCAAGGAGGTGACCAACCTTGACATCTGAAGAAGGGGGCGATGTGGAATCGCCGGAAAACAATGAGAACATCCTAAATCATTCCTTGAATGAAGAAATGAAGACATCCTACATCAACTATGCAATGTCAGTAATTATTGGAAGGGCCCTTCCTGACGCAAGAGATGGCCTGAAACCCGTCCATAGACGTGTACTATACGGCATGCACGAAGGTGGGCACACCTCTGAGAAGAAGTATAGCAAGTCCGCACGTTCTGTTGGGGAAGTGATGGGGAAGTACCATCCTCACGGGGATCAGTCGATCTATGACACCATGGTCAGGATGGCCCAAGATTTCTCACTGAGGTACCCACTAGTCGATGGCCAGGGGAACTTCGGTTCGGTTGACGGTGACCCGCCCGCAGCAATGAGATACACCGAAAGCAGGCTGGATAAGATCTCAAAACACATGCTAGATGATATTGAAAAGAAAATAGTCGACTTTCAACCCAACTTCGACGATTCCGAGATGGAACCGACCGTACTACCTGCAAGGTTGCCAAATCTGCTTTTGAATGGGAGCGATGGCATAGCAGTGGGGATGGCTACAAGAATACCCCCTCACAACCTCACCGAGGTTGCAGGAGCAATTAGATTGCACGTCAATACGATTCTGGAGGAATCGAAAGGTTCCCGTGGGATTCCCAACATCCCTCTTGAAGAGTACATGCAACACGTGAAAGGGCCTGACTTTCCCACGGGTGCGACCATCCATGGAATAGATGGAATCGTCGATATGTACTCAACGGGAAAGGGCAGGTTCCACGTACGCTCAAAGTGCGATGTACAAGAAGATTCTAGCGGTAAGAAGATAGTTATTCACGAGATCCCATACCAAGTCAAGAAATCAGACATGCTGGTCCATATTGCAGAGTTGGTATCAAAGGAAGCCGTCACTGGAATCAGGGACATACGTGATGAGTCATCGAAAGAGGGGATTCGAGTAGTAATAGAGGTGAAGAACAACTCCGACCCACATGCAGTACTAAACCAGCTATTCAAATCAAGTAGATTGCAAGAGTCGTATTCGGCCAATATGATGGGCATACTGGATGGCAAGCCCGTTCTACTCTCTCTGCCAGTGATGCTACACACGTATGTCGAACACAGAGAAGAGATCATCGAAAGAAGAGCCGTTTTCGATCTTGAAAAGGCCGAGTCCAGAGCCCATATCCTCGAAGGACTAGTAAAGGCACAGGAACGAATTGAAGACGTCCTAAAGGCTGGTAGGGGAAGTTCCGGAAGAGAGCAATTTGAGTCGATACTGCAAGGAATCGAGAAGCTGCCAAAAATTGCCAAGTTCGATTTCACAAAGCCACAGGCAAAGGCGATTGCGGAACGACGCTTGTATCAGCTAAGTCGGCTCGATGTGGACAAGGTAACCAATGAATATGAGGATCTAAAGATCAAGATCGCAGATCTGCAAGACATCATCAAATCAAGGGCGAGGCGTTTGGAAATA
>JAZANL010000051.1:0-4219 GCA_036251765.1 Thermoplasmatota archaeon | reverse complement strand
CACCCACTCAAAGAAGCCAAAAACATGAGGGAAACAATACTCAGCGCGACTGCCCTCATGATATAGCGGCCGAGCCATCCCTAAATCAGTTGAACGGATTATCCTCGGAATCGGCAACCAATGAATTCGATGGCCAAACAAATTAGATTCGACAAAGGGTTTTGTTGAAATTACATCACATGAACGGAGAAATTGTGAGATACGCCCCATTATTGCTCGTGGTGTTGATTATCAGCGCCCCAGGCTCGATCGGAGTGATAGAACAGTCGCAGACAATCGACACTTCGAAGATGAGCTCAGAACTGCTATCCACGCTTGACTCGGAAGAGAGTATAGAGGCAATAGTACAATTCTACGACTCCCCAGGAGATTTTACTTGGGAAAGCGTCGAATCCATCGGAATAGAGGTAATCTCGAAAATGAGCGTCCTACATGGTGGCCTCATTACAGGTAGCGGAGAGGAAATAGCGGAACTCTCCACCAGGTCCTTCGTCAGCCATATCGAGGCAAACGTCCAAATCGAGCACTTCTACCTACCAGGCGATCAGGACGACTACGAATCAATGATGCACGAGACGGTGAGGTGGGTCAACGCTAGTTTGGCTTGGCACAGGGCAATTATCGGGACCGACGGGGTGTTGAAGACCGAAAGCGACCTCTCACTTTCCGAATATGATGGAAAAGGCGCTACTGCAGTCGACCTAGATACCGGGATAGACGGAGAACACCCAGATTTCGATTGTGGAGAGCCTTGGTCTGGTGAGAAACTGATTTGGTCGGCAAAGTGGACCGGAGTAGCTTGGGTCGACGCCCCCAATTGCAACTCCGACACGTCCAGTGGTCACGGGACACACGTGGGAGGGACTATCGCAGGAAACGGAGATGCCTCCGGGGGCAGACGCCTCGGAACTGCGAAGGGAGCGACAATAGTTGCCTTGGGAACAGGCGATGGGGCCTCGATCTTTGCGGCTGTCGAGGGCTTGGAATGGACATACGAGCATAGTAGACCAGGGCTAAATGACTACAACATCAGAGTAGTGTCAAATTCATGGGGCACAAACGGAGATTACAACCCCTCTAACGCAGTCACGGTTCTGACCGACATGCTGACCTATGACAATGATGTAGCGGTAATTTTCGCAGCTTCAAACAGTGGAGGCAGTGGATGGGAGTCAGAGGACGATCTCAGGACTAACATGTATGCAAACACCCCCTCGGCTATCTCGGTTGCTGCACTAGTGCACGAGGGAAACGCCGTAACTTCGTTCTCCAGCAGAGGATGGACGACCCAACAACACACTTGGCCGGATATCGGTGCACCAGGTAGGAACATTTGGGCCACGGCCCCACGTGCCACGGCAATCGACGCATCCACCCGGACTCAAGGCGATCTGTATTACATGGCCATATCGGGAACGAGCATGGCTACACCGCACATAGGGGGGATAGCCACGCTCTTGCTAGCAGCCGCACCTTCTCTCGGAGCCGCGAATTACCAAATCGAGGACCATGATCACCTCGAGAGCCTGTACTTCAACGAGACAGCAAAGGGAATACAATTCGATGACTGGGAAGATAGGAACGAATCTAGGGTACACGAGGTCGAATTGATTTTGGAACTGACCTCTCACTACGATCTCTTAAGGAACTCCTGCGAAGAGGGAAATGACGACGACCCCTGCAATGATATTCCTGAGGAATGCTACGTCTCGGAGGAGACCAATAGATGTCATGATTGGAGGGTCGGCCACGGATTGGTCGATACTGACAGGGCATTGGCACTGTCACGGACCTTGCAGGTCATGAGGGACCCAGACGAGGATGGCTTCCTGGACTTCCCCCAGGTCACGGTCTGGGATGCCTACAAGCACTATGAGAAAATTATGGACACAAGGGAACTCTCATTGAAGACCGACCAACTTAGGCATGCATGGAAAGGAGAGTGGAGCCACTTCAACAACGGACCAACGAGCACCTTCGGAACCTATGCGACCGAGGATCGTCACTACGTCTGGGTACCGAATGGGACCTATGAGATGCAGATAGCCTTCAGCTCTCTTGATTGGGACTCCAACACGGCCCAAGTCGCCCAAATCAGGCCAAACGTCGATCTCGGGTCAGATGGCAATGACGATGCACAGGGTCAAGGGACGGTAGTAGGGGACACCATCTACATAGCCCTTGACGTAGAACCTGAGCACTGGGGAGAGTGGACCGAGTTCGACGTCACAGGGACCGCCATCTCCCTCCCAGTCACAGGAATACTCTCCGGATCCGAGTTCATGGAGCCCCGGGTCCCATACACCTTCGACGTCCTGCTAACGCTGGACGTGTCCAAGCAGCAGACGCTGGAGGTCCCGCTAAGGTATGACGGGTACTCCGACCTAGACCCAGCACAGCCATCAGACCTGTATGACCCCGAATCCTCTTTCGAGCTGCTGATGGTGAGGCCGGTGTACGACGAGAGCCTGATCCCAGATTACCAAGAGCAGCCAGCCCTATCTGCAAAGGCCAAGTCTGCCCTTTTCCCACTAGCTGTTTTCGGGTCTTCCCTGATATTGCTGGCATCACTCGCTGGATTCTTGTTCTGGTGGAAAGAAAGGACGAGGCACGAGGATGAGGCACTAGAAGCCGAGACTCAAGACCAGTAGGACAAACCTCACTTCCAGCCATTCTCCAGAATAGGAGGTATGGTGTCCAGAACTGAATCCCTTGGATCCTTCCACTCCATTCCTAAGTCTCTCTGGGCCGGTGAAGCATCCCAGAACAACCTCTTCCCCAAGTGCATCCTTGCCCACGAGAGGCTCACCCTTGGATGCAATATCGAAACTATGAGGGACAAGGAGTATGGAATCTGTCGTGTGGGTATCTTCAAGGATGGATTCTCGGCTCTTATCGCCCTAGCAATTTCCTTCCACCACATCTGACCGGAGACGACTAGATACCTCCCTGCATCCTCCCCCCTGGTCAGGGCCCTGACATGAGCCTCGGCTACGTCCCTAACGTCCACGATGCTGATGTGCATCGGGATTACGAAAGGAATCTCCCTTCTCAGGAGCATCATCAGGAACGAAGGGCTACCACTGAGGTGCCTCTTCGATAGAGGGGGCCCTAGAACTACGCAGGGGTTGATTGTCACCATCCTTATCGAACCCTCCTTCGAGGAATGCCAATCTCTGACCAGCCTCTCAGCGCTATATTTCGCCAGTCCGTACGGGTTCTCCTCGATGGTTGCGTCTTCTGCCCATGTATCCGTGGTCAGGGTCTGCCCATCCTTCCAAGAACTGGGCCTGATCGCCGCGGTAGAGGAGGTGTGAATCAGGCACCTCACTGTTCCCGACGCATCAATCGCATCGAGTACGTTCCTCGTTCCTACCACGCTGGGGTCGACAATCTTCTCCTGGGCCCTCTTCGATTTCAGGACTACCACCGCTGCGGTGTGAATTACCGAATCACAACCCGATACTGCCCTTTGGACAGATTCGCTATCGAGCAGATCCATCTCAACAATCTCCAAACTCCCCCCATCCGAAACAGCCAGGGACTCGAGGTGATTGACTCTCTCAGGGTCGGAAGAGTCCCTCACTGTAGCCCTAACTTTCAATCCCTTGGAAAGAAGGTTGGCGACTATGTGGCTTCCGATGTATCCGCTGGCGCCTGTAACCAATACCGTGCCCGATGAGTCCCCCACCACGCTACTGCTTGGCCGACGACTCGTCTTTGTTTTTGCGGGAGGCAGAGAAGTCTGGGGACCACCAGTTGGCTCGACCCATCAGCCTCATCGCGGACGGTACGACGATAGCACGCACTATGGTGGCATCTACGAAAACCGCTACGGCCAGTGCGAATCCGATTGACTTGATGATCATCACATCGGCGAAGATGAACCCTGAGAAGACTGCTATCATTATCGCCGCCGCCCCTGTGATCAACCTCCCCGATGCCTGCAAACCCTCTGATACAGCACGAGTGTTGTCCTTTGTCTCCAACCACGACTCGTGAATCCTGGATAGCATCAGGACCTCGTAATCCATCGAAAGCCCAAATGCAATTCCGAAGACAAGGGGTGGCACCATAAGATCGAGGGGCTGGGGAGTGAAGTTTAGCGGCCCCGCCAACAAGCCATCTTGGAATACAACCACAATCAGTCCGAAGGAGGCAGAGATGGATAGAATGTTCATGAAGACCGCCTTTATTGGCACTAACACGGAGTGAACCT
>JAZANL010000050.1:0-27055 GCA_036251765.1 Thermoplasmatota archaeon | reverse complement strand
TTCAAGCATCTCGATGATAGGGTTGTAGGAGTCGATTTCAGTTTCAAGTCTGGTATCAGTCATGTTATAAGCCCAACGGTGATTTACAATCAGTAGATTCTGCCTATTGAAATATTCCTGCGTTTGGCTAGGTTTGTTCCAATAATATAGTGTATAGTAAACACTTATCATATCGCTGTACTGTATTTCTACATTCCAAGCAATCATTTCTTCTGAATTTTTCATTAATCTAACGATCATTTGATATCCCTCAAAGTTCTCAACTTCGAACTTCACAGGAGGTCTCTGCACGAACGCTGACGGCCTTCCAACAATATTGTTCCATGTTGCTCTCCGAGCAGTTAGTATGTGGGTTCTTTTGTCGGGGTTGCTTCTATCCTCAGGATCGCTCCTAGGGATTCGTAAACTTCTTTCTGTGGTTACGTCTGTATTCGTCATAGTATCAATCGTCCTTCCTGTATTGATTGTTGCAGTGAGAGTAGCCAGCGCAGTCTCGGAAGTGGGGTTGGCATCTACTAGATATCACTGCATATGCACGGTAGATACCTTCCGACCGGAAACCCAGACCACTCTCTAAAGGCACATCAATCACATTTCGGGATGTCATTCTGATCGCCACCTGCGAACCCGACCGACCTACCGACCATGTATAAAGTGTACCATTGGTATACTATATACTAGGTTGCACTCGGAGCTTCGAGGAGTTTTGATGAAACCGGAAAGACCCGGCAGAGTTGTGCCTATTCGACTGACTGAATGGGAGTTGGATCAAGTCGAAATGTTTGCATCGAGGATGGGTGCCAGAAGCATAGGCCTAGCTGTTAAACATGCTCTGATTACCCATGTACTCGATTCTCTCTCAAAAGACGAAGAGAGTGACGAACAAACAATGCAGGAGGCTCTCAGGAAGATATCCAAGATGGCAGACCTTGCACTGGACTTCGAAGTCAAGAGCAACCAGTAGTCGAACCGCATTCGTTGCACTTCAGGCAGGTACCGTTCCTGACCATCTGGCTTCCACCGCAATCATCACAGATGTCCCCGGTGAAGCCCCTCTCCTTGGCAGCCTGCCTGGCCTTAGCATCCGAATCGACGAGTGGTCCCACGGCAGCCTCCAGGGTCATCTGGACCTCGCGCCTCTCACCATGGCTTCTTGATAGCCCCTGCTCGGTCACCTCAGGTCTGCTTATGGAGAAGGGATCCAGGTCCTCCTCCTCCAGAGGAACGTGGGCGAGGTCGTCCCTACCGGCATACTCGATAGCGAGCTCTCGGAAGACCCAGTCGATGATGCTCGATGACATCTTCACGCGGCCACTACCGCCCTCTATCATTCCGCTCGGTTCGAACTTGGTGAATGTGAATGACTTCACGAAGGCGTCTATGGGCACCCCGTGCTGCAATCCTATTGAAACTGCTATGGCGAACTGGGACAGGAGCGCCCTCCAGGCGGCTCCTTCTTTGGAGGTCAGCAGGAAGATCTCACCGAGCTTCCCGTCTTCGTATTCCCCAGTGATGAGTCGTACGCTGTGACCTCCTACCCTGGCCTTGAAGTTCGCCCCTCTCTTCCTGTGCGGGAGCGGCCTCTTGGAGGCGATGTAATTCTCGACTAGTGCCTTCGCAACAGGAATGGCGACCGGTTCCGGAAGCGGTAGGGCACTCGCGGCCTCTTCCACCATCTTCTCCACGACCGACTCCTCTTCCTCTTCCTCCTCGAGTTCCATCGAGTCGACTAGCTGACTCATCAGTGGTTGCGATAGTTTGCTACCGTCTCTGTACACAGCACATGCCTTGTTCATGGTGGCGTGACTGAGGTTGTAGGCTTCTCGAACATCCTCTATTGAAGCATCAGAAGGCATGTTGATGGTCTTGGAAATCGCTCCGGAGATGAAGGGCTGGGCGGCTGCCATCATCTTGACGTGCGCATCCCATGCGATCGACCTCTTCCCGTACTTTCCGCACGGGGTAGCACAGTCGAATACAGAGAGGTGCTCGTCCTTCAGACCAGGTGCCCCCTCTATGGTGTTGTATCCGAAGATGTGGTCATTAGCAGCGTCGATATCCTGTGCAGCGAGTCCGATGAAACCAAGGGTGTCGAAGAACGCATCATCAAATTGAGCCTTGGTCATTCCTAGATTTCCTACGCAGAACTCCTCACCAAGTATGGAAGGAGCGAAAGCAGACCTCAAGTCGAATACGTCCGCTAACTTCCCTTCGATAGACGCGAGAAGCGCATCATCGAATCCAGCTTCCTTGAGTCTCTGAACAGGCAGGCTCGGACAGTCACTCAGCCTCTTCGTCCCCATGATGTACTCCTCTATAGCGAGGGAATCGCTCTCGGAGTAACCCAGTCTGCTGAGGGCATTTGGAACCCCGTGGTTGATGATCCTCAGAGAACCACCCCCGGCGAGCGTCTTGTACTGGACGAGGGAGAACTGGGGCTCGACACCAGTGGTATCAGCACCCATGACCAGCCCTATGGTCCCAGTCGGGGCTATCACTGTGGTCTGTGCGTTCCTGAACCCATGCTCCTCGCCATCCATCAGGGCCCGGTCCCAGCAACTCCTTGCTGCGTCTAGGAGATCCTTGGGGCACTTCTTCGAGTTGATTCCCATGGGCGGGACCGTCAGACCCTCGTACTCAGAGACGGGCGCGTCATATGCGGCCCTCCTGTGGTTGCGCATGACCTTGAGCATGTGCTCGGCATTCCTCTCGTAGTCGGGGAAAGGACCGAGGACGGATGCCATTTCCGCGCTAGTGGCGTAGCTCTCGCCGCACATTATCGAGGTTATCGCCCCGCAAATAGCGTAGGCCCGCTCGTCATCGTATGGGATTCCCATGTGCATCAGCAGCGAACCTATGTTGCAATATCCAAGCCCGAGGGTCCTGTAGTCGTACGACCCCTTTGCTATCGACTCAGAAGGGAACTGCGCCATGAGGACGCTGATCTCAAGCGTCGTGGTCCAAAGTCTGACACTGTGCCTGAAGTCCTCTATCTGGAACTTATGGGTGTCTAGATCGTAGTAGTGAAGGAGGTTGATGCTAGCTAGGTTGCATGCAGTGTCATCCAGGAACATGTACTCTGAACACGGGTTTGATCCGTTGATCCTACCGGCCTCTGGACATGTGTGCCACTCGTTGATTGTGGTGTCGAACTGAACTCCCGGATCGGCGCATGCCCAAGCAGTGTATGCGACCTTGTCCCACAGTGATCCGGCATCGACGGTCTTGCACGGAACTGGGTCCCTGCCTTCCTCTGCTGCAGACTCCCTCTCGGTTCTGAAGTACAGGTTCCAGTCTCCCCCTGATTTCACAGCATCCATGAATGAGTTGGGGACTCTGACCGAGTTGTTGCTGTTCTGCCCGGACACGGTAGCGTACGCCTCGCCCTGCCAGTCAGTGTCCAGAGACTCAAACTCCAACCCCTTCCATCCTTGCTCGGCTAGATCGAGTATTCTCTGGATATGGGCCTGTGGGACACTATCGTTAATCGCTCGGACCATCGCCTTCCTCAGATCCGGATTCGTCTTCTGGCTGAATCTGCCCTCGTCATCTCCGAACGACCAAATCGACTCCATTATCGAATCTGCATGCTTTTGCAGAATCGCACTGCCGATGACTAGAGCTGAAACCTTCTCTTCTTCGGTAGGCTTCCAATCGATGTACTCCTCGATATCGGGGTGATCTAGGTCCAGGGTCACCATCTTGGCCGCTCTTCTGGTAGTGCCGCCAGATTTTATCGCACCAGCAGCCCTGTCCCCTATCTTCAGGAAAGACAGCAGCCCACTCGAAGTGCCACCACCTGAGAGGGGCTCTCCGTTTCCTCTGATATTCGAGAAGTTAGAACCCGTCCCGGAACCATACTTGAAAAGAAGCGCCTCCCTATTCCATAGACCCATTATCGAATCGGTACCACCTACGAGGGAATCAGAGACAGACTGAATGAAGCAAGCATGAGGCTGAGGGTGCTCGTAGGCGCTGGTGGACAGGCCAACTTCGCCAGTCTCGGGGTCGACGAAACTGTGGCCTTGCGGGGGCCCCTCAATCCCATAGGCCCAGTGGAGACCTGTGTTGAACCACTGGGGGCTGTTTGGTGCAGACCGCTGACTAGCGATCACATAGCACATCTCATCGAAGTACGCACGGGCATCTGCCTCGCTTGCGAAGTAGCCGTACTTCCAGCCCCAGTAGGTCCAGGTCCCTGCGAGTCGACGGAAGAGTTGCCTTCCATCAGTCTCACCACCCATTCTTTCGGCAGCGTCAATTGACTGCAACCGCTCGTGATCTGGCTCACTTCGCTGTAGCCAGACGGGAACTCCATCTTCGGGAACGCTACGAAGATGCTTCGGAACGCCCGCCTTACGCAGATACTTCTGCGCACAAACCTTCCCGGGAACTCCCGAGAAGCCGGAGGGCAACTTCACGCCCTCTATTGAGTCGGCCATGGAACCATCAGGATTCCTAATCTCCACGTCCATGTCAATCCAATCGAATGAATCGAAGGGATCCTGCCCTGCAGACGTGAACCTTCTCTCTACGACTAGCCCTTTCTCCGCGTCAGAGCCATCTCCCGAGGACTTAATTTTCGTCTGCATTCTTCATTGCCTCCCATATTGTACCAGACGGGAATGGCCCCGTCTGTGCAAGGGAGTTGCGCTTCCGAATGGGGGGTGTTTAATGCTTAGTATCGAAGTCACCGTTGGGATGACTATTTTGTCGAAAAAAACGACTGTTCCATTTTCTAGAATCGCGAATAATTTCGGCTGAGAATCTAAGATTTCATTTCTAGGGACCACTCTAGGCTGGCACCGGACCGAGTGATCATAATGCCGACGCTACAGTACTTTTCGTGACTGTTTTCGATCAGCCTCTTGACGAGAGCTTCTGGAACGTCACCCCTAACGATGTATCGCATTCTTACGGATGTGAAAACCTTGGGCGACTCATCCGCTCTATCGGCTTCAACCTCTACCTTGATGAACTCCACATTTTCCTTTCTATGCTTCAGCCCATCGATTACGTCGATAAGCGAACACGCTGCATGTCCGTGTAGGACCATTTCCATGGGACTCGGAGAATCCGTACCATAAATTTCGAACCTCTTGCCCCTGCCTGTGGTTCCTACATATCCGGCTTCTTCAGTCCAAACAACTTCGCCGTTCATACCCTCTCGACACAACTCACCCCCTTGAAGGGTTGGCTTCATCTATGCCTCTCCGGTCGGAGTATAATGAGGGACATGTCAGACAGCGAGCGCATTTCAATTTCGAACGGGCAATTGGCAGTTCCAAACCACCCCGAAATCAACTACATCGAGGGAGACGGCATAGGGATCGACATCACACCGGTAATGATACACGTCGTTGACAGCGCCGTCGAAAAAGCATATTCCGGCGAGAGAAGCATACAGTGGTCAGAGGTGTTAGCAGGCCAGAAGGCGTTTGATGCGACCGGAGAGTGGCTACCCGAGGAAACCAAGCAATCAATGAGAGACGGCTTAATCTCGATAAAGGGCCCACTTACCACACCGGTGGGGGGCGGAATTAGGAGCCTCAACGTAGCTCTCAGACAGCAATTAGACCTGTTTGCATGTGTTAGACCAGTTAGATGGTTTGATGGCACGCCAAGCCCAGTAAAGGACCCGGGCGCCGTGGACATGATAATTTTCAGAGAAAATAGCGAAGATGTCTATGCAGGAATTGAGTGGGAGGCTGGCAGCGAAGAAGTTCGAAAGGTCATAGATTTCCTTCAGAAGGAGATGGGCGTAGACAAAATCAGATTCCCAGATACCGCAGGCCTGGGAATAAAGCCAATCAGCAAAGAGGGAACGGCCAGAATAGTAAGGTCAGCGATAAAGTACGCTGTAGACAATGACAGGGACTCAGTTACCCTTGTTCACAAAGGAAACATAATGAAATTCACAGAAGGAGGATTCAGAGACTGGGGATACGAGCTGGCAAAGGATGAGTTCGGTGCTAAAGAGATCGATGGGGGTCCATGGTGCTCATTCGACAACCCCAACACCGGAACCACAATCACTGTGAAGGATGTCATCGCAGACGCGATGCTTCAGCAGGTCCTGACACGACCAAGAGAATACGGGGTTCTCGCTACCATGAATCTCAATGGCGACTACATCTCTGACGCACTAGCCGCACAAGTCGGAGGGATAGGCATAGCACCTGGCGCCAACATCAACTACGACACGGGAATAGCAATATTCGAGGCAACCCATGGAACCGCTCCGAAGTACGCAGGACAGGACAAGGTCAACCCAGGAAGCCTAATACTGTCAGCTGAGATGATGCTCAGGCACATAGGATGGACAGAGGCAGCGGATCTGATCGTCAAGGGAATGGAGGGAGCAATTTCCTCGAAGACGGTAACATACGACTTCGAGAGACTGATGGATGAAGCCACCCTCCTCTCGTGCTCTGACTTTGGAAGGGCAGTCTCCTCCCACATGTAGGTCAGATAGAATGGACGAAGTCCGAGAAAGAATGCTTGAGATGGCAAATAAAGCAGAAACCTCAGACAAACCCCTGTCATGGTTCGAAGACCTGTACCGGCACTCAAACAGAGACAGAGGGCAGATCCCGTGGGATTGGAATGAACCACACCCATTCTTGGTCGAGTGGTCAAAAGAAAACAAGGCCAACGGAAGGGCCTTAGTCGTCGGCTCCGGGTTAGGCGAGGATGCGGCTTTCCTTTGGGAAAGGGGATGGCAAGTCACGGCCTTCGATATCTCCGAAGAAGCTGTAGAGTGGGCTCGGCACCTGCACCAAGATACTGGCATCGACTGGGCCGTCGGTGACTTGTTGAACCCCGAACAAGATTGGATTGGCCGATACGACTTGGTGGTGGAGGTGCATATCCTGCAAGCAATACCCGAAGAGATCAGGATTAGAGCATCCCCAAATCTAGCACCTCTGCTAGCTAGCGGAGGAACATTGGTCTGCATAGGGAGGCTAGCGGACGAATCGAAAACAGAGGAGAGAGGACCCCCATGGGCACTGACCTGGGATTTTCTTAACCAAGTCGGTGAAGGTTTGGAAGAGGTGGAGAGACACTCTGCATTCATCTCTGAGAAGGAAGGCAATAGATACCGAGCGGTGTGGAAGAAGGCATGACAATTCTGAGCTACCGCTCAGACCACATCTGAAGCCAAGCCGCAATGTTCCTGGAGATGTCCTCTCCCGAAACCTCCCTGTCTGCCACCTCTAACTGCTCGATTGGTTTTATGCGGCATCCGCATGCATTTGCATGCCCCCCACCATCCGAATCAAAACGGGTCGCTAGTGCAGTCAAGTCGTATATGCCACCATCTGGATGCAGGAACGAATTAGTGTAGAATGATGCCGAGACGGGGTAGCTTTCACCCTCGCCAAAAGACGCACCCAGATCCCCATGAATCACCATGCAAGCATCACACTTGTCGCCTGCCATAGCTGTAACTTGGTATCCATTCGAACGAATCCCTGTTCCATCAAGTCTAACGATTGCCATCCTATCCTCAATCACCATTCCATCTCTAATGGTCGAAACGAGAACGCCCATCTCCCTCTTTTTTTCTAGAATCATCTCTGAAACCTCCGAATCAGACAATATCTCGTCTACTGGCACCCCCTCTTGAAGAAATTCGAGCACCTTCATCGCAACCCCCTCTCCAGCATCGATCACCCTGCTGAGCCAAAGAACAGGATTGTCCGATAGGTATTCCTCCTGGGAAATCCCCCCACTATCCAGTTTGTCTACCCACCCAAGAAGACTCTCAAAATCAGAAAGATCTACCCGTTCCGAGAAAACATCGTATGCAATCCTTGCTGCAGAAGGACTCTCTCTCCAGATTATCATGGAGTCTCCAATATCCTCCTCCGGTTTGTTCGACTGATGGTGGTCGATACTTAGGCCACAATTATGGTGCAGGGGTAGATCGCAAACAGCGGTGAACCGGTCAATAACCCCATCGAAAACTCCAGCCCTCAACTCCCCGGGATGGCCGAAGATGACATCCGCATCGGACCACCAACGACGAAGGATTGCGCCGGTGACTACTCCATCCAGATCGCTATCAGTCACAATTCGCCTAATGTCCAACTCGAACGGGGACTCTTCCACGCACATGGGCAAAATGACCTTGCCAATGGTGGTTTCGGAGTATATCGAAACACGTTCACGGAAGGTTTTCATCCTCCACCATAGCATGTTGTCGCATGCAGAGCCGGCCGGGGCCACTAGAGACCTCCTGCGGGTTCATCCTGCTAAACTTCGATAGTATTCTGCTGCTCCAGTATCCGCAGGGACACTGGAGTTTCCCAAAGGGGCACGTGGAGAAGACCGACTCAGATCACCATTCAACCGCTCTTCGCGAACTCACAGAAGAGACAGGAATTTCCGAAGTCAGAATAGATGACTCGTGGTGTGAAAAGACCGAGTACACGTTTGTCAGAAGAGGCAGAGAGACTCCCAAGCAGGTCTTCTGGTACCTAGCCGAAACGGACGAAATTGATGTGAACCTCTCACACGAGCACACGAATTACCTCTGGCTTCAGTTGGATGATGCAGAGGATCTGATCACCTTCGAACAAGAGAAGGATCTCCTCCGCTCGGCCCGCGAACACCTCCGCTCAAGCGGACGAAACCTATGATTCGAGCTCCCTCTTCCCAAGAGGGACCCAAAGAGTCTCACCCTCTCCAGTATTCTTGGCAATCCACCTTGCCAGAACAAAAAGCCAGTCTGAGATTCTATTCAGGTAGCATATCACCTCATCTCTGACTGAACCGTCTCCTTCGGCTTCTCTCAATTGACAAGCCTCTCTTTCTGCCCTTCTGGCCACGGTCCTAGCCACATGCAGGAAGGCTACCGGAGCAGTCCCCATTGGCAGGATGAAGGACTCGAGCGGAGTCAGGTCTTCAATCCAATAATCCATTTCTACGATAAGTCGATCGCACTGCTCCATTCCAACCAGGGCCATTTGCTCCGGCAACTTCCCGGGACTGCAGGCACACTCTCCACCCAAGTCAAAGAGCTCCTGTTGCACTCTCATCAGCGCCTCGTCCGCTTCATCAGGTCGGTGGAATCTCGTAACTCCCGGCATCCTTCCGAACTCCATCCTGACAACCCCAACTTGGGAATTCAATTCGTCAATTGTGCCAAACAGGCCAACCCTGAGGCTTTCCTTCCCAACTTTCGCTCCGTCGAGCAGGAACGTCTCACCTCCGTCTCCGGTCCCGGTGTGAACCCTGTTGATTCGAACCATGGATGCCCGATAGGTTACACCCTTTCAATCGTACTCAGATTGGAACTGAAGCCGACAAACCATCTTCCACGGCCTTAATCCACGAAGAATCAACCGATTCCCACCCACCTAACTTCTCTAGCTCAACGAGATTCTTGCCCTCGTCATCGAGATTGCCAAGATGCCTGTGGATAAGGACAAGAGCAGCGAAACTCATTGAATTGATCCATTGATCCTCCACATCCCATGACCTCTCAAAGTGTGCAATTGCACCATTTGGACCGAGTATCAACCCTCTGTGAATCTGCCTCAAACCCGACTTTGACCACGCAATTCCTGGGACTCCGATGACCAACCCCCTGAATGCAAGGTACATCTCCACGGTCACCATCGTGCTCGCTAGAAGGAAGGAACCGATTTGCTCGGTTTGAGTAGCCACCTCCCACCTCGAGGACAGTAGGCTAATTCCACCCACGCAGAATAGTATTCCTGCGAGAGGGGCCACTATTACATCCGTCTTCATCAGGCTCATATCCCTGATTCCAGAAACAACGAAAACACCTCCGAGAAATACAGAAATCGCTGCTGGAAGATCGCTCCCCACACCTCCTGGGCTGGTACTCGACATCCAGAGTATTAGAGCCCCAGCAAAGAGTACCATGGCAAACCTATTGCCTTTCTCGGGAAAAGGCTGCAGCCTACTGAGGTAGTAGCAATAACCCCCAATTCCGCACAGAAGAACAATCCAAAGCAGCATCTCAATCCTCTACCTTGCTACCCCATCCGACCTTCCAAAAATCTTCGTTGTCCAGTAACTTGGACCATTCGGGATCCTTTGCAACAATTAGCAACTCGTATCTCCTCTCTAGGCCATCGAGCAGAGATTCGTCAACCTCCCCATCTGAATGGGCCTCCATCCATTTATTTCGGATTTCCTCGACTTCCAATTGCCCCTTGGCCCTCTGATCAAAATTCCTCTCACAGGACTCTCTCAGGTCCTGAATCCACATTTTTGAACTCTTTATGTGGGGTTCGTTATGGAAAACTCTCTTTCTCCGGAAAGGCCACCATCCCATAATGTGGTGAACGCCCATGCTCAATGACTTGATGGTTTGTGAAGCCCTAAGTGCCTCACTCCACACGAACATGCGTGGGAAGAGTCATTGTCCACTTGGACAGCACCCCGAAAGATAGGGACATTGCGGCAATAATTAGCGGATATGAGGACAGAGTTAGATCAAGGGGGATTGCTGTTCGTTTTTGTCAAACGACGGACGCTAGAAAATACGAATCGGAGATCTCCCGAAAATCTGGTTCACTGGTCCTTCTAGATCAGGAGGGGGCCAGTATGACCAGTGAGGAAATGGCAATTTGGCTAAAGTCCGCAATAATCGATGGAAAGACAACGAATGTAGCCGTAGGCCCTCATAGTGGTTTCAGCGATGAAATAAAACAGTCCGCCGACCAAATAATCTCCCTCTCCCAACTCACTCTCACCCACGAAATGGCTGCTGCTTTGTTGATGGAGCAACTGTACAGGGCCTCGGAAATTAACAGGGGATCGCAGTATCACCGGGATTGACCTCCGAGATGATACATCGAAGGCTCTGTGATACGGAACCATCCGGAGGATGTCACCCATTCATAAGCACGTAGAATCGGGCCACCAATCTACCCGAGGGTAAGCAGGGATTTGCATGATTAGAAAGGAAGAGAGAAACACGAACAAGAGAATAGTACCAGCGATTTCCATTATTGCCATCATGCTCCTCAGCACACAACTCTCAATCCTGCCTGAATCGGGCGACCCCCAGGAAAGAACCAGAACCGATGACACCCCAAAGAGAACCGCCTACCAGCAGATTGAGCATGCGGGTGGACCAGTTCAGGGGGAGAGCCAAAGCCAACCGGCAACGACTAACCCGTTCCAATCGGCAGCGTTCCACGACCCCTTCTACAACGACCCAGCCGCAATTTATGGGAAGGTATCAGACACCTCTGCCCTTGCTCTCGATCCAAGCTACGGCTTCTTCCTAGAGGAGACCAATACAGAAGATCACGACAACGACGGAATTGACGATCTGAACGACTTGGACGACGACAACGATGGCATTAACGACCTGATCGAGAGGTTCGATGGGTGTTACGGCACGGATCCATTTGATCACGACAACGACGGCATCCTCGACGAGTTCGACTGGGACGACGACAACGACGGCATCCTAGAGGGCCCCATCGACTATTCCCAAGGAACCGACCCATGGAACGTAACTTCCGACCGGCATGTCGAACCCACCACCATTCACCCTTGGACCGGACAGGCCGTCGGGTTCAACTACCTCGTGGATCAGAACCCCATGGACCACGACAACGACGGAATCACCGACGAAGACATAGACGGCTCCGGCAGAGGCTCCTATGACGAGGACGACGACAACGACGGGAGAATAGACCAGTTCGTCTGGCCATGCGACTTCGACGCTGATGGCATTCAGGACTACTTCGACCTGGACGATGATAATGACGAAGTCCTCGACATAGACGACATCCACCCGTGGGACTCCACCCAGACAGCACTCATCACCTCCGACTCAAGCATCCTTTGGGATGACTGGGAGCGATGGGATCCCGAGGACTACGCCGAATATGTGGATGGCCTAGACTACGTTGCCCTCCACGCACTTGAGCACCCAAGGGAACAGGCATTCACAGAAATAGTGGACGGCGACCTCGACGGGGATGGGATACCCAACTTCCTCGACCCAGACAACGACAACGACGGTGCCCCCGACTCCTCGGACACGGACGACGACAACGACGGGCTCGCTGACATGTACGACGTCGACGACGACAACGACGGAATCCCAGACTCATGCATACAATTAGACACGAACGGGGACGGCCAGGGCGACTACCCCACCCAAGCGTTCAACGGCTCGGTCGTAGACATTCTCACTCCCGGCACAGACTGCGAGATAGACTACGATGGGGATCTGGACGATGACAGATTCAGGTCTATAGACGCGGATTACGATATGGTTTGGGACTGGCTCGATACCGACATGGGGGGGTCAGAAACCCCTGACAACGAGATGGGTGGCTCAGTTCCATGGGACTTGGACAACGACGGCCTGGAAAATGAGCTGGACCCATACCCCCTCAACTCATCCGCAGAGGTAGCGACCTGGGATTGCGCTAGCGTTTCCAATCCAAACCCCCAGAACCCTAGCGAAAAATGCATACTCTGGAGGACATCCTACACCGGATTCAACGATTGGGACGGGGACGGTTTGAACAACTGGGTAGACATGGACGACGATGGGGACGGCATACTCGACTGGCTAGACATCGACCCCGACTGCGACTTGGATAACGATGCTGACCTGCACGAGCTAAACGGGTCGAAGTACAGAGACGACGGTGCGAACGACATAGACACCGACGTGGATGGTGACGGACTAGCAAATGACGAAGACTGGGACGACGACAACGACGGCATAAACGACTTCTACGACCCAGACGATGGAAACTGCGGGATCGTCGACACGGACAACACAGACAACTTCTGGGGCAACAGCTGGCCCCAGAGCGATGGTGACGCAATAGACGGCACCGAGGACAGTGACGCTTACGCCGCAGTTCCCAATTACTACTGGAACATGACATGGGGCTTCAATCCGTTCAACGAAGACAACGGGTTCATCCTAGACTACAACGGGTATGATCCAACCTCGTTCGACTCAATCGGCGGGACAATCCCGGAAATGTACTGGTTCCTGATGATGAAGTGGAGTCCCTACAACGGGGACAACTTCTTCGACATTGACGACGATGGCGACTCGCTGGTGAATGGCATCGATATCGATCAAGACGGAGATGGAATGCCAGATTGGTGGGACCAGGACGAGGGGAACGACGGGATATTGGACGTTGACGACCCGAAGATGGGCGGGTCGCTAGATGGCAACTCCTGCGGGACAGTAATCCTCTCGGCAACCCAGGAGAGGTTCTGCGGGCACATCTACGGGTATGCGTACAAGTCCCCCCTCCTGACTCCGACACAGTCGGGCGGTCAATCCTTCACACTCCCATACAGCACCAGGCCAGATCAAGACTGGGACGACGGGGCTTACGATGGCACAAACCACCCTACCGGCATGGGCAGCTGCGAAAGCAACTGCTTCTGGTTCACTTTCGACCCAACCAGCAACCCAACACCATCCGTGTCATACACCTATGCCGACATCAAGCACAACCGAGACCTATGGATTGCGTATCTAGGAGTTAGCCAATTCGGATTCTTCCAATGGACGTCGGATAACAACGGGAACTTCTTCCCAGACGAGATTGCAGACAACCTGAACGACGACGTCGACCCCGACATAGACTGCGGCCAACCCATGCCCGAGGTCTCCTGGACTCCCAATTGCATGTACAACAACACCAACGACCTCGATGATGATTGGGACATCGTCTACGATCATTTCGATGTGGATGACGATAACGACGGCATTTGGGACTACTTCGAAGTAGACAGCAACGACGACCTCGACGACGACGCAAACGTCGAGGAGCCGTACTACTTCACAGGCAGCAACTGCGAGGACAACGACGACGACGGCCTTGACACCGATCCCGATGACGATGGAATCTACCAGGCTGTCTGGGATCGAGGAGTCCTAGGCCAATCACTCCTTTTCCCAGAGTACTATGACGTTGACAACGACAACGACGGTGTTCCCGACGGGGAGGACCCGGACGATGACAACAACGGGTTGCTTGATGAGACCCAAGAGGCGATCCCAGGATGCTTCACCGGAGAAGAGCAGAGTCCATGGGACCACGATAACGATGGGATATTGAATTGGGCCGACGATGATTGGGACGGGGATGGGATACCCAACTCTCTGGAGCTCCAGAACCTAAACGACACCAATGGGACAGTCGACCCAATAGACGACACCTGCTGTCTGAACTTCCCGATAGCCCCATGGGACCACGACAACGACGGCATTAGGGACGACATAGATGATGATGACGACTACGATGGGATGAAGGACGAAGACGAGGTGATGCTTTGGCCTTCGAGGTACGGATCAGAGTCTACCAATCCGTGGGACCACGATGACTTCGGAGGGGGAGTGGGTCTAGCAGATCCGACGAATAACTCCACCGGACCAGACTATTTCGACGTGGACGACGACAACGATGGAAGGGAAGACGCGGATTGGAACAACCCCTCATCGGGAGACTGGGCCACGCCCGCCAACAAGATAGAGGAGGCCTCCGGGCTGAGCTCCGATTGGGACTCGGACAACGACGGCATCCTCGATAACGACGACAAGATTCCCACCAGAATCACCCTGAACGCACAACCGGTCCTATGGTTGGACGAGACAACCCCTGCGATATTCAACGGCTCCGTCTTCTGGTTGGATGACACCGGGTTCGTCCCCGCCCCAGACCTACCTGTTCAGGTCCACATCAGATACATCGAGAATGGGACCTCCGTAATCGAGACAATAGACGTGCTTACCGATGCAAACGGGGAGTACATCGTTGGCCAATTCCTCTTCCCGGAGGACATCGACGTAGGCCCTAACTCGACCTACGAGGTGTACGCCGAGGTCACAGAGATGTTCATCCACGATTACAGCTCGACCCTATCAGACTCAGACGGGGATGGAATCGGAGACTCTGGATTCCCCGTCGAGGTCCGCGCGAACACCACCATAGGATTCGTCTCCGGACAGAGGTTCAGGGCCGACGAGCAACCCCTGAAGCTTGATTTCAAGGTCCACTATACGGCAGACTACAACCGTGGAATATTCGACAACAGACTCGCATTCGCACCGGTCTCCTTCACGATCAGCGACCCGGGTACCCAGTTCGGTAACATCACAGAACCGACAGTCTACGATGGATACGGAAACGGGTACAGGGCTGACTCGGGAGGCTGGGTTTCCCTGGCATACAACCAATCATTGGACGTGTGGGAGCAGGTTCAGTGGAACTCCCTTCTCGACAACGGACCCGGAATCCCAACAGGTGGATACGAGGAGATTGTGTGGAACCCATGCACCCCTCTGAACCCAGTTGGATCCCACTCCGTTCTATCGCCATATGAGTACAAGAACACCACGCTCCCAATAGGCGACTACAGCTTCATTGGATACGCCAGACCGGACCTCGGTGGTTGTTCTGATGGCTCCTATGAGTGGCCATGGGACCATCTGGAGGGCTCCAAGACTGATACCTTCTTCATCCGCGCAATGCACAGGATGTACATCGAGGCCGACATGTTCGCACCCTCGTTCAGACCTGTCTACTTCTGGGACGCGACCCAGTTCACCGGATCTTCATTCGGCGCCTGGCGTGCCCTGTTCCACGCCCCCTCTCTGGCAAACGCTGGAATCACCTTCGAGGACGCGAGCCTTGGCAAGTCCTACCCAATCCTCTGGGACGGGACCCCAGCAGCGCTCTCAGGAATAGCTGCAGGCGCGCTTTCCCCCTTCTTGACCGCCAATGGGACCCATTGGACGATCACACTCCAGAATGGGGCAGATTTCGACTCCCCACCATGCGGTCCGGTGGACCCCCTAGTGGCATCCAGCGAAGTCCGATGCGAGATAGTCCCCGAGGTCTTCACCGGCGAGGAAATTAGGGTAAGAGGGCATGTTTGGAACAGAACCATCGAACCCGCCTACTCTGTCAACGGGCAACCGGTTACTGTCGCACTTCAGTTCGACTTCGATCAGAACGGAATTTTCGTCGGCTCGATCGAGACCCAATTCAATAAGCCACCGCAACCCGAAGAGGGTCTTGCGACATTCGACTACAACTTTTCGTGGCAGTCACAATACCAAGCGGGCACATACGGTGTGAGAGCAGACTTCAGCCAATCGGACTACTTCTTCACAGGGGCCCAGGAACAGGTTCTTGCCGCGACCGGGGCGTATGGAAACGTCTCCGTAATCGGCACAACCGGATTCACCGAACTGAATTCCCTGCCCCAGTTGTACAGGGGCCAGAATACCTCAGTCCAGGTCCGACTAGTCGACAACGCCTACCAGCCAGTGCGCGAGGTCCCAGTCAACTGGACATGGTCGGAGGACCAATCCAGCGGAGTCTCAATCACGGACAACAACGGTCGCTTCAGGGTGAATCTGACAGACATCGAGAAACTAGGGAACTACACTCTCGGGTTCACGTACCTCGGAGACGAACGCCGACAAGGAAACCACGCGGAGGTCAGCCTATGGGTCGTCTCTCGGACTTACATCAACGTCCAAAGCACGAGCCCCAACATCAGATCTAACGGCGATTTGTGGGAATTCACCGCCGTTGTCACGGACGACAACAGAACCCCCTTCGAGAAAGATGGTGGACAGGTGCTGAACAGCTGTGCGGGGGAAATGCAGGACACAGGCGGCAACGACCTAGGAGGAAACGTGACGGTAATCTTCGAAGGAATCGACTTCGAAGATAGGACCCACCGGCAGATAGTATCCGTAGAGTGCCCTGCTTCGGGCTCAATTGGATACGGCCGATACCTGGACCCCCAGCTACTGAAGGATGACCCCTTCTCCTTCCTGCCGGACGGCTTCGGACCAGTGAACGTGATTCTGAGGTTCGAGCAGAATCTGCCTCACGAGGGCTGCGAACCACTGGACTCGGGGATGCTCTCAACATCCGGGGCATGGGACCCCTGCGTCACCGTCGTGAATAGCGACCACTACAGGAAGGTCCTGCAGTTCCAAGTAGACGGGTTCAGCCTCATCGGAAACACAGAACTCCACGTCGATCAGCAGATCGTCTACACATCGGAGATAGACCCAGACACGGGGCAGATCCTGGAGAAGCCGATGCTCGTCACCGGGCAGCTTACCGATGAGCTAGGAGGAAACCTGTCCAACAGACAAATCAGAGTCTCCTTCGAGATGGGATCGATGATTTTCGACCCCATAGAAAACAGGATGAAGTTCAGAGCAGGAGACACCGGAGTAGAGGCGTGCATACCCGGAGCTACAGATGAGAACGGCTTCTTCGACATCAACTGCCCATTGGCAGGAGTAGATGCAGGAATGGCCAAGGTGAAGGTTGAGTACAACTCATGGGACCCATTGAACAACGACCGATACAGGTACAAGAACAAGACACAGACGATGTTCTTCCCGGTGTTCTCGAACTCCACGATCGACGTCTCCGAGGTGGGTCCCTTCAGGTCTGACTACCTGACCTACACCTTCCCCAACGGCTCGACGTTCGACGTGCTGTACCTCAAAGAGGCGTTCCACATTAACGCCAAGCTTTCCCAGTCGAACGGGAAGCCAGTCGGCGGCAAGTGCGTCAACATCTACCTGGACCCCAAGGTGAACACCAGGCCAATTGCGACGGCGTTCACAAGCGATGGGACCGGGGAGTTCGTCTGGTACTCAGCCGACCCAGACGACAATCCGAGCAGGAGAGGGGTCGAGCCAAGCGGCAACAACCTCGAGGGCTTCAGGACCGTCAGAGTGGCTTACGAACCAGAGAAGTACGTACCAGGGGGATGCGACTACGAGGCGCTGGAACCGAACCCAGTGCTAAACAGCTCCATAGCCGACATCGAGGTCTTGGTCAGAAGCAAGGTAGACATCCTCCTCAAGGAACACTGGTCGAGCCCATCTGGATACCAAGTGGGGGATATCATTGCTGGTGAGGTCGCAATCCTCAGGGATCGGTTGGACCTAACGGTTGAGGGCCAGAGGGTCGAGTTCCACAGGCAATTCTGGAACGGTTCTGGATGGCAGACGGAACGAGTCGAGATTTTCATCACCAACGAAAGAGGATCGGCTAACTTCTCGTTCCCATACACGGGGGAGCTAATTCCCGGTCACCCCGAATGGTCCGCCCCCGGAGGAAAATGGAGGGTCCTGGTCCACTTCGAATCGGCAGATGCTAACAAGCCGTACTTCGTAGAGCAGTGGCTGAACAGCACGCCCGAGATAAAACTCGGAGAGCCGCCATCCGCCAGCGGCGGGGGTCTTTGGACTACCCAGGTACTACTCCTGGTCGGCATCTCACTCTCCACGGTGACCCTTGTAGGCGCGATGATGTACAACAACTACAGGGAGCGACGTAAGGTAGAGGTCCTGCGAGGAATACTGACCGACGCACTAATGTCTCTCAAGGCCTCTAACAACTACATCGAGGCGATCTTCTCCTGCTACAAGGACCTGATCAAGTACTTCAGAATGAAGGGCGCGATGAAGAAGGTCTTCGAGACCACGAGGGAGTTCGAGGACGTCATAAACAGCATGTTGGGAGGAATCGTCCCACCAGAGGAGCTAGACATGTTCTTCTCCATCTTCGAGGAGGCAAGATACTCGGACCACGAGATCGGCTCCGAGGAGAGGGACAGGGCAATCCAAATTTTCCAATCGATGATTGGAAGGATGAACAGCTCACTCGGGGACAGCATGCTGAACAGAGCATCAGTGACAGAGTCTTCGCTTTACGGCCCGTCCGTCAAGGCAGGCCAGTTCGTTGACGCAGATGGCAACGTCAGGTTCGCTGGCATAGACGACACAGAGGAAGACGACGGGTTCCGGATTTGATACGGACCGGTGTGCGGTGCTGCTTTGACGCCCCTATGGGGCGCCCGCAGGATTCATAACACCGACTTGGGTGGCCGCGCTACCTAACCATGAGGGGATGCTATGAGTAAGGCAGATAGGAAGTCCAATGCCGCACTGGTTTCGCTCATTGGCGATTTGAAGGATCACGGCCGTTCAACGGGCTCCCCAATCTGGAGGGACACCGCTTCAAGGCTGGAGTCGAGCAGGAAAAACTGGGCCCAACCCAACCTTAGCCACATCTCCCGCCACTCTGCAAAGAAGGAGACCGTGCTCATCCCAGGAAAGGTCCTGGGAAGCGGAGAGATAAGCGGAGGTCAGACCGTGGCAGCATTCAGCTTCAGCGATGGTGCCAAGACCAAGATCGAGGCATCCGGGGGGAGGACCCTCAGCATCAGGGAGCTCATGGAAGAGAACCCCAACGGAAAGGGGGTGAGGATCCTTGTCTGAGTCAACGATGGTATTCGACGCCACTGACAAGATCCTAGGCCGCCTGGCCAGCCAGGTCGCCAAGGAGATGATATCAGCAAGGAAGTCAGGAAGGCAGCAGAGAGTCATCATCATCAATGCAGAGGAAGCCATAGTATCAGGACCCAGGACCAAGGTGCTAAGCGACTACAGGGCGAAGTACAAACTCAACCACGCAAGGAAGGGACCGTTCTTCCCGAGAATGCCTGACAAGATAATCAAGAGGACGGTAAGGGGAATGCTCCCATACCAGAAGAACAGCAGTGGAAGGGGAGCACTGAGGGACCTACGAGTCATGATAGGAACCCCTCAGAACCTCTCGAATGACGAGCTCCCAGAGGGGCACGAGTGGGGCTCAACCGAGCACATCACCCGCAACACACCTAACAAGTACGTACGACTGGGCGAGATAAGCTCCCACCTGGGAGTGGACGCATCGAGATGGGGAGGCGAGTGAATTGGCTAGGAAGAAGGCTCCGAAGGTCGTGAACACCAGCGGAAAGCGCAAGACAGCCATCGCCAGAGCGACTCTCAAGGCAGGCAAAGGAAGGGTCAGAGTCAACGGTCACCCGATCCACATCATGGAGCCAGAGCTCGCCCGAAGAAAGGCATTGGAGCCAATCAGGATCGCCGAGGCCATGAACAGGATCGACAGGGTCGACATCTCAGTCGACGTGAAGGGAGGCGGGCAGATGGGCCAGGTAGACGCAATCCGCACTGCGATAGCACGTGGCCTGGTGAAGTATAACGACGGTGCAGAGGGAGATGACGAGGAACTCAGGGACGAGTTCGTCAGGTTCGAGAGGAAGATTCTGGTCAATGACCCACGTAGAAAGGAGCCGAAGCATCAAATGGGACGCGGCGCTCGAAAGAAGTGGCAGAAGTCGTACAGGTAGGTGAAGATGTGCTAATCCCAGTAAGATGTTGGAGTTGTGGAAAGGTGATCGCTCACAAGTACCAGGAGTACTTGGACGCGGTCGAAGAAGGGAAGGATGCAGGAGAGGTGCTACGCGACCTGGGCTTCGAGAGATATTGCTGCAGGCGCATGTTCGTGGGGCACATCGACCTCATCGACGAGGTCGCCCCGTTCAGCATCGACAGGCAGCAATGAGGTCCGTCAGGGCTTTGACTGATTGCTCACTCGCATCGAGCCCAATTGGGGCCTGTAGGTTAGTTTGGCCTATACTTCGCGGCTGGGGGTCGCGCGACCCAGGTTCAAATCCTGGCAGGCCCACCACACTGCTGCACTCGAGCAAAAGGTCAGTTTGAAGGCCCTCGCCCCCTTTGCGCAATCATGGGTGATGGTGGTCCAGAGGAAGGCATCCCAGACGCCCGAATCGAGTGGTTGGCAGAGCAGCTTGAGAAGCACTCCGACCTGTACTACAACAGGGCCGAACCCGAGATATCAGATGCCGAATTCGACGCACTCAGGGACGAGCTTCAGAGACTATCCCCCGAACACCCACAATTGAGTAGGGTAGGCTCCGACCCGCCTCCCGGCTCGACGAAGGTCGACCACCTGTTCAGGATGATGAGCCTGGACAAGGCCACGTCGGATTCTGAGGTGGCCCACTTCGTCGCGGAGACCACTGCGAAGGGCCGAAGGTTCGTATGCCAACCAAAGCTAGACGGATCCGCCCTCTCCCTCGAGTACCGAAGAGGAAGGCTGGTCAGGGCCGCTACTAGGGGCAACGGGAGGAGGGGCGAGGACGTTACCGCAAATGCAAGGAGGATGATGAACGTCCCCGAGAAGCTCGAGTGGAGGGGGGACTGCCACGTCAGGGGGGAGGTGGTTATGCCCTTGCAACTATTCAGGGAGAAGTACTCCGAAGTCGCACCAAACCCGAGGAACCTAGCAGCGGGGGCACTGCGACAGAAGTACGTAGACGCGGGCAAGGGCAGCCCAGAGGATCTCAAATTCCTGGCATATGGCGTAGAGTTCCCCGCCGACGACGACCGTCACCCGGAGAGCCCTGATCCCCCTGACTTCAAGCTTGACTCGGAAGTAATCTCGTGGATTAGCGAGATGGGGATAGAGGCTGCCGGGAACAACGTGGTTTCCGGGGACGACGACTCGTCCACGACCGACGCCATTCTGTCTGTCACAAGGCAGTGGTTCCAGTCCAGGGACTCTGCGGAGTGGGAGATCGACGGGGTGGTGGTGAAGTTGGACCGACTGGACAAGAGGACGCTCCTCGGGGAGACCGCTCACCACCCTCGCTGGGCCTTGGCATGGAAGTTCCCCCCCGAGGAGGCAGTGACGGTGCTGATGGAAGTATTCTGGCAGACTGGGAGGACGGGGAACGTAACCCCCGTGTCCCGGGTGGCCCCGGTGGTGGTCTCGGGCGTGACCGTGGAAAACACCACACTCCACAACAAGGGCGAGGTCGAGCGCCTCGGAATTATGGTGGGGGACCGCGTCAGGGTGGTCAGGAGGGGGGACGTGATCCCGAAAATCACGGAGGTGATGGGCCCCGCAGTAGAGGATGACCTGTCCGGCAGGCACCACTCGGACGGGACGCCATTCTCAGAGGCGCTACCTGCTAGGTCAGCGGTCTCGGTACCTACAAACTGCCCTCGCTGCTCAACCGACCTCATCGTGGACGGGGCCTTCATCAGATGCATCAACATCGAATGCCCGTCCCGTCTGGAGAGGGCGATCCTGTACTGGTGCAGGAAGCTCGGGATGGATGGCATCGGCGAGAAGCTGGCAGAGCAGCTTTGCTCCTCCGGACTCGTATCGAGCCTGGCCGACCTCTACCGCCTCGAGGATAGAGAACGCGAGCTGATAGGCCTCGAGAGGATGGCCCAGAAGTCCGCTAGCAATGTTCTGGAGGAACTAAACTCCACCAGGTCAATGACATTCAGCACATTCATCTCGGCACTGGGGCTCCCTCGAATTGGCCCTGAAATAGCAACACTAGTGTGCTCGGAGGTTAGGGATCTCGACGAGCTAATTCGGATGACTGAGGACAGGGACGAGGCCATTCGTAGGCTCGTCTCCATAGACAGGGTGGGTGAGACCGTGGCCACGCTCCTCCTCGATGGCATCTCCGAGAGGAAGGACTCGATAATCGACCTCCACGACCAGATCGAGATTGTCGAAGGTGAGGAAACGCCCAGTGAGGGGGTCCTCTCCGGCTCCACTTTCTGCATAACAGGAACTCTCAGCAGGCCCAGGAAGGAGATCTCCCTGTCCATCAAGTCTCAGGGAGGCAAAGTCGTCTCCTCGGTTTCCGGGAACCTGGATTTCCTAGTCGCAGGGGGGTCATCGGGCTCGAAGCTTGAGCGGGCGGAAAGGCTGGGGGTACGAGTGATTTCAGAGTCGGAGTTGGACGAAATGCTGGGCGGATCCATACTTGAGGACCTTCCCGAGGAGAGGCAGTCGACTCTGGGAGAGTTCTGACTAACCGTACATACCAGAAGAGGCACCGCTGGTTTCCTGTGGTGGGTTGAGATGCAGGGTCATCATCTCCCTAATCTGGCTCTCGATCCTCTGAGCCTCCTCCATAAGCGGCTCTGGGTCGAGTTGAACCGCGGGTAGGAGGCCATCCATGCACCCGATGATTCTGGCGGCAGCCCGCGCGTCCGGGATGGTACCTTGCCCAATCTCGCCATCGGATTCGGCGAGAATGGCCAATGCATCGATACCCCTCCTCCTGCATTCCCCCATCATCACACCGGTCATCCCGCCCACAACCCCCTGCTTCAGTAGCGGGACACCGATCCCCTTCAGCAATCGGTGTGTGGAGTCTGTAGACCCTATCCCAAGCATCGAGTCCATCCCCTCGTCGTCATCGAAGATGCTGTGGCTGCTCTCTATCCCGTGTGCAAACGAGTCAACCATGATCGTGGAGCTGACGCCAGAGTCCACAATCCAATCTATCAGACTGGATGAAAGAGGCAGATTCAGATCAGCGGGTATCTGGATTTCTGAGGCGATCAGGACGACCTTGTCGCACTTCTCCATGTTGCAGATCGGCTCGCCTGCATAGAACCTCAGTGGTGGGAGGGGCTTACCGTCTTGGACAAGGCATACCGGTGGCAGATTCGGATGCCTCACGCCTCCAACCAGCTCCAACTCCAGCTTTTCGACCAAGAAGTGCGCAACGATGCTGCTTACGAACCCAACCGATGGAAAACAACTGACTAGAAGGGCCCCAGAAGAATTCACGCCATCGTCTACCTCGACAAGTGGTCCGTCCGCCATGATTCTACAATCCACTCAATGGTGTTAATCGTTCCCACCCCCCCGCCTCAATTCTGCGGGACATGGATAGGATGGATGGCAGTCAGGATTACCAGATATCGCCATCCTCGTGGAACAGTTACGAGGAGTGCCCGAGGAAATACTGGCTTTCCCGCCAAAGGCTCCCCAAGAAGGCAAGCATGGCTGCTTCCCTGGGGACAGCAATTCACAACTCGGTCGAGGATCTGTGCAACCTGGACATTTCCGACAGGGACGCTGGGGAGGTGGGCTGGCTACATTCCACAGCCAGAGACGTGCTGGAGGGTAACTGGAAGGCAGAGAGGGACGAGTTCATGCAAACCCCCAGGCATCCAAGGTGGAAGCGGGAGTCGTTCAACAAGGCCTACGAAGGACTAGTCGGCGCTCTGGGATTCCTCTTCGAGAAGGCCAGATTGCCCAAAGCAGTCCTCTCGGAAGTCTCGATTCGGGCTTGGCGACAGGTCCAGGAGATCGTCCTGGAAACGGAGGCAACCCTGGAGTCGGATTGTGGCAGGCTGATGGGCAGGCTTGACCTGCTGATCATGGATCCCGATAGGGAGGATGAAGCAGGTTGGATAGTTGCAGACCTCAAGACCGGAAGGCCACCGAGATCAGAACTCGACGAGAAGGTGACGAGGCAGTTGCTGTTCTACAGAGACCTGATGAGGCAGAGGAGCCCAGAACAAAAATCGATTATCGCAGAGGGATGGTACTCTTCGAACGAGACAGTCTACGTCGCAGACGGACCTCCCATATTGGAGGGGGCAATCGAGGCATGGGAGTCGATGAAGATCACGGAGGCCCCGTTTCAAGCAACCCCCAGCAAGGACGCCTGCTCATTTTGCGACTGGAAGGCATGGTGCCCGGCATGGTGGGTATCACGAGCGGACGGGACCCTGGACGCGGGAGGAACTTTCAGGGACGAAGTAACCAAGCTGGTTAGGCTTGACCATGACTCGGGAGCTGCCCTTTTCGAACGAGCCACGCCAACCGGTGCCGAGGGAGACCTCTCAGGTTCCGACCATCGATTCGGCGCCATCCTCAAGGGGCAGGCACTAGAGCAGATCAAGCAGATAGATGGAGATGGGTCAGCCGGCTACTTGTTCCTCGGTAGCGTCAGAGTCGATGGCAAGATAGTCCATCTGGGGGACTGGTCAGAGGTGTTGCCATGGGCCCCTCTGCTAAGGTCGGCTACCGATTGAGTCGAGCACTTCTTCTGCGGTCCCCTTGAATTCATCCGGGTACCTCCTCATGAACTTCCACAGTAGCAGGAGGGTTGCGCCTGCATCCGCATCTGCACTGTGAGATCTCTCCAGCCCTATGCCGAATCTACTGCAGAGCAACCCGAGCTTGTGACGGCCAGGGACCTCGAACCTCCTGGCAAGAACCAGCGTATCGACAATGGCCAGAGGCCTGGGGGTCTCTCTACCGATCCTCATGCATTCCATTTCGATGAACCTCCAGTCGAATGCCACGACATTGTGGCCCACGATGACAGAGCCATCGATCATATCACCCAGGGTTTCGACGTGTTGCTCGAATCCTCCTGCCCCACGGACGTCGTCATTCCAAATTCCATGCACCTCGCTAGCCTCACTTGGAATCCCGCGACCTGGGTCAACCAATGAATTCAGATTCACATGCGACCCATCAGAATCGCTTCCCACCAGCGCGTATTGCACCACCCTGTCCTCTCTGGGATTGAACCCGGTAGTCTCTAGATCGAAACCGAGAACCCTCAAACCATCCAGAATTCCCGAATCCACGACCATCCCCTCTCGCCACCGCCCATGAACCCTACCAAACGACCACTCTCGCCTTCAACGCCCAACACCCATATGAGGGGGCTCGTCTTTCTGGTTCCATGGGAGGGGGCGGGCGAAGGGCTTCGGCACTCATGATGGTGCTAATGCTCACACAATCCCTGGCTGGGTGCGGTGGAATCGGGCCCGGTAGCCCGAATGCGGACCTCACCGCTGACAGGGACATGATCAATTCCGGCGAGTCGGTAAACTTCGATGCGCGGTCCTCCACTACCCCAGAACCGACCATCATAGACGAATACAGGTGGAACTTCGGCGACGGGGAGACGAAGACGACAAAGCAGGGAGTGATCAGCCATCTTTTCGAAGAGGCAGGGGTCTTCGAGGTAAGAGTGGAGGTCTTCAACGACAACGGCGACTCGGATGCTGCGTCCATCACAATTTTCGTTAACGCGATCCCGGAGATCATCCTAGAAATACCCGACTTCGTGAAGGCCGGCCAAGATGCACGACTAGATGCGACCTCCTCCTTCGACCCAGAGGGAGGAGGAGTCGACATTGTCTGGGATTTCGATGCCACCACGGACTCAGACGGAGACAGCGACCCCCTCAATGACCAAGATGCCAGCGGTGCAGTGGCACTACTGTCAGCCTCCTCCGCTGGGAACATCACGGGTTCGGTAACCGTGACCGATGACTCTGGTGGGTCAAACACCACGCTTTGGACGCTTCGGGTGATCTCTCGCACTTTCCGGATAGTCTGGGAGGAGGTACATGTCGACTATGACTGGTCGGGGTACCTTGAGCAGGGCCAGTCCCACGAGATCCAGTTCCAGCCGGGCGACGGAGCAAGGCTGATTGACGTCACAGCCACGCTCACTCTGACTCGTGACATCCTGCCGGTAATGTGGCCGGAGGACAACTTCACGCTGGAGGTTGACAACCCGTCCTCGGGATGGTCATACAGCGTCGCCACCGCCCAGGAAAACATCACCCAGAACTCCTCGGCGACAATAGAGAGGAGCGAGATGAACCCCATGCCACAATCGGATTACACCGTGTACGCGGACTCGAAGGAAACTCTGGAGGAGTCGCTGCTCAGTGACCCAGACGGGCGATTCGGTCAGGGCGACTGGTTCTGGATTATCACTGCCTTGGACTGCCACCCAGACACGCCGGTCGACGGAGTTGATCCCGATCAGGGCAACGATTGGACATTAGATGCGCAATTCGTGGTTCTGATGCTCAGGGTCAGCGAAGTAAGCGTCTGATATCCATTGAGCGAAGACCTTTCAACCACCACTCTCTGGCCCTGACGTGGCAAAGTCGTTCGAGATAACCAAGGTGTCCATCCGGGACCGCCTAGTCATAGATGCAAAGGTGAGCATGAACGACCCACAGGACTTCGATTTCTCACCCAGGGCCAGTCTGTCCGGCACAACCCTGAGCCTGGTCAACGAATCGGGAGACCCATCATCCACATTCGAGCTTGACTCCGAGCAGGCCACTACCGCAGAGAGGGACAGGATGGTGGAACTAAGGGTCAAGTTCGTCGTCGAAGGGATGCATGGGGTCCTAACCCACAAGACCCCACTGCCAATGACCGGGCCAAAGTCGAAGAAGCTCGCACAGCCGAGTTGGAAGACACTCCTCCCCCTCTCGATGTGATTCCACCGTCGGGATTAAGCCAGAACATACCGTGCAATAGTCACTGGACCCATAGTGTAGCCTGGATATCACATG
>JAZANL010000049.1:0-24627 GCA_036251765.1 Thermoplasmatota archaeon | reverse complement strand
GGACTTCGATATTGGATAGGTCCTCAGGAAGGCTGTATCCCAGGTTCCACCTAGCAGAGAGGAGCATTTTCGGGACGTCCTGAGCTAGGAGAGCCCTTCGGTAACGGACCTTCTGCCCCTCTTCCTTAGTCCTCCTGTTCACCACCCACGCCACGAAACCAACCATCTTCCGGAAAGCCACCATGGGTAGAGGCGAGTAGATGATCATCCTAGACCATAGAGGGAATCTGAAGTCGGGGTTCGGAGCAAGGAGGATAGAACTCCTCCCCCTCAAATGCCCCTTCTCGAATGCATCGATGAGTATGGTCGACCCAAGGGATGAAGAGTACCAGTCAATACTCTCCTGATCGACATCCAAGGCATCAAGAACTGCTTCGATGTCTCTTGCGTGCCTTTCGATGGAGAAGTCATCCCTTGAAATCCTCCTGTCGAATCTCGAACTGGCCTTCTCTCTCGTCTCGATGTATATCAGGTGCCTTCTCTTGGCCCACTCCGTAACCAATGGCCTCCATCCCTCGAAGAGGGAACCCCACCCCGGGACCATTACCACGGTCCCGGAATCCGGCTCTATGCCTTCTTCTTTCCAGACCAGGGCCCTTATCGAGACCCCGACTTCAACATCTACCCAATGCTCTTTAGCAACTAAACCATCCAAATCCGGTGAACCGCTCCAGAGGTATTCCACGACAATCTGAACAATCGCTTTGATTTCAGCGTTCTCTTTCTATCGGGTCACCTTCTTCTTCTCGAGGTTCTCCTCCCACCGGAAGACCTCCTCCTCGATGTACGAACTCTCCTATGGCGAGCCCTCCTTCGGAACCTAGGTCCAAATCTCGATCCCCAGTACCTCCCGCCGTGCCCATAATGGGATCCTCCGTGATGCCCACCTCCGGAATTAAAATGAATTCCCCAATCGCTTCCCCAGCTTGATTTAGGCCCATTGCTGAATCTTGCGTTTACAAGGGTTACAACCAAGATGACTAGGAAAAAAGGCCCACAGCAGAAGAAGAGGACCCATCCTCCCTCACCAGGTGGCTCTAGCATGCTTTCTTCGGGATTTTCGGGATTGTACCATACGGTAACTGCACTACCCACAGGCTGCTCTACGTTCATTACGAAATCTCGACAGGGATCAGACCATTCTCCCAAGAAAAGCCCATCTTGTGATCTAAACTCGGTGCCGTTTACGTCGAATGAGTACTTCACATTGGCACTGCACTCGTATCCTACCTCCCAGTAGCAGTCGTAGTATTCGTCCCACTCTTCATCATACAAGCAACTCTCGTATTCGAACTGGAACTCTACCCAATCAGTTCCCTCCAGGACGACGCCGCTGGTTGTGTTGTACACCGTCTCACTTTCCATCACGATAGCCCCCATCCCGAAGAAGAACATGGTGATCATCGCTGCCATTCCAATCGCCAACGCCTCTCCTTTGGATAGCCACCACAGGCCGAAAACACCATCTCCGGAGTCATTGGGAACTTTCCTTTCTTGGATAACTCGTTCGGATGCTTCCTGGCGCAGGGTGATTACACTATCTTCCATTTCCATATCGATCTCATTTAGAAATGAATTTCCAAGTAGGATATAGTCACTTTTCATGCCGTCTCCAGTAGCACCCATTACGTTCCGAACAACGATATCTCCTACCCTAACCTCATCGAGTACCATTTTGTAGAACATGGCCTTTCCGTTGGCTGTATTTGACCAGTATCCCACACCTCTGGTCCCTCCAACGAAATCCCCCATCTCCGTACTCATTGCGCAATGGCTGGCACCAGTGTCTACCAAGAATTTGACTTCTCTTCCATTTACCGTACCACTTGTGTAGTAGGCCCCATTTGATGCTACTCTGACTCTAACTTCCCCTCCTGCTGCATTTAGTGAAGATGACTCTGGGTTGAGGTCGGTCGTCCTCTTCTTTAGCTCGGCCATTTCAAACTCGTGCTTGGCCTCAGCCATCTCCCTTTCACGCCTGATTCGCTCCTTCTCGGATTCTTCGATCATTTCTTCAACGGACTTTGGCTCCTCATCTTCCTCGTCTTGCCACCATTGATCCTTACTAGCCATCTGGGTCGTTTCTAGCATCATGGACTTCGTTTTGAACGTTCACACGTTTTCATTCGACAAAGTAACGTCCTTCGGAAAATCTAACCCTTCCGGAATGCACTAGCATCTTCAGGTGTGAGAGAGACTGATCCTTGGCCAGCATCGGGTGTGCATCGGGTGTGTCGGAGTATGCGATGTCCGCTATCTCGGAGATAGTTCTAGCCCCGGATTCGACTGCTTCGAAGACCCTCTGGTGACGCTCCTTCCTGTGATCTATGTACTGGCTGAGGATCCGCTCTGGATTGGGAATGAGGGGCCCATGACCGGGGAACAGAGTGTGGGCCGAAATTTCCCTCAGCCTCTCCAGTCCCTCGATGTACGCACCCATGTCTCCGTCATTGGAAGGTACTAGGATGGTTCCCACCATCGTGCAGTTGTCTGCAGACACTATCCCTGGCTCGCCTACCAGGCAAATCTGTCCCGGGCAGTGTCCTGGAGTCGCTAGCACCTCCCAATTGGAAATCCCGCTCGGACCCCTAATTTCGATGACCTCGCCCTCCTCCAGGATCCTTCGCTGCCCTGCTCCGGGAAGGGCTTCCAGTGTCTCATGGCTCGCCCAAACAGGTGCATGGTAGATTTCTTCGATCATCTCCAGATCGCCTAGGTGGTCCTGATGGCGATGAGTGAAGATTGTGGCAACTATGTCGCTTCCGTCAGCATGGATCTCCTCCACCTTATGACGAAGCAACTCTAATCCGTCTTGGTCCTTGATTGCAGGATCGACAATCAGCCTATCTCCTCCTCTCTCACCGAGGACGAAGCAGTTCGTGTGTGTGGACGGGGGAAGGGTATTCGTCGGTATCAGGATGCACTCGACTCCTGGTCCATATTCGAATCTATGAGGGCCGGAGGGGGGGTCTTTGGCCATCTCCGCACAGGCAGAAACTAGGTCTGCTTCTTCCATTAGCTCTAGCAAGTCTCTGAATATCGTCAATATCGGGGGCGGGACATGCAACTCGCTCCTCTCCCACGAGGCGATGATATCTCCAGGTCTCCACCAGCGAAACTCATCGAACTCACTCCTTCCAGGTGGGAATGAAGGATTCACCCCTGAATCCCCCAAGGAAACGTGAAAGAACAGGTTGTGGAATCTTGTAGGAGACTGGGGAGGGGTAATCCTCTCTGTGATAACTTCGCATTCGAAACCAGCAGTGGAAATGGCACCTTCCTCAGCGACCTCCAACCACCCCGACTTGTCTTTGCAGACAATCTCCCTAATCTCGTCGTTCACCTCCAAGAAACCCCCCTTTCCATCCGGAGAGATTCCGACTTCCTCCACCATCTCCCTAAGGAGGGTGAATGCTGAGATCCTGTCTTCTCCCATTTCCGAAAGCCATTCTGGTTGTCTTTCTGCAGCCCTCCTATCTACTCTGCTCACTCCCCCTCCTGGGAATGACCAGAGGTCTGGGAATGCAGGGAGCTCAGAACTCCTGTGGCCCATCAGGACCTCATGCCCGTCATCTGCTTCTCTGCTCAGCATTACTGATGCAGAGGGGATGTACGCGCGTGCCTCGAGAGGGGGAATCGAGAGCCCCTCCGGTAACTCATCCATGGGTGCTCGAAGGGATTCGATGCTTCAACCTCGCTACGATAACGATTGAATACGCATGCTAGCCTTCGGAAAATATGGCTATTAGGCCCCCGGAGACCATAGAGGAGGAACTGGAGATAATCTCCCAGGCTCTGGAGGCTGGAATAGATCCCTTTCCACCAAAGAAAGAACCGACTAGGTGGGCCAAACTGGCATTAGGATGGTTCATGATCATCATGATGGTAAGCTGGGTCTCCCAGCTTCTATTTCAGTACGTGTAGGGATATAGATTGGTAGTCCCTCCCGGATTCGAACCAGGGTCATGGCATCCAGAGTGCCATATGATGGACCGCTACACCAAGGGACTGGTGTAACACGGACGAGGACCGGATATTTCAAGAAAACCGAGCAATCAGAAATGCCCGCTCACGATCTGAAACTCTCATTCACATTCGCCAGACTGTCCTCGCTGGGACGTAGGAGATCTTCGGATAGTTCCACTAGGGGAGTTTCGCTCAGCCCCAGTGTGTCGGTCGCCGTCGGCACGTTCTCGTCGTAGTATAGAAGCCCTGTAACATGCCTTTCCGCCTTCTCCGATTCGTGTATGGCACTGAGTGCTGAGACTGCGTCGGTGTAATCGTGATCGGCTGCCACCGTCTCAAGCCTCAATGTTGAACCATCGAACAGATTAACCTCCCTGAACTCCCCCTCAGGGACCTCCACCTCCTCTATCGGGGAGAAGTGTGGAAT
Organism: Thermoplasmatota archaeon; assembly: GCA_036251765.1. Lineage (GTDB taxonomy): Archaea > Thermoplasmatota > Poseidoniia > Poseidoniales > Thalassarchaeaceae > UBA36. The sequence goes on along the minus strand of JAZANL010000049.1, from coordinate 20,234 downwards.
GTAGTCCAGAATATGCAGAACCTCGTCATTAGCCTTCACATAGTTGTACGATTTGTACGACTCGTCATTGTTGGCGAAAGTTACACACGGAGATATCACGTCAATGAATGCCATCCCTCTGTGACTCATTGCCGCTCTAATCAGTGCTGTCAACTGCTTCTTGCTGCCAGAGAATGAACGTGCTACGAAACTGCATCCTAGGTTTATGGCCATCGCGCAGAGGTCTATAGGAGCTTGTTGGTTTGCCACCCCCTTCTTCTTCTTCGAGCCTTTCTCGACGGTTGCGCTGTACTGTCCCTTAGTGAGGCCGTAGACACCATTGTTTTCCACGATGTAAACCATGTCCAAGTTCCTCCTGATTGCGTGGACGAACTGGCCTATCCCTATGCTCGCGGTGTCTCCGTCACCCGATACCGCCAAGAAACTCAGGCCCTTGTTCACCACATTCGCACCTGTGGTAACTGAGGGCATCCTTCCGTGCACAGTGTTGAATCCATGACTCTTCCCGAGGAAGTATGCTGGGGTCTTAGAAGAGCATCCAATGCCACTCATCTTCGCGATCTTCTCTGGCTGGATTCCATTCTCCCATGCAGCCTGGATTATGTTATTCGAGATCTGGTCGTGCCCGCATCCGGGGCACAAAGACGATTTCCCACCGGTGTACTCCGATTTTTCCAGCTCTAGAACGTTAAGCTTGACCATCAAGACACCCCCTTCAGAACTTCTAGGATCATATCGGAATATACTCTTGCCCTCGGAGGCATTCCATCACTGTATGCTACGCTGTGGATCTTGGGTATCAAATCAGCGGGGAACTCCTTGCGAATGATCCCAAACAACTGCCCATCTCTATTTATCTCCAGAACAATCGTCTTTTCGTGCCTTCCGACGAATTCCTCCACTTCGGGATGCAGTGGAAGGGACCTGACTCTACATGTGCTTACGGAAAGCCCGTTCTCCTCCAGCATGTCATCGATCTCGACGATGGTATTCTCCATGGATCCATAGAAAATCACACCTATCTCCTTGTCCTCCTCCTCTCTAATTATGGGTCCAGGGAGATGCTCCCTTGCACCATCGATCTTCCTCTTCAGCCTCTCCATAGTGTCGTGATACACCTGAGGGTCTTCCGAGTATACCCCGTCCTCGTCATGACCTGTACCCCTGTACAGGATGGGGTCCAAGCCACTACCGGGCAATGTCCTGTATGCTATCCCATCTCCATCGACATCGCGGTACCTGCCGTAATTTGCAATTGCATCCATCTCCTCCTGGCTCCTGATGACTTTGCCTCTGTCCATGGGCTGATCCGGATACTGGAAGCCAGATGTCACCCAACGGTTCATCCCCAAGTCCAGATCGTTGAATCCGAACACCATCGTTTGGAACCTCTCGGCGTAGTCGAAGGCCCTCCCACCGAATTCGAAACACTCGTCGACGGTTCCTGGGATTAGTACGATGTGCTGTGTATCCCCATGACTCGCCTCGTATAGCATTGAAAGGTCGCCCTGCTGGGTCCTGGTCGGCAATCCAGTAGAAGGCCCAACTCTATTCACGTCCCAAATCACACCGGGGACCTCAGAGAAGTAGAACAAACCGATGAATTCAGACATCAGAGAAATCCCCGGACCACTTGTGCAAGTCATGCCCCTTCCTCCAGCCCATCCAGCACCAAGCACCATGCCCGCTGCAGCTAGCTCGTCTTCGGCCTGAATCACGGCGCAAGTACTCCCTCCTTCCTCGTCACTGCGAAGCTCTGGCAACCATCCGATAATTGACTCCGCAAGAGATGAAGAAGGCGTGATCGGGTACCATGATAGCATGCTGATTCCCCCATATATCGAGCCAAGCGCAATCGCCTCATTCCCCTCGATTAGGAAAGAGTCCGGATCCTTCTCCCTGCTCTCGACGCAGAATTGGCAATCGAACTCCCAATTCTCTGCTGCGTACGACCTCCCCTCGGAGATGGCTAGCATGTTCAACTCGACCGCTTTCTCCTTTCCCTTGAATTGAGCTTTCACGGCCTTCCCTATTGCGCCCTCGTCAATTCCTAGGAGGTGAGCGACAGCCCCAACATAGTACATGTTTGCTATCAGCCTGCCGAGTTTGGGATTGATTTTCCTTGCCATCTTGGTCATTGGCATTCCTAGAAGGACGCAGTCATCCCTGTCCACCGGGAGTTTGACATCCTCGTTGTAGACGACTATAGTTCCAGGCTCAAGTGCCTCTAGGTCTTTCATCCATGTGTCCTTGTTCATGAGGACCTGGATATTGGTGGCATCTCCCGGTGCTTGGTAGCCCTGATCGCTGACTCTGATGATGAACCACGTCGGCAGACCTGAGATGTTGCTTGGGAAGAGATTCTTACCGCTAACTGGAATACCCATCTCGAACATCGAGTGAAGAATTATCAGATTGGATGATTGCGAACCCGTCCCGTTGGCGGTAGCGACATTGATTACGAAATCGTTGACGATTTTTCCCATTGCTTTCTTCGTCCCCAGTGCTTCCAGTAGGTTGCTCGCAGGGCATCGGCGAAGTCTCATGGTCTTATGCGTTACCATCCGAAAATGAGCCAATTCGTTACACCATCACTTCCGTTGCAGTTTTCAATGAGATGGCCGTCGCGAGCCCGTGCCAATTCCAGCAGAACTGCAGAAAGCGTGGGACGAGGCTGCCCAGATGATGGATGAAAAGAATGATCCAGAAGGAGCTCTGGATGCTCTTAGATCTGCTTGGAGCAGCATTGAGAACGAGGCTCAGAGGTCCAAGACACTAGCTTTGGCAGCAGACGCCGGAACAGAGCTGGGTGTCATTGACCAGAGGAACCAGAAGTCACACTGGCAGAAGGCATACAAGAATTACAACAAGTCACTTTCCATCGATCCTAAGAACAAGGAGATTCGAAGGAACATGAACAAGCTCGCATCGATGATGGACGAGAAAGCAATATCCCTCGGCCTAGGCTTCCAGATGTTCGATCAGGGGAACCCAACCCCCCTTGGCCTCCTTACAATGGTCTTATCACTGGCTGTGTTCTTAGTGTCTATCAAACTAGTCTCAGAGTTCCTCGATGACGAATCAAACCCGATAGTGGCCCTCGAGGTACAGTATGTAATCAATGGCCAGTCGGTCACAGGGGACATACAAATCGAGTTGTACGAGGATGCCGCACCAATGCACGTTGAGAGCTTCCTGACCCACACAGAGAACTTTCAGTATGACGGTGTTGAGTTCCACAGGGTCATTGACAACTTCATGATTCAGGGTGGAGACATTGAGAACATGAGGGGTTCCGGAGGTTATGCTGCAGATTACTATGGTTACTGCAATGGGGAGCCGATGCCAGAGAGCGAGTGCCGGCAGAAGGAGGATTACACGATTCCATTCGAGCACGACAACGGCTTGAGGCACACAGCCGGTGCCATTGCAGCCGCTCATGCCGGCCTAAACACCGATGGGAGTCAGTTCTACATCATCCCGGGAGACTCAGGACACAGTGGGGCATGCCATCTTGACGCTGATGGCGAGAAGCAGAATTCAGTCTGTGTCGAAGTACCAGACAAGGATTGTACCGCCCCAGGAAAGTCTTGTCACACCGTGTTTGGCTATGTGATTTCAGGGATGGAGCATGTTGATGCAATCAGCCACGTTGAAACTCAGAACGACTCCCCGTTAGATCCTGTCAGGATTATTTCTGCTAGAATAGTCTGATTGGGCTGGTTTTTTTCCAAGGTGAACTTCATGTACTCCTTATCAGGAGAAATTACTCGGTGAGATAATGGCGGAAGAGAATCCATTTGATGCTCTGTCAGAGTTCGAGAGAAACGATGGTTCACTGGCATCATTCATCGACTTGCATTCTCTGGAGAAAAACGGTCTTTGCAAATTGTCCGAGATCCCATTCTCAATTCGCATTCTCCTTGAGTCGGCATTGAGGAAATGCGATGGATTTCTAGTCAACGAGGACGATGTAAAGAGAATCGCTTCATGGTCTCCGGATATGAATCCCGAGGAAATCCCATTCAGCCCTAGTAGGGTGATACTGCAAGACTTCACTGGAGTTCCTGCAATTGTTGACATTGCTGCGCTCAGGGATGCGATGAAGGAACTTGGCGGCGATCCAAGCAAGGTCAATCCCCAGGTCCCCGTTGATTTGGTCATCGATCACTCCGTGCAGGTCGATGTTTCCGGGCTCTTTCCCGACGCTCGCGAGCGAAATCTGGAAATCGAGTACGAGCGTAACTCGGAGAGGTACAAGTTCCTGAAGTGGGGGCAACTCAGTCTGGACAACTTTCGCGCAGTACCGCCCGGGAGGGGGATTGTTCACCAGGTAAACCTAGAGTGGATTGCCAAGGTAGCTAGGGAGGAAGACGGAGTGTGGATCCCGGACTCCCTCGTAGGAACCGATTCGCATACGACTATGATCAACGGTTTGGGGGTACTTGGATGGGGGGTTGGAGGCATTGAGGCCGAGGCCGTCATGCTGGGACAACCGATCTACATGCTGCTGCCAGAAGTCGTAGGATTCGAGCTCATTGGCTCTCTAGAGCCGGGGGTAACGGCCACAGACATGACACTTAGGATAGTCGAGATGCTAAGAGAGCACGGCTGCGTGGGCAAGTTCGTTGAGTTCCACGGCCAAGGCCTGTCCAACCTCAGTCTCCCAGACAGGGCTACAATCGCAAACATGGCCCCGGAGTATGGTGCAACTTGCGGCTTCTTCCCTGTAGACCAGACTACTCTGGATTACATGCTTCTATCAGGTAGGGACCCGAGTCACGTGGAGGACGTAAAGAGATACATGGAGGCCCAGGGGCTTCTCTATCATGAATCGACGACTCCCACTCCTAAGTTCACATCCAAGCTCTCTCTCGACCTGTCAACAGTAGAACCATCCCTTTCTGGGCCAAAGAGGCCTCAGGACAGAGTCCCACTCTCGGAGATGAAGTCACACTGGAGAAAGAGCCTGAATGCCCCAACCGGGCATCAAGGACACGGCGTAGACTCCAGCAGGAACGATGCAATGTCCCCAATCGATGGCCGAGACTGCGACTTGAAACACGGAGACGTCGTAATAGCCGCCATAACCAGTTGCACGAATACCAGCAACCCAAGCGTGATGATAGCTGCCGGATTGGTCGCTAGGAACGCTCGTTCTAGGGGGCTTTCAATCAAACCCTGGGTCAAACCAAGCCTAGCTCCTGGAAGCAGAGTTGTTACGGAGTACTACGATGCCTCTGGACTAACAGAGGACCTGGACTCTCTCGGATTCAGTGTAGTTGGGTACGGATGCACGACTTGCATAGGAAACTCGGGACCCCTCGACCCAGAGATCGAGGGAGCGATTGACGATTCGGACCTAGTTGTAGGGAGCGTCCTCTCCGGGAATCGTAATTTCGAAGGAAGGATCCACCAGAAAATCAAGGCAAACTACCTTGCTAGCCCACCGCTAGTCGTGGCTTACGCACTTGCAGGTACGTTGGACGTAGATTTCTCAGAAGACCCCCTCGGACATGATCCTTCGGGAGATCCAGTGATGCTGTCAGACATCTGGCCTAGTGACGATGAGATCCGCTCCACTGTGGAGGCAGCAATCGGGCCCGAGATGTTCGTTAGCAGATACTCCGACGTCCTGAGCGAACCCAGATGGGACGCCATTCCAAGCGATGCGAGCGAACTTTTTCCATGGGACCCAGAATCAACATACGTCCGGCTCCCATCATTCTTCCAAGGAATTCAGCCCGAGCCATCTCCGATCGATCCAATTGTAGATGCCCGTGTCCTAGTCATGGTTGGGGATTCTGTGACAACCGATCACATCAGCCCAGCAGGAGCGTTTCCAAGCTCGGGTCCTGCCGGCCAGTACCTGGTGGGTAAGGGAGTACAACCACGTGATTTCAACTCATTCGGTAGTCGAAGGGGAAACCATGAGGTGATGGTCAGGGGGACTTTCGCAAACATTCGGATGAGGAATCTGGCGGCTCCGGGTACAGAGGGGGGCTTGACCACCCACTTCCCAACCAATGAAGTGATTTCGATACACGAGGCTAGTGAGAGGTACATCGAGGACTCGACACAACTAGTGGTGCTAGCAGGCTCCCAGTATGGCTCAGGAAGCAGTAGGGATTGGGCGGCCAAGGGCACGCTCTTGCTGGGCGTTAGAGCTGTGATAGCAAAGTCATACGAGAGGATCCACAGGTCCAACCTAGTTGGAATGGGCGTACTTCCTCTGGCATTCGCCGAAGGTTACGACGCTGAGTCACTGGGACTAGACGGGTCCGAATTCTTCGATATCCCCGCCTCAGGAGACTTGGTCCCCTTCTCGGAGATCCAAATATCCGCAAGGAAGACAGACGGGACGGAGATTAAATTCCCCGCCACAGTGAGACTGGAGACTCCCGTAGAGGTCGAATACTACAGAAATGGCGGAATACTCCAGACGGTCCTTAGGAACTTAGCAAAGGATTGAAGTCTGACCAAACCAGAAAGGAGACTATAGCATGGAAGGAGACGAACAAGAATCAGAAGAAGAAGGATTACCTGGACCGCCACCAGACCCTTCTAAGATCCCCTCAATAGTTAGGAAGGTTGGGGACTTGAACATGCAATCAGAGGCAGACGAACACGGCATTTCGAAGAAAACGGACCCCGACATCCGGGCGATAACCGAATTCTTAGACGAAGTCGAGGATCTAGAACCCCTGAGCAATAACCTATCTGGAGACCCAATGGCAGAATCATGGTTGCAGATTCTTCTGACTCTTATCGTGAGGGAACACGGCCACTCTTCTCTTGGAGTCAGCACCATCGAGCTGCTAGTGGGGGAACGCATGAACAGAGAGGGCATAGACCTCGAGATTTTCCTGGATAGGCTTTGGATTATGGGAAGACTCGAGAAGGTCTATGGGGGTGCCGAAGTGAGCTATTCGCCCAACCCAAGTTGGCTTGAGATGAAGTAACCAGAAGGGTATTCTTCCAATGCAGCAAAAAAACACGTTTCGGTAATGCATAAGAGTGGCCGGAAAGTCCGGACTTACATGATGAACGAAAGTATGACTGGAAACCATGAGCATGGAAAGAGAAGGAGGGCCGTGGGACTAGTGTTCCTGATGCTTACCTCACTCTTCGTTTCGGCGATTCCGTACGCTTCTGCTTCCCACACTACTCAATATGCCGTACAGAGGGACCCTCTTTACATCTCAATAGGCGATTTGGACTGCGACGGAGACAATGATATCGCATCAGGTAGCGGATTCGGACACTTCATCAGCTTCCTCTACAATGACGGGAACGGAGGATTCGCAGACAGACAAGACGTTCAGATTTCAAACAACGACTCATTCAGGGCCGGATTCCGAGACGTGGCCGATGGGAACAGGGTCGAGATCGCCGACGTCGATGGCGATGATATCAACGACGTGATCTACTACCAGCAGAATGTAAGGTTCGTCGGCGAGTCTTTCATCAGGCCTGCCAACCTTACAGTCCTCAAGGGGGATTGCGACGAGAGGGTGAACGAGTGGGAGGAGATGTTCGACACGATCACAGTCATCAACCCATACCTAGCAGATTTAGACGTCGGGGACATAAACGACGACGGTTACGCCGACGTAGTCTTCTCCTCGACCGACTCGACATTCGCTAACCAGTTCATCCAGATATACAAGGGCCCCAACTTCAATGTGAACCCACACCCGCCCATTTCAGTCCCCCTGACTAGCGGGTACTACCAATACCTCAAGCTCGGGAATTGGAACGAGGACCTATTGGAGAACCCAATCACGGGGGAGCCAGTTCCAGGGGAGTGCGAGGATCTCGATATCTGGCTACTCAGGACTCCTCCATACAATGCAGGAGTTGGCTACTCAGCAGGAACCTATGACAACATGACCGTTCTAGAGTTCGACTGCGTAACGGGGCAGTATCCGAACCCTATGGATCCAACTGGCTCAGGAACCATTCACGAGTTCACTCTAGATGCAGAGCACGACTTCCCATTGTACGGCCTGGACATTGCCGACTCCACTCCGGACGACGACGTCAACGAGATTGACATCATCGCAGCCGTCGATGGAATCACGGGGAACGTCTCTTACGCAACAAAGACGTCCTCTGGCTGGGACACTCAGAACTACGTGGGCTTCGGAAACTACTTGGGCGCTTCAGTAACCATAGCAGATGTCAATCAAGATGGGGAACTAGACTTCTTCGTCCCCACCTCACTTACGCTACTGGACACCCAGGAGTCAACCGTTCAGAATCAGACATTCTTACTAAGGCCAAATCTCCGTGCCCTGAACACGGTCCAGATTCTACTTGCTGATCCAGACAGCGAAGGATACCTCTCACCCTTGTCCTTCGATGTTGGTAGGAGGCCAACTATGGCAATGCCTGGACAACTCCAAGGTGCAGAGGGCAGCGCTCTCGAAGTGGTCATCGGTCAGGAGGATTACACATACAGATTCTCTAACAATGCCATGTGGTTGGACACGCAAGGATATGCAGGCCAGGGGGATTACCTATCTGTGCTCGTTCTTGATAACTACGACTTGGGAATCACCAGAGTGGAAATAGAACCCTCGGTAACCGACCCTGCAACCTTCCAGAGTATCGTAGGAGAGGGAAATAGATGGGTCAACGTGACTGTCAAGAACACAGGTCTGATGCCCATTTCGGGAGGCAGCCTCGATGTCGATCTCGAAGTCAGGGAAGTCCTTGGGGGGACTGACACTGTCATCTACTTCAATGACTTTGAGTCAGAGTCGGCAGAAATCAACACCGGAGGGGCCTCATTCAACAAGTTCTCTTACACAGGCGAGTACGAATCCGGAAACTCCTCATGGCACATCGACGAGAATAGGTATTGGATCAGTCAGGACTACGAAGAATACGATGTAGTACATTTCAACAATAGCGACTACCAGTGCATGCCAAACGGAACTGACCAGTGCCTCGCGGTTGACGGCAATCCAGAGGAGAACAACGAGTCCTGGGATGGGCCCGTCGCGTACCCATACTGGGAAGCAGAGGCAAACCCGACGAACTACTTCTGGTCGGGGGTCGAGTACACATACGAGTTCGATGATGGGAACTCGACAGAGGATACTGGATACTACAACCACATGGACGAGGCACTGATACTCGAGGGAGTAGACCTATCTGGAGCCGATGCCGCATTCTTGGACATGGATGCGATATGCAGTGCTGGATTCTTCGAACTCTTCTTGGCCGAGCCATACGACGTAATCGAGAGATGGCTGTACGAGGACTCCTGCAGCATCGAGGTTTGGAGCGATGGGACCGGTTGGGAAACAGTTTGGAGGTTTGGAGGCTGGGACAACGAGAGAAAGTACAGAATCGAGGAGAGGGTATCAAGCGCACCAGATCCCGAGTACAACGACTACAATGCCAACTTCTTCGGGGATTGGCATACCACGATGTGGAACAACTATACCGAGGCAGGTGGAATCAGGGACTCATGCTCGTTGCTCTATGGATGCTGGGAGGATGGAGGCTTCGATCAGAAGGCCGATTCCATTGACCTAACCCCATATGCGGGCCAGACCATAGATATCAGATTCCGATTCAGGAGCGGACTAGAAGGCTCAGTAGGGCCAGAGGGCTCAACAGACTACGTCGGCCTGGATGGATTCGCGATCGACAACATCAGTATTAGGACCAGGGACGTTAACTTTGGAGACTCCACTATCGAGAGCCAACAGCTGACAAACCTCGACCTAATAGCAGGTGAGTCATTGCAGGTCCAACTAACTGCTGACTTCGTAGATAACACAACCTACTACATCTCAACCGTTCTCTCCAACTTCAACCTCGGAGGGGGCCAAGGAGACCAGGACAGCACTAACGATCAGACCCGGTTCCAACTCACAGTCAGGAACCTCTACGATCCAGGTCTGTTCGAAGAGCCATGGTTGGATCTGCTGAATGGGGAAAGGTACGCATCTGGGCAGATGCCGGTCACCATCGGGGTTCAGAACTGGGGCAATACTTTCGTCGACTTCGATGTTGAAGCCAAAGTAAGAAACGCTCTCCCAGAACTGATAGCAGCCGAGGACTTCTCTGGCTTCCAGCCCATTTGGGAGGATGATGGGAACGAAAACGGCAGCAGACTGGACGACTCCAGCGGTTCTAACGAGATGCTACCCCAGAACCAGGGCGTTTTCAAGAATCAGGCCTACTGGCTGGGACACCCAGATGATGGTTACGGAGACAGTTGGAATGAGACACTGACTCTGGAGCCAATCGAGATAACCGATAGCGGAGCCGACTTCACATTCCTCACATTCGACTACTTCGCAGAAGGGGATCACATCTCGGATAGGAATGGTAACGTCCAATCCGTCAGGGACTTCTCATACCTCGAGGCATCCTGGGTTAGGGATGGAGAGGTGTACCAGGGAATAATCTACGGCAGTTGGACCGATCTCAACGAGAACGGACTCAGGTACGCGTTCAACCCTTACACTGAGACCATATACAACTACTGCGAGGACTTCGACCAGAATGGCCTCTACGAGGAAGTAGAGTACGCCGGAGACCACTCAGGTGGGATCGGCGAGGACGGCTTCGTCTCCTGGTTCGACTCTGACAACCTCGTAAACACGGCCAGGATCGACCTGACCCATGTCCACTTGCTCAACCAGACCGCCGAGGACTCATTTGCATGGACGGACGAATGCACCACTCTAGCCGGCGCTGATGTCACCTTCACATGGAGATTCTACTCCAATGATGACGGAGTAAACGGGAATGCCGGATACGCTGGCTTCGCAATTGACAATATCAGGGTCGATGACTACACATTCACCGATGATGGTTCATACACCCAGACTGTAACTGGTATGGATGCAGGCCAGAAGAGGGTAGTGGAGATGGGCACTCATGACTTCGAGAGAGGACTATACAGGATAGACCTGATGACTCTATACAACAACACTGACAACACATCTAATTGGTTCGACAAGCCAGAGATCAGCCAGGCTAACAACGTCTCTACCATACTTTTCGAGATTGCAAATGCAGACATCACGCTTCTTCAGGCAGATGTTCTAGACTGCGTCGCAGATGCAGTCTACTCGTGCGTGTATGCAACTAACCCCCAGGGGCAGAAGTCACACGACTTCGCCGTCCCAATGCTCAACGGGGTCATTGAGGGAATTTACGAGGTCACTATGAAGATAGTCGACGAGGAAACAGGTCAGACCGTCTACGAACAGACCTCAGACAACGGACCATTTGTTCTAGACCCGCATCAAAGGTCGCAGGCCAATTGGTCGGCACCTTACGACCTCTGGTTCGACTCCCACACATACAACATCAGCTTCCAGTCCACCCTGATCGAGACAGGAGAGGGCTCAGGGAACGAGCGATACTTCGAAATCCAATTCCTTGACAACATAGATGTCGCCATCCTTTCCAACCCGACCGATCAGAACAGGCTACAGAGGGTTAAGCAGGATCTCTCGGCCATGAACAAGACATACACCCAGTTCGAGGTTGAGGACTGGGGCGTCTATGGGATGGAGGACTGGTTGGAGCACTACTCCAAGGTACTCCTTCCATGGCAGACGGACTACAGCGTAGAGTACGGGGACTATTACGAACTAATGGGTACTCCAAACCCAGAAAATGCCGACATCACACTGACTGAGTCCCTAATAGAATTCATGAGAGAAGGAGGGACCCTGCAGGTACACCTGGGCCCGTATTACTCAGATTACGATGACATCCAGAACCCGAATGCACCCGATAGGCTACCATTTGGGATGAACGTCGTCATGCGCGACCACTTCAATAGCACCGTCGACCATCGAATACTGTCTGAGAACGTCAGCCTAATCGATCCGTTCCACCCATTGATGTCCGGGATCAACCCCTCGGCACTGGCGGGAATAAACGGAGGTACGCATGTAGCGCTTTCTGCATTGGATCTCAATCAGGTGAAATCAGAGAACATACCTCAGGTCTGCAGTGACGGTGCAGCAGGCGGGACCGAAGGAGGGAAGATCAGCGATGGGGGAACATTCCACACCATCATCCGTGACTCCGAGAACCCAAGCCAGTCCCTGCTGTCTACCTGCAACTACCATCAGGGAGGGATGATCATCACCACCATCGATGTCGAGAACCCTGCAGTGTCTCAACCGTTCGGAGACCCAAACTTCCCGATGCTGGCAAATCTCCTGGACTTCCACCTGGCACCATATCCGGATGGATTCGAGATAGCCGGCGAGGGCTTCGAACTCACTATTGATGGAGAAGCCCAATCGATGGACGTATTGACAGGCGCCTATGCAAGGACAGCGATCAAGAGTTCAGCAGAGCTCGACTTCGGTTTCGAGACGGATGTCACCGGCATCCACGCTGACTGGCTGATTGAGTCAGCCAATGGCGAGGCTGTGACTGGATGGGACGGTCAGGCACTGGGGAGTGATAACAACCACGTCCACAGGCCAGACTCAACAGAACCGGTCACCGCTACGTTCTGCGTCCCAGACGAGAACGCAGAACTAGGATGCAAGATAGACGCCGAGTGGAGGATCTGGCTATTCCTGCATGACTCGAATGGCAACACTAGGATTACCAACATCTCGGTTTACACCAATGACATAAACGCAGACAGCACCCCTCCAGAGGCTCACATAGAGATCATCGAGGACTCGTCATTCACCGAATTCGTCGAGTTCGTTGGGTACCAGCAGACTCCCACCGGGAAGCAGGATGCAGATGGCAACTGGATCATGGTTGACTCGCCTAAGTACCGCGTCAGACTCTCTGATACTGGTGACACTAGCATCAGCTTCTCCTCCGCAAACAGCAGTGACGTCGGAACCGGAATCGGGAAGTTCAGCTGGTCCGTCAACGGTGATGGGGACAATGTGCACGTCTACGAACTTCCAGGTAGTGAGGTGGAGTGGACCTACACGTTCAGGAACCTGACGGCCGGACAGAACACGATAATGGTCGAATTGACCGTATACGACAAGAGAGACCAGAGAAACGAGGCCCCCACCCGGGTCTTCTTCGAAGTGGTGGGCGAGATGTTCGGGGACTCTGCCCCAGATGTTGAATTCGATAGCATATCCACCGCAGACGGGGACTCATTCTCCGCATTGGAGACGGACATAGTGAACATTACCGGCTTCGTAGTGGACAACGATGCCAGTGCAGAATGCGACGTCAAGGTCGAAGCATCTCTGGACGACATCTCTGTGTTCGACAAGAGCGAGGGGATCAAGACTGCCCAGAAGGCACTCGGACGTTTCGATTGGCAGGATGGGCTATGCGACGGCGACCAGTACTTCCTCTCGCTGAACATATCCCACCTCTACCTAGAGCTAGATGGAAATGCAGGAATCATCCACATCAGGGTAACAGAGGGATCGTACGTTGTCGATGATCAGATTCAGTTGTACACCGTTCCGAGATCAAACGAAGAGACCGGTGGAAATGAGGAGGGCAACAGTGGAACTTCCACATTCGTGTTCGCGGGTATCGGGGCGCTGCTGCTCATCGCAGTCCTAGCGGTCACTATGATGTTCATGAGAAGGGGAGGTGGCTCGGATGAGCAGCAGGACTCAGTGGAGTCCTTCGGCGGAGTCGAGCAGATGGACCCGGTCGAGGCTTACGTACAGCAACTGGTTGCACAAGGGTACGAGGAGCAGATGGCACGCCAGTACGCAACTCAGTACTACGCTCAGTACTACTCGCAGCAGAAGGGCGGCGGTGGTTGATCAGAGCCCAGGCACCTTAGGGGACCACTTCCTCGGAAGGGGCTCGCCCGACTGCTCTATCATGGCCAGCCTTTCCTGGAAAGAAGGGGTCCTCTTCTTGATAATGTGAGTGTAGAGTTTGGACCCCCTGATATCATCAGGAACGCAAACCTTGCCCGTGGAGCACTCAATATCGATAGCCCTGTTTAGGAAGGACTCGGGCCTGTTCAGTTTGAGCAGCAGCCTCCTTGAGAGGCGCGCTATTCCGAAGTACATGGTGATGATTAGCAGCATTACAATCAACGTGCTCTGCACCACCATCATTACTGCAGACCCAAGCAAGAAAACTATCGGCATGACGAACATCAGTAGGAAGTAAGTCTCTGTGAGAGGCTTCTTCTTCCTCATGCGGCTGATGAGTCCCCAAGAGTCGTCTTTGCTGTTCTGCGGTTCGAAACCAAGCTCTTCCTCCATCGACCGCTGCTCCTCGTAAATCCCCCTGAGCCTCCTTGCTCTTGCCTCCAGCGACTTGCTAGGCTGAGACTCAATCATTTTGTCCAAGGTCCCGAGGCACTCTCCGGCTTCCTCGAAGTAACCAAGCCTGATCAGTATGGAAACCTGCTCGAAGTATGGGAGCACATCGCTGGGAGCGGCGTCCTTCCTCCCTTCCCACCACTCAAGGCCATGTTCCAGCATGCCCAAGTGTCCGACCATGATTTCCCCACCTATCCTCCATGCATGCTCGTTTTGCGGGTCCAGATCCACAGTCTTCCTGATTGCCGACATGGTCTTCGATGCCTGAATCATGTCAGGCATCAGCTGCTTTCCTCGTGAATCGATAGGGAGGGTCCATTGAGCGATGGCGAACCAAGCGTCTGCGTGCCCTTCGTCTATTGAAACAACTTCTTCGGCTAGTGCAAGCGCTGCTTCCCTGTCACCTTCCTCGTTAGCCTCAATGGCATCCAACCAAATCATCTCAGCGCTCTTCGCCACAAAACACGCAGAATGATGCGGATGAAGAATGCTCGGGTGCGCTCAACGCCCTCTGTTTCCCCTTCCCCTCTTGCCTGAATCCCTTCTATTGCCAGAATTGCTCGGTTTACGTCCAGCCCTGTTCGACCCCCTGCCACGGTTCCCGCCACCCTTGTTGTCTCTGTAACTCCCGCCAGAATGCCTTCTCTTAGGGCGTCCCTGGCGACCTCTCTCCCTAGGGGCGATCTCTACTGGTGATCCCACAGAAGCTCTGGCATCTATGCCATCGTACAACGGATGAACGTGAATCAAAGCAGACTCTACCGGACCGATCACCGTATCGACTCGTCCTAGGATCTTGCCCCCTGAGATTCTAATCCGAGCTCCTAGTCGGGGGGGCCTTCCTTCGAAATCAACAAGCAGACCTCCCATGTGGGACTCACGGTCCACTCTCCCAGAGAAACTCATTTCACAACCCCCGTCTTCTGAAGATTACTGCCAAGGATATTGCTATCACCAGGGAGGGCAATCCCGAAGCCGGCAGTGAATCCCCTTCCGCATCGGCACCAGCAGGTGCTTCCGGAACTACTAGCTCCTCCATTACCAAAGCAATATTCACGTTAGTGCTAGATGTCGTGCACTTGCCAGAATTGTCACAACCTGTGACAACAACCTCGATTGTATTTGAGGAGGAAAACGCACTTAGATCGATCCACTCACTTTCCCAAGTATTGCCGGAAACAACAATTTGACCAATATCCTGTCCGTCGACCTCAATCGTGAAATCAACTGGCTCTCCATCTGGGTCACTGTATTGCCCCCCGATTCTCCACATTGACCCATCAAACTCCCCTATGTCACTAATGGTCATCGAAGGGGCTGTACTTTCCTTCACGATCCCGAGATCAACGATATTCTGGAAAGAGAATTGCCCAACTAATACCTCTACCCAGACATTAACAGGGCCGGGAACCATTCCTTGGGGGCTAAGGCTCACAACCTGCTGCCCGGAATCTCCTCCATGGAACTCCTGAACCTCACTTGGCTGTCCACCTTGACTCAGTGCCAGACGCACAGTCACGTCTTCACCCCATGAATCTGAAAATGATATCTTCACTGGGTGCTGGTCTTGGAGGATTACTTCGGGCGTAGAAATTGAAACAGGCACTCCGACATTCCATGTTCGATTCCCGCTGGACTTTCCAGAAGCATCCTTCGCTTCGCATGAAATCTCTGTGATTCCAACCACATTTATCCACAATGAACCGTCTATGCTCTGCGAAATCTGATTTTCACCCGAATTGCAGATCACGTCTAGGTTGGAAACTCCTGACTCGTCATCGAACCAAGATGCAATCCCTTCCCAAGATGCCAACTTGTTTGCTCCTTCTTCGAAAACCGGAATCCAGGTCCCATTCTCTGGTGCTTGTTGGGTCCAAGTGGGGGCTTCATCAGTCGGAATTGGTGATGTCGTAAAGTCTGCGAAGACATCTTCTCCCAATGGCCAATTCTCCCTTGAGAAGTTCGAGTCGAGGGAATATGTCAGACTGCCATCGTCATTGGTTTGCAACTCATAACTAGCAGTCCCATCTCCTATGCAACTTCCTCTTATTGGCGCAGAATCAGTCCCTGGATTCTCCTCATCGATGCCTACGAACCTACCTTCGCACTCTTCCCACATGTCCATCCTGAGATCTGGCATCACGGGGAAAGTGAAGTCCAACCTAGCATTACTCATGTTGGATGAATTGAATGCGATAGTGAAGTCATTGGGATCCGAAATCCCGTCAATCACCATCGTCGCGTTTAGCCAGAGCTCGATTCTGCACTCATCAGCTCCCAATGACTCGTTGATATCAATGTCACAATCTCTCTCAGTATTCGGGATGACGGGAACTTCGACACACCCATCCTGGCTAAATCCCTGACAATCCCTCAACTGTGAATGCCTAGAGGGAATTCCGTTGTAATGGCCGATGTTCGTTTGATCGTTCTCCCAGGTGGTATTCATCCAGCTAACCCCCTGTCCACCTCTGTGCGGAGAACCATCCCTGATCCCTATTCTTGTGATGCTATACTCGAGGCAATCTGCAGCAATGGATACCATCGCGTCAATCTCATCCGTTGATAGCCAACCATCACCACCTGATGGGAGGATGTCTTCGAGGAATGCGTCCAAGTCCTCTCTAATGTCGTCGGCAAGAGTCCAGTTTATCCATGCCCTAGCATCCACTTGGGCAGATTTCCAATCTTCGTTCACACGGACCTCGAAAACTGCTTGGTTGTAGATGAAAATGTCCTCGAATGTGATAGATCCACATTGCTCTTCTAGGGACCCACCGCCTCCGAACTGACCCATCTTCGTTTTTTCCCGATCTAGCTCCTCTGCGGGCAGATACAAGGTCGAAATTACCATGATTAAGGTGACCAATAGCGGTCCAAAACGCATCTCCCGCATTCCAGTCACCATTGCCTTCCGGAGAGCATAGGACATCATAGTTGCCATGCACGATAAACAAAGCTACCCAATATGGACAATCTCTCCAGTCCAGTGGAATGCTAGTAACTCCCCATCAAGACCTTTGCCGAATCCTACAATCATCCCGCCGCTAGATCCTACGTATCTCTCGCTCCAGGAGCCGTTATCCTCTTTCAGAATCCACATTGAGCCACTGCAGAAATCCCCGTATAGGTATCCACCTTCGAGGTCTATTGGCCCCCAATCCATCCAGAAACCCCCTGTGATAGAGCAGTTTCCACCCGAGTGCGAATAGGTTGCCACAGGCGCAGTGAAACCTTCTTGGATTGTTTCGTTAGCTACACTACTGCCACACGGGGCACTGCTATCGACGAGATAATCGCCCTCCATCTCCGCCCAGCCTAGGTTAGCCGCCTCCTCCAGAGTGACAAGATTGACTTCCTCCCAGCAATTCTGACCGACATCAGAAATCCAGAGCCTACCTTCGTCATCCAGATCAAACCTCCAAGGATTCCGCAACCCATGATGAAGTACGAATGGGTCACCCGCAGGTTCTTCCAATACTGGAACGACCTCGCCATCTACATACCCGAATTGCAGGATTGTTCCTAGTTGGGTAGAGGGGTTCTGTCCGTTTCCTTCGGGATCAAAACCACTCCCTCCGTCACCTATCCCCCACAGGAAATGACTCCCACCAATGCTTAGCAGATGTCCACCGTTGTGGTTTCTGTATGGCTGCTCGATGGATTTGAGAACTTTGATGCTAGACAGGTCAATCTTCCCAGAGGGGTCAATTACAACCGAGGAAAGTACCAGGTCAGACTCGTTAGGACCGTCGCACGTACCATCCTCGACATAAGACAGCAATACCTCTCCGCTCTCATTGAAGTCATCTGTAAACTCCATTCCTAGGAGCCCCTGCTCAACATGGCATGTGCTTACCAAGGAACTCAGATCCGCTATTTCCACTACCTCGTTTCCATCCCAGGAGTGAATAAGTCCAGATAACTCAACTATCCAAATCTCGTCACTTGTCGGATGCTTCAGCGAGGAAATTGGGCTGGAGAAACCATCCAAGTACTTGTAACACGATAAATTGTAACCATCTTGGATAGAGCAATCCCAACTCTCAGGTTCGGGCCAAACGAAACCGTCTTCCTCACCCAGGCATCCAGCAAATGAAGAACTTAGAACTACCAGCGAGATAACTGCCCAACTTCTCATCCCTAGTCCCTACTTCTCTAGGTAGGCGCGAATGCCGGGAACATTTGAAACTGCGTCTGAGTAAGTGCCAAGATGCTCATCCGCTGTGCTAGCAACCATCCCAGCAGTGTTCAGAACGTCATTCAGGATCTCACGCCCCTCGCTATCATCATCAAGAGCCAATAACGCGTCTTGAATCATCAGCATAGTTTCACTATCCATCCTAGCTGGGTCATACATGACAGGATGGCTGGGTGCTTGACCAAAAGAGGGAAGCATGACAATGTCGTCCCTGTCTAGGCACCAGTCAGGACCGTCAGGCACGCCATCCTCGTTCTCATCGCAATAGAGGCGGTATGCCGTGTCTTTCACTAGGGCAATGTCCCCATGACCAGTCATCATGCACTTCAAAGCCCCTTTGTAACCAGAGTAAGGAGTCCCTCCCTCGGGTATTTCCGAATCCTCATGGAAGAAGTTTGTCACAGTCGCTCTTAGGGATTCTATCTCATTGGGATCGCCTACGACTTCAGCATATCCATTACCAATCAGATAACCCATCGGTATCAGCATTCCAGCGCTCTTCAGCCACCCAGTATGGCAGGATTTCTTGCCCTGCATCAGTGCGAATGGATCGGTGTCAGGATCATCGTCAAGGTATGCGGCGGCGATATCGGAGTCGGCCTTTACCCATGCTGCAGCGTTGTAGTACTCCCTTCCATCCGGCTTCTTCTCGACGGCCACTACGTCCAAGTCGTATACCTGGTAACCCAACCAACCGGCTGCCCCATCGACCATAGCGATTTCCGCATTACCTGCAGCAACCGCCTCTATCGCAGCTACCTCATCAGCCACCGGGTAGACGACCACTTTCTCCCCAGTCAACTCACTCAGTTTGTCAGCCATCTCTTGTGGATTAGCCTCCCAGAACAGATACGTGTCCTTCACTTCGTAAGCTATCCTGATACAGTCCTCATCACCATCGCACTCGTCATAATCCACCGTGAATAATGCCCACAATACAGCAGATGACAACATCAAACCAACAACCGCAACTGGTATCGCCCTGCCTTCTAATTGGTCTCTAATCATATCAATCGTTGAACCCATATCTGACCCGAAATGCATAATGGTCATAAATTTAGGGTTACCTAAACGTCAAAAGTGAAATCACAACCCAGAGTACGTGCCAGAGGTAGTCTCGATCAGGAATCTGGATGTCGGCTTCAATGGTCAACCCTTGTTATCTATCGACGAGTTCCATGTAAATCACGGAGAAGTCCTTGCCATTACGGGACCCTCGGGTATAGTAAAGAAATCGCTTCTGAAAACAATCGCCGGTATCCTCAAACCAATCTCCGGAACAGTGAAGGTGTGTGGAGCAACCATCCCACAGAGGCCAGAAAGAGGATCAATTGGATACATTCCACAGAAACTAGGTTTGGTCAGGCACTCTAGCGTCTGGGCCAATGTAATGCTGGGTTCGAGAGCAGGAAATCCCCGGGCAGAATCTCGAGAACATGCGATGAATGCAATCGAAGTCTTGGGATTGAAAGAAAAGAAGAATGAGCCAATAAAAAGACTATCTGGCGGTCAACAGAGGAGAGTGGCTACAGCTAGAACTCTGGCCCAAAGGCCGGCACTGATCCTAGCGGATGAATTCCTAAGTGAGTTGGATGAGGAAACATCGGATCGGGTAGTTAATTCGGTTCTGGAATACGTGAGATCAAGTAACGCTGCAATGATATTGGTGGAACACGACATCTCTCGAGCAAAGCAGATTTCTGACAGGCTTTTGGTCATCGACGATGGACGACTAAATCCATTCATCACGGATACTTCGGTCT
>JAZANL010000048.1:0-11208 GCA_036251765.1 Thermoplasmatota archaeon | reverse complement strand
CCGCTGTTGCGCCTTACTTCTCGGGAATGTACATCCTACTCTCAGCCTCGATAATTAGCGTTTCAATCAAGTTCATCGTTCCTGCTGCATTGGACAGGTACAACACCAACAAGAGCGTGACCGTGACGGGAGGAAACCCACTGGTGGTCTTCCTATCCAGGGGAATTGTCTGGTTCCTAGGCATTTACCTGTCACTGCAAGAGTTGGGAATCGAGTTGCTTGGAATTCTGGCCTCTCTTGCCGTGTTCTCACTCATCATCGGACTGGCTGTCCAGCAGACACTTGGCAACATGCTCAACTCGTTCATGCTGGCTGTAGACCAACCATTCGAAGTCGGCGACAGGATCGAAGTCGAGGGAGTTACGGGGACGGTGATGTCCGTTGGCATTCTGTCTACCAAGATACTCACACTCACCGAGGAGCTTGTGGTCATCCCCAACAACAGACTCGTCGATTCAACGATCACAAACTACGCAAGGGGAGGGGGCGATGGAATGGGCTCAAGGGTCACACTCACCCTAGACATAGGCGTGGACTACGACGAGAGGTCTTCCCATGTGAAACAAGTAATCCTGGAGGTGGCCAAGAAGTGCCCCCTAGTGGAGCAGGATCCGCCGCCAAGAGTTCTGCTAAGGGAGCTTGCAAACTTCTCCAAGAACTACAGGCTTTACGCATGGCTTAATGACTACGGCGAGGAGTTCATTGCCACTGACTGGCTTCTCAGGGAGATTGACAACGCATTCGGCAGAGAGGGAATCAGCATTCCTTACCCAATTGCAGTGGAGTTGCCGCAAAAGCCGAGCCCCTTCCCAGAAGGGGAGACGGGGGAAAGGATGCGCAGGATGAAGTCGACGCGCCAGCATGTCTCTAGGATCAAAATGCTCAGGGACCAGGCCGAAATGGAGGAGGAGAGGGATTCCGCTAGGCTGCAGATGGAGGTTCTGCAGGCAAGATTGGCCGAGGGTGACCTGAAGAAGGCGGAGAGGGAAATCCTCGAGGCAGACATACGTGCTCTGGAGTCACTTCTAGCACAGTTCTCAGAATGATACTGCGAAACCTCTTCAAGCCTAGTCCCCTGATTCTGAGGTATGAAGTCCGAAGACCCAGAGACATCAGCAGAGAAGGCCGGTTTAATCCTGAGCGACCGAGAAGAGGCTGGCATCACCAGAAAGAAGATTGAGACCCCATCAGAAGAGGAGGGCGGCAGTCCGACTATCTCTTGGGACTACCACCTACCAGGCGGGAAGAAGTTGTCCGATGAAGGCAGGATTGAGTTCCTCAACTCGCTGGCAGTACCACCAGCTTGGACAGAGGTATGGTTCTGCCCGAACGAGGACGGTCACATCCAAGCCACAGGGAAGGATTCGAATGGTAGGCTACAATACCGTTACCACCCCAAGTGGAACGAATACAGAGCCATCCTGAAGTACTCGAACGTGGACGAGTTTGCGCTCGCCCTTAATGAGCTCAGGAGAATGGTCGATTCAGACCTTGGTGCGAACAAGATGGACAGAGACAAGGTAGTGTCGATAGTGGTTAGGCTGATAGACAGATACCACATCCGTGTCGGGTCGGATCAATATGCCCAGGAGAACGAGTCCTATGGACTTACCACGCTACAGGAGGGGCATGTGAAATTCTGGAAGGGAAAGAAGGCCATAGAGGGGGACATAGACGCTGTGCTGAATTTCACTGGCAAGTCCGGGAAGGAGTGGAAGCTCCTGATCAAGGACGACAAGGTTGCCAAGATGATTGAGGAATCGGGCAAGATTGGAGGGAAGGAGAAGACTCAGGATCTGTTCAGATACTTGGATGACAACGGGAATGATTACGACATCAAGGCCGAGCACATCAACGACTACCTAGAGAGGCATATGCAACACCGATACACCGCTAAGGACTTCAGAACATGGGCCGCATCTTGGAAAACCGCCGCGAGGCTCGCCATGGTTTCAGACGCCAGCGAGGCTCAGATAAAGAAACTGCCAAAGCTTCACCAGGAAGCCGTGGAGAACTCTGAGGAGACTGGCTTCCCGCCTTACATCAGGTGGGAAGGGAGGACTCTGAAGGGTACCGAGGGGCTTGCGAAGTTGGCAGAGTCGGGGAAACTCCCAGGAGAGGGGGAAAAAGAGAGGAGCGCCACAATGCTAGCGGTAATCGACACCGTCGCGGCTGACCTAGGCAATACGAGGGCGGTTTGCAGATCATCATACATTCGGCCCATGTTCATGAACGACTGGGAGTCGGGAGTATTCATGGAGCGGTGGAACAAAGCGAAATCTGGGAAGAGGCGAGGGGTGGAGCTGTTGGCTGATGAGAACACTGCAATCAACTACATGAGAAAACACGAGGATGATGAGTTCCAATTCTCGAAGAACTGAGAATGTTTGAAGCGGGGTCCGCCTTGCTATGTCCATGGACGATGATGCCCCCATTAGGGTCGATCTCCTGGGATTCCTATGTCCAATCCCCGTTCACGAGACCCGCAGGGTGCTGAAGGGCTGCGCTGATGGTGACAAGATTGAGGTTATCTGCGACGACCCCGAGACCCTGCACGACATTCCCGCTCTTTGCGATAGGATGGGAGTAGTTCTGGAGGAAGTAAAACAGGAGTCGGGAGAGTTCAGATTCGTAATCTCCAATGTGACTGGTGACCTGTAGTATTCAAATGAGCATTTCATTTGGGACATCCATGAATGGTGGTCGGGTTTACGAACTGGGAGAGGTCCCTGCCGATGCTCAACTCCCCACCGAACACGGGGATTTCAGAATCAGGGTCTTCCATGAGGAAGAGACCGGATTGGATCACGTCGCCCTACTCCTAGGAGACATGACGGGCCCGGATCCGGTCCTTGTGAGGGTGCATTCGGAATGCCTCACGGGAGACGCTTTCAGCAGCCTAAGATGCGACTGTGGGCCCCAACTAGAGGCCGCAATGAGGTTGATCCAGGAAGTTGGCTGGGGTTGCTTGGTTTATCTCAGGCAGGAGGGCAGGGGAATCGGCCTACATGCAAAAATCCAGGCATACAACCTACAGGACAGGGGGGCTGACACTCTAGAGGCGAACCTAATGCTAGGCCATCCAGCAGATGCCAGAGACTACGGGATAGCATCAGAGATCCTTGGTTCTGTCGGAGTAGAAAACGTGAATCTCATGACGAACAACCCGGACAAAGTGGATCAGCTCTCGGAATACGGAATCAACGTAGTCGAGAGGATGCCCCTGGTTGCAGGGGTTGGGGACGAGAATGTAGACTACCTCTCAACCAAAGCCAAGAGAATGGGCCACAAAATCAGCGAAGAGTCACTCGGGAGCGAATAGCCTGGGGCCGTGACCGGGACTCGAACCCGGGCCGGCGGGACCACAACCCACCGTGCTAACCGCTACACCATCACAGCCAGTAGTGAGTTAGCGTGAGTCGACCCGTATTTCAACAGTTATGCAAATAGCCCAACGAGCCATGAACCAACGCCTTGAAGCGGAGAAAGCGTTCGTTGACATCAATGGAGCGTTGCAGGACAGGTTCTGGCCTTGTGGCAATCATGGTAATTGCACTCGCAGCTCCAATTGTTTGTGGGGACTCCGTAATCTCCTCCGAGAGCGTTGAGCTCCTTGAGGCAGGTAGTTTTCAGAGCAGCTCAGACTGGTCTTTTAGCAGTTCAACCGGATTCTCATCCGACCAAGCAGAGTACACTATTGGAATGATCGCGGATGGAGAGATGTCTTTCACGCACTCAAGGCCCGACAACTTCGATGAGTTCACATCCTGGGCTAGTAGTGGCTGTTCGGAGTGCAACGCAACATTCGGGGAGCCTGATGGTTTCTATTCGTGGTCCAAGGGACCGGACATCACCGCGGGAGGATACAGCTTCTCGGGCCTACACTCGATGGAAATCGAGAATGTCTCACTAATTCTACACTTCTCGATCCCTGAATCGCTTCCAAGTGATGAGGTGAACGTGATACTGCAGAACCATGGGTCTGACATCCTTATCACAACATTCGCGAGAACTCTTGGACCCGTAGACAGGATGAGCAATCCTCTTGTTCTGAATCTGGATAGTGCGATTGAATGGGACTGGGAGAAGTTGGAGCAGACGCAATTCAATGTTGACTACGTCTCCGACAACCAAGGTGCAGATGACTCGGAAGTGAGGGTCGATGCTGTAGGACTCAGAGTTAAATTCCACCAACCTTGGTACTCGTTCGAAAACGCAAAGGCCGAGCACTCGATTATCCTAGATGAGGTCCCAGTGATTGAAATTAGTACTTACGAAGGGGAGGCTTCGGGACTTTCCCATAGCACCTGCGGACTTATCCCCGACGGATCCGAGGATGCTGTTTGGGAGTTCTATGTTAGCCCTCCCCCTGGCCAAGAGCTGGGCAGGATTCACGTTTCAGGTGATGGCAACTTCACCATAACATACACAACAGATGGAGCCAGTGAAGATGTTTTGCTTATCCACAATGGGCAACCGATAGAAAACCCAGAACAGGGGCAATATTTCAGAATTGAATTGCAAGACGGATGCATCCATGGCGCGAGAGTCGATATCAATGACCCGCATCTAACAGTCATTGGGAGTGTCTCAGGCGGTTTCACCGGGCTATCGGAAGAATCCAGTTACATACGATTTGCAGTGGGAATGTTTCTGGTCCACACAGAAGACATGGATCATGGCGAGTTCACTATTTCGATTCCAATAGGGCATGCCCTGCCAAGGGAAGGGGGGCTACTGGAAGTGGGCGTGGCTACGAGATTCCAATGGTCATCGAACGGAACCGCAGAGAACACTGTTGTTCACATAGATTCAATGTCTATTTCGGGGGGATTCTCGATAGAGTGGGACAGGGATCCAGAATGCGAGGAAATTAACGATATTGTACTGGTTGAAGATGGGGGCGGGCAAATCATCTCATTGCCCCCCATCTGCTCGGATGACATCACGAACCCGCAAGACCTTGTCGTCAGTGCAGTGAGTTCCGACGAGGGTCTGATCAAAGCATCCGGTTCCGGGGGTTTGTTGACCATTGAGCCCGAAGAGGAGGCAAGTGGGTCAGCAGATGTGGCTGTTACCGTTTTCGATGAATCGGGAAACTCCTGGGAAGGGTCATTTACAGTGGATATTCAGCCGGTCAATGACCCGCCAGAGATTGTTCACCTCCCGGGATATTTGTACGTCGAACTAGGTGAGACTTACCAGATAGTCCCAGATTTGTTCGATCCGGATTCATCCCCCCTGTCAGTAACCACTAGCAGGAGTTGGGCCACTATTGCGGAAAATGGCTCCATATTGATCGAACCGGTGGAAGTGGGAGAGCATGTTCTGACTGTGTCAGTTAGTGACGGGAATTCGGAAATCTCCAGAGATATTACAATCTTCGTAACTTCGAAGCCAGATTTGCTGGTCGAGTCTATGGAGGTAAGGGTGGGTGGCGAAGAGTCGCAAGCCCTATCAGATGGCGACGTGATTGAATTAATTGGTTTCATCCGGAATCAAGGGAGGGGCTCTGCAGAGAACATAACATTCTACTGCAGCATTGACGGCATACTGATCGGGACCGGGTCAATTGCAGAATTGGGGCCTGGTGATCTGAAAATGGCTATTTGCGATTTCCAATTGTTGGAAACCTCGCAGACGGTGCGCTTCCTGATGGAGGTAGATGGAACAGGCACAATCGATGAAACCCTAGAGGGTAACAATCACCTAGAGGTCGAAATACCAGTAGAAAACCCCGGAGATGGTTCTGGAAACGGCAATAGGGGCGGGATGATTGTCATCTCTTCCTTACTACTGGTATTGATTTCATTGGCGGCCTTTCAATTGGGCCCCAAGTCTTTGAAGAAGGACTTCGAGCGAAGAAAATAGTTGGCTTTTTGTTGAAATTGGCCGACGTTTGGCCGATAATCAGAGCAAGTTAGGGAATCGTTATACAGGGGTCGAATGCGAAAACAAACTACCGCACTAGTTGCTTCGGCTGCGAATGCGGTGGTGTGTGTGAAAATGATGGTATTGAAAATAAGGCTGGAAACAGACGAGTGGATATACGAAGAGCATGAGTCCGCTTAGCGGAGTTTACTCTTTTGACCAAGTCTGCGGATAAGCCCCAGGTTGCATTATGACGGTCCTCGGAGTGGCAATTTGGCCGTTCTCCATTCCAGGAATCGTGTCTGAGCCAACGGACGTCTCTGCAATGGCCACAGCCTCCCCCTTCAGACTCGATAGGAGAACTGTTGATCCAGAAGGAAGGCCCTTTGGAATCGAGACTACACCAGGCCTAGCTAGTGGAGCCCCGTGAGATAGTGCGGCTACGGCACCGTCCTTGATGGTGATCTGAGGGATATCATCGAGAATGGTCTCGACGGGGGCAAGAAGGCGAGTTAGGGCTCGAGGGTCTTCGTGCTCCTTCCAGAGGAAGACGGCATCTGCTAGTTGTTGCATGGTACACGCCATTTGGTCTGTTAGAGAGCCACTTCTAGAGCGATGGAGTTCCAGTAATTCGCACTCATTTCCGGATAGAAGGCCAAGGTCCCTGATCAAAGTCCTGATGTATGTACCTGCTTCGCAGTCAATCGACAGAAGGTGGACTCTGTCACCTTCTTCTGTCTGAAGTAAATCTGATTTTGTCAATTCTCTTGTCCTGACTTGGATCTTGACGGCGGACTCCTTTGGCGGGACATTGTATATCTCCCCCTTCATCTGCGAAACAAGTCCGAGTAATTCCCCTCCCTCAATGGGTCGCTTGAATCGTATTACTGCGACGTAGCTCTTGGGTTTCTTCAGTAGTTCCCCTGTTATCTTTGTTGACCTTCCGCATAAAAGTGTCAGCAGTCCAGTTGCGAATGGGTCCAAGGTACCTCCATGGCCAATCCGATTAATCCCCAGCAGTGAGCGGGCCCAAGCTGCTAGTTGGTGACTTGATGGCCCGGATGGCTTGTCTATGAGAATTACACCGCACTCCAGAAGTTCTTCTATGGGCCTATCGTTTGGAGGGCATCCAAATGACTGGTTTGTTGTTGCGGAGCCGTCCACAATCCAGTCTTCTTTACCTGGCATGCCATCATCTCCCGAGTACAGAATCCACGGCCTGGAAGACTTCCAACTCATCCTTCTCATCAGCATCTATCACCAGATTGTAGGGGGACATATCGTCCAAGTCGATGTCATAAAGAATGGAGTAGCGCTCCATGTCGTCATTCTGTCTCCTTTGCGATTTCTGTAAGCACACATCCAAGTCCCCGCCCTCCCTCTTCTGTATCCTTCTGGCTCTTTCAATCTCTGAGACATTTACCCAGACCTTCAGGCAATTGAGATTGTTCTTATGCGCCCACCAGCCACTAAGTCTGCTCTCCACTATCTCGGGAGAGTCAGGTGACGACATCCTCTCCTGGAGTAAGGAGTCTAATGAACGGTCCACGTCCAGATCTTCCTTTGCCTCGGAACTCAATTGCTCCACTGAGATTCCCCTAGTTCTGGCTTCCTCTCTGAAAACATCGCCACCATTCAGTGAAGACCACCCCCTTGAGGATGCAATCCTCGATACCAGGGTGGAAGTACCGCTACCAGGAGGTCCGCTAATCGTGACCCTGAGCAAAATCTCATCTCCACTCGCTTCTGCAGACATCGCACCTAAGGAGGCCCTTGGGAGTCCTAGAAATCATGTCTGATTTGCAAATGTTGCATGTCAATCCCTCTCTAGGAGGCGCAGCATGTTTGTTCCCGGACCTGCGCTGCGGAGAGTTTTTCGAAGGAATGCCGGTTTTCCTAGGCCCTGCTCTCCTCTGAGACCTACGCACCGCAGAAGATGCGTTCGAGGAACTCTTGTCATCTAGCATGTAGAGAAGAGGTTCGGGGATTGAGTCTCCGGATAGAACTAGAGGGTGTCTAGAGTAACGAACTATCTTGATGTGGCGATCTATTATTCTGCCAAGGGGTGCGCTCATTGCTATGTAAGTCGCTATCCATGCAGGGAAAATCCACAGCACTCTCGCGTTGAAGCTCCACATTGGGTCCCATGGAAGGCTTACGAATCCGACTCTGAAAGACTCAACAGAGCTTGCCATCCAGCTAAATATTGCAATTATGAAAACCATGGTGAATACCATTGGTTTCATCATTGAGGATTGCATCTTCATCTGCTCTGGCATCATCTCCATCTGTATGGTCTGCATCTTATCTGCCATTGCAGTATCTCTTGCCATTCTTGCCTCCCTCAGTTGCTTTCCAATTTGCCTGCTTCGATGGGAGAAGTGGGCCTGTTGAAGGGGGTCCATGAAGAAAGAGCGAATGATTGTGTTTACTACCATTATTGAGGACCCAACGATGAATACGGTTGGAACGAAATACGTCTGGTGGAAGGGCAACATTGGTTCTAGTATCGATCCTGCCGTATCCGAGAGGCCGACCCTGAGGCCCGGGTAGAACATCAATAGCACCATCATGCCAAGTAGTAGCATCATAGGGAGCATCATCGAAGCCATAGCATCGGCTTGGGCGTCGCCTCCTGCCTCTCCTGTAGCCATATCACTTCGGCGTAAAGGGACGAGAATAACACTTCGGTAGACAATGGTGAAAAAACTACCTCATGAAAGGGTATTTCCGCATACTATGCAAATCGAAGAGCCTTGGTCAACTTTGAAACCGCAGGCAGGACAAAGTCGTGAGTTTTCTTCCCCCTCTTCTTCGGAACTATCAGTTTCTGGGGTGTCTTCGACGTCTTCGTCTTCCTCGACGCTGCCTTCATTATCCTCAGGTTCGTCAAGGTCATCCGGGGATTTCTCCGTTTCCTCTATTGGAACATCCAGAGTTTCTTTTGAAGGAAGAGGGGTGGGCTCTTCAGGTACGTCGAGCCACTGCGGTACATTTGGCTCTTCATCTACTTCGTCACCGAATGTTGCTCCGTGGAAGTCCTGTGCATCCGAAACCTTGTACTCTGCTTCGGGGTCTCCTTGAATTGTGTAAAGGACCTCTATCCTCTCCCCTTGCATAATTCTGCCTATTGCCCAAGTTACCTGAGTCCCATCTCGCGCGGATTCCTTTGTCATCGAAGCATCTCTCTCCCCTTCGTTGTCGGATCTCACAATTGATTCCTCGATTGTGAAGGTTCCAGGAACGATGTCGTGAAGTGCTAGATCGTCAAGTGCGCTATCAGAGCTATTGTGGAACATCAGCATTATCTCATATTGTCCCGGCTTCCCTCCTGGGAAGACCTCCTTGCCAGTACTGATGTTTCTTCTTTTGTGGACTACGGAAATCATTGGTGGCTTCTCGACCATCCTAGTTGCAACGGGGCCGAACCTCTCGGAGCTGAAATCGACTTTTATTGGCGCTACCAGCAATTGATTTCTTGGAGATGGATCGGGTGCAGTCAATGGATATCTAATTACCACTGCCTTGCCGGGTTGAAGACCTAGAGGGGCCGAAGTACCAATGGTCATTCTCAAACTATGCCCATCCCCATCAGGAGATACGTGCTTATCCTCTAGTTGAGTTCCATTTACTACATCGATTCTGTATTGCTCTTCTTTGAGTTCCGTCCCTTCTATCTCTATGGAAATGTCGTCTACAGAAGGAGTTTCGAAAATACCGGGCACATCGTCAAGAACCCTTAGTACATTTATCTCAGAGGTTCCGTTGTTCTCAAGGGTAATTACAGTTTCAATATTGGAAGAAATGTATGATTTAATCCTGGATTTATCATATCTCTTCTGAAGAATAGCATCGAGGACCGTTAATTGCTGCTCCTTCAATTCTATAGTTCCAGAAGACTGAACTGAGACTCTGGGCAGAATTGAGAACCTAATCTCTTGAGTGAAACTTGGCTGATCATCGGATTCCACTCGTTTGGCCATTGAATCCCATTTTCCTTCTGGGGGGACGTCTTGCCTAATATCGGAGACATCGAGAATCGGCTCTTCCCTACCAACCAGTCGGACTGTAGCTCCAGAAAGAGAAACCACAAACGAAGACTTGTTTTCAAAGACGCAGGTACAATGCCAAACACCGGGCCTATCGTCCTCTTCGGCATTGACATACGAAAACTGGCGACCTGAGCCGCTGACACGATCGAATCTTGCTCTTGATACGGTTGCCTCCGAAGAATAGGTGGCAGATGTCACTCCAGCGTTAATCTTCTGGATAGATTCGGTATTTATCTTGGCTGAAATTGAAAGGTGCTTTTTCTCACCGACATTCATCCTACCAATATCCCAGACAACCGAGTCCTTTTCGACGCTGAAAACGCTGTCATCTGGTAGAATGAATGATTCAGGAATAGTCCTCTTCACCTCGACGTCGTACAATGGGGCTGGTGATACATTCTCTATCTCGATGTGAATATCCACTTCCTGAGGCGAATCGGAGTAGACGAGAGAAAGGCTGGATTCCTCATTACGTGAGCTATCTGTGTCTATTGACTCTTTCAAGACTAGCATCCTTGTTCCTGAAGCAGTATATGGGATGGCTGTCTCTTCTGTTGGGTCAAGTTCCTTTACCGAAGAGACCTTGTCTCCAAAATCGGTCGAATCTATGGAATCAAGATGGACCTCAATATCCCATGCCCTGTGCTTCTTACTGGAATTCCTTAAGATCAGTTCACCGTCAATTAACTGCTTTCTAATCGAGCCATCTGGATTCAAAACAGAGGTCTCAGATTCACTCAGTGTTGCATGTAATTTGTCTCCGGGAATCGAGTCGACTTCGGACGAGGTTCTGAGAAATGGAGATGGCCTGCTTGTTTTCTGAGATTCGGATTGCTCGAATTCTGATTCTTTCACTAGTCCGAACGCGTCTATGGCTTGTGAGACTTCCGAAGGGGATTCGGAATCTTCTTCTCCAACGGGCCAAAGTGTTTGTTCAGGTTGGCCTTGTATTTCGAATGATGGTGTTTCCTCTGGAATATTATTTTCCACCTCAGACTCGAAATCGTCATCCAATAGTGAGAGGGAATCTGCCAATGAGTCGATAGAAGAAAAATCGTCAATGACCTGCTCCGGCTCTTCCTCTGCGAAACCGGGCGGCGGAGGAGGGGCGTCGAATCCGATCGGTGGCGGAGGGGGGACTTCTTCCTGCTCCGGCTCTTCCTCTGCCCCAACATCAATATTTTCCAGTTGGAGTCCTCGTTTTCTTCTTCATCTCCTTCTGGTTCGTGGTCATCTTGCTGAGTTTCGTTATCCTCTGAGTCGTCGGCCTCTTCTTCCTGAGTGG
>JAZANL010000047.1:0-17901 GCA_036251765.1 Thermoplasmatota archaeon | reverse complement strand
CCTGGGCATGCGCCGATCCTGGCGTCCAATTCGACACCACAATCAACGAGTGGCATACATGTCCAGAGGCTGGGAAGATCAATGGTTCAAACCCCTGTTCTGAATACATGTTCCTAGATGATACTGCGTGCAATCTAGCGAGCATTAATCTTCTTCACTACTACGACCTAGATACCCACAAGTTCCACATCGAGGACTTCAGGCACAGCGTCAGACTCTGGACCACTACCCTAGAGATTAGCGTCCTCATGGCACAGTTTCCATCTGAGTCCATTGCAAAGGGGTCATACGACTACAGGACCCTTGGTCTTGGCTACTGCAACATTGGGTCGCTTCTGATGCACATGGGGATTCCGTACGATGATGAGAGAGCTTACGCCATTTGTGGGGCAATAACCTCGATAATGTGCGGCGAGAGTTACGCCACTAGCGCAGAGATGGCGTCCATCCTCGGGCCATTCCCTGATTACGAAAGGAATGCCGAGCACATGCTCAAGGTTATGCGCAATCACAGGAGGGCCGCATACGATGCACCCGATTCGGAGTACGAAGGTCTGACGGTTCCACCAATGGGCATCAATTCGAAGAAATGCCCGAAGGATCTCTTGGACGCAGCAAGGAGTTGCTGGGACAGGGCCCTGATGGATGGCGAGGAGCATGGGTTCAGGAACGCTCAGACCACAGTGATAGCGCCGACCGGCACCATAGGTCTGGTCATGGGTGCCGATACCACTGGTGTGGAGCCCCAGTTCTCCCTCGTCCAGTACAAAACGCTCGCCGGGGGTGGGTCTCTGAGAATTATCAATCACGGAGTACCCAATGCTCTTAGCAGATTGGGATATTCTGAGAGCGATGCTCTAGCCATAGAGGAGTACATCATGGGCACGAAGAGGCTGAGTGACTGTCCCAGCCTGTCTATTCAGAAATTGAAGGAAGTTGGATTCGATGATGAGCTTCTCGCAACTATCGAAGAGAAATTAGCGGACGTCTTCGACTTGAGATCTGCTTTCGCTCCTTCCATCCTTAGTGAGGACTTCTGTGTAGGAAAGCTTGGGATGACAAAGGCCCAAGTTGATGATCCGTTCTTTGATACCCTAGGATTTATTGGGCTCACTGGACGGGAGATTGATGCTGCGAATGACCATATCTTCGGATACAACACCATAGAGGGAGCTCCTGGTTTGAAGGACGAACACCTCGCTGTATTCGACTGTGCCACTCCCTGTGGAAAGTACGGAAAGAGGTCAATCGCCTGGGATGCCCATGTCAAAATGATGGCGGCGGCCCAGCCCTTCATTTCCGGAGCGATTTCGAAGACCATCAACATGCCTTCTGATGCTTCAATAGAGGATGTAAGGGAAGCTTACAATCTCAGTCACGCCACTATGAACAAGGCCTGTGCGGTTTACAGGGATGGTAGCAAACTATCACAACCGCTGATGAGTCAGCTGGTCGAATCGATGGAACTAGAGGAAGAGGAGGAGTCGGTGGTGGAGAAGATGGTGGAGGAGGCCGCTAGTGCGCTGCCTCTGCCAGAGCCGGTTGCAATGCCCGTTGCAAAGGCTCTCGTAGAGAACTATATCGCATCCAAGAGGCCGCTGCCACACAGGAAGAGAGGGGCGAACTTCAAGGCCAGAGTAGGTGGTCACAGCGTACGTCTTATCACAGGAGAATACGAAGACGGGAAGCTTGGAGAGATCTTCCTTCTGACCTCGAAGGAAGGTGCAGCTTGGAGAGCTCTGCTGTCTCAGTTCGCTATTGCGGTGTCGATCGGATTGCAGCATGGGGTGCCCGTTGATGCTTTCGTTAAGTCATTCACTTTCACCAAGTTCGAGCCCAGCGGAATGATAGAGGGGGGGAGTGGCCGGGTGAAGATGTCCTCAAGCATCATCGACTGGGTGTTCCGCGAGCTTGCAATCGAGTATGCCGGTAGGAATGATCTTGCTCACGTCCCTTTAGAAGAGGAAGACTTGGATCCGTTCTCCATTAGTCGACCCGAGGTAACCGAGCAAGGGCTAGCACGAAGTCAAGGTGAGAGACGCGAGGTACAGATGACCTTGGAGGCTGCTGTTGGGGATGTGGATGCGAGGACCAGGCAGGCTGCAAAGCAGAGGGGTTTCACTGGAGACATCTGTGACGATTGCGGCGGTAGCCAGATGGTCAGGAACGGTACCTGCCTGAAGTGCAACGAATGCGGTTCAACTACTGGATGCTCGTAATCTTAAGACCTCAGATCTCGAGTTCTATGTTTAGATTCTGAATGAGTTCCTTGTACCTGTTCCTAATCGTCACTTCAGTGACCCCGGCCACCTCGGCAACCTCACGCTGAGTCCTCCTCTTCCCGCAGAGTACGCTTGCGATGTAGATGATCGATGCAGCGATCCCTGTTGGCCCCCTGCCGCTAGTCAGTTCCTTCTCCTGCGCGGCTGCGATCAACTCGTATGCCTTGGCCTGGACCTCTGCGTCCAGATCAAGACCCGAGCAGAACCTGGGGATGTAGTCCTCTGGCTTGGTTGGTGGGATCTTCATCCTCAGCTCCCTGACCATGAAACGATATGTGCGACCGATCTCCTTCCTACCTGTCCTGCTGGCCTCCCCGATCTCGTCCAAGGTTCGTGGATTCTCGCAAATTCGGCAGGCTGCGTATAGGCTTGCTGCTGCTACTCCTTCTATGGACCTGCCACGGATTAGCCTTGCATCTACTGCCTTCCCATATGTGACAGCAGCCGTCTCTCTGATCGTCTTGGGGAGTTCCAACCGGCTAGCCATTCTATCGAGCTCGGCTAGAGCCATTGCCTTGTTTCTCTCGGTAGCATTGCTGACTCTGGATCTCTTCTGCCACTTCCTCATCCTGTAGAACTGGCTCCTGTACCTGCTGGAGATCGACTTCCCAGAGTAGTCCTTGTTCTGCCAGTCGATATCGGTGGAAAGCCCCTTGTCATGCAGCATCACCGTCATCGGTGCGCCGGTTCTTGCACGCTGATCTCCTTGCTCTGGACTGAAGACGCGCCACTCTGCGCCCTGGTCAATCACCTTGTCCTCCAGAACGAGGCCGCAGTCTTCGCAGACAACCTCTCCTCTGGATTCGTCTTTCTTCAATTGTCGGCTTCCACATTCATCGCACTTCACGGTGTCTTCAACAAGGTATGACATTATTCTTCACCCGCCTTTTAGCAAAAAGGTATTAAATTCGCGAAAGACATATTATTTAAGGTTATGATATTATGAAATCTTACTTTGTTAGGGTGAAACTATTGGAAAGTCATCGAGAATCGTGAAATAAGATTCTGTTCTGGCAGCATATGAGGGGTAGAATGTCGAAGGGAGTCTGGCCACCTGAGAATGTCAGTCTGACTCCTGGAAAGAGGGTTCTGTTCCTGACAAAGAACCTTGACCTCATTCGAAAGCAACTCTACGAAGGTTTGAATCTCAGAATGGAGGATTTGTCTGTCGAAGAACTGCTAGACGACATTAACACCGATGTGATGACTCCTGCTTGGGTCTGCTTTGATCATGAGCCAGCTATGATTGCAGAGAATGCGTATGCTGGATTGATGCATGAGGGAGGGAGGGTTTTCGAGCCACGAGCTTTGATCGATGGAGGATTCGAGGTAATCGTTTCTGGGCATAGAAAGGGGACTGGCTCGAGTAGAGAGACTGCACCACAATGCGAAAGATGGTCTGGAATCAGGATTGTCATAGCGGCGTCCTTCGCCCCGATTCACGAGAGGAACAATCTGAATCTAGGCCAGTTGATGGGAGATCACGAGATGCTGATGAGGCTGCAGAACGGGGAGAGCCTTGCCCTATCTGAGTTCACTAAGAAGTATGACCCGGTCAGCAGACTGATTCTTGAGAATGGAGGAATACTCCCCTTTGCAAGGCGGCTGAAGGAAGGGACTGTCGATCTGCCTGAGTTCGATACGCAGGAGCGTCCCATGACAATGGTTGAGAAGTTGGTTTCGAACAAACTCCTTGGGAAGAATGGAAAGAAGAGATTCGTTAAACCGGGTGACGCAGTTCTAGCCCAAGTTGATGGCGGATACTCCCATGAGTTCACTACCGCACAGGTTCACACCTTCCTTGCAAACGAATACGGGGAGGATTACAATGTTCCTAATCCTTCGAAATTTGCTGTTTTCGAGGATCATCTGCTGTATGCAACGGGGGTCCCGAGGTTCGGAAAGTTCGCTGAGAAGATACAGACTCTGAGGGATATGCAGAACCTATTCCAGGAGCACACAGGAGTCCGAGACTACTCGGCCGAGGACGGTGTCAGCCCGGGTATTTGCCACCAAGTGGCCAGAGAGGAGTTCATAGACGTGGGGGATTTCATCCAAGCCACCGACTCTCACACATGCATGGGAGGCGCGTCCAATGCGCTAGCATATGGGGTCGGCTCTACAGAGTATGCGAATCTGATTCACAACCAATTTGCATTTGTGAAAGTCCCCGAGAGTATCCGCTTCGAGTTAACTGGGGAGCTTGATCCCGGTTGCACTGCCAAGGATGTGATTCTGCATATCCTTTGGAGATTTGCTGCTGAGTCAGAGACCTTGGACATGAGCATGGAGTTCGGCGGGGAGGGTCTTGCAAGCCTATCCATGGATGAAAGGGCCACGCTTTGCAATATGGCCACCGAGTGTAGTGCGAAGACGGGCATTTGTGAGGCTGACGATGTTACTGTGGAGTGGTTGGCGTCTAGAAGAGAGGGCGCGGATGTGTCGATGATTAGGCAAGAGTTCGTTTTGCCTGATGTTGGGGCGATTTACGGAGGGGGAGTCCACGAAATTGACCTGTCACAAATCAGACCAATGGTTGCCCATCCAGGAAATCCCGACGAAGGAGTGCCTTCGGACCCGACAAACGGGGCGTACATTGACGAGATTGGTGAGGTTCCAATCGACATAGCCTATGCTGGGTCCTGCACTGCTGGCAAGGATGATGACTTCTCGTACTACGCAATGGTTTGCGAGGCAGCGCTAAAGTCTGGCCTGGTTGTCTCGGAAGGGGTTGATTGCTACATCCAGTTCGGGTCAAAGTCGGTGAAGGAGCTGTCGATGAGGATGGGATGGACCGAGACATTCGAGAAGGCCGGGGTGAAGCTAATCGATCCTGGCTGTGGTGCTTGCATAGGAGCGGGGCCAGGAGTGAGTGACGATCCTGAGCAGGTTACAGTTTCGGCCATTAACAGGAACTTCCAGGGTCGTTCAGGTCCTGGTAAGTTGTACCTTGCAAGCCCACTCACTGTGATGACCAGCGCCTTCACTGGGAAAATCACATCTTGGCATCCTGATGTGTTCCTCTGAAACGATGGCTCAGCGTGTGACTTGGGGCATTGTTCAATAGCGGTCTCGTTACGGGCAGGGGCTACCTTGCAAGCCCCTCGTCATTCGGACAAGGGAGGACTTGGTGGTGGTGGATGAATGGACCCTGCAGAAAGACTCTCTAGCAAACAGAAGCAGATTTCAATCAGTGAGTTCTTCGAGAAGAACAAGCATTTCCTAGGGTTCGACACACTCCAAAGGTCAATCATCACAGCCGTAAAGGAAGCAGTGGATAATTCCCTAGATGCTTGTGAAGAGGCAAGGATACTGCCCGAGATAAATGTGGAAATAAAGAGGATGAAGGGAGACAGGCTGAAGCTAATCACCCAAGACAATGGCCCAGGAATACCCCGGGAGGACATAGAGAACGTATTTGGAAAGTTTCTGTTGGGTTCGAGGTTCCATGCAATCAGGCAAACAAGAGGTCAGCAAGGAATAGGAATCACAGGGGTTGTGATGTACAGCCAATTAACTGCTGGATCCAAGACAAAGGTAGTCTCCAAGATAGCCAAAGACTCGTCTGCGGTATTCGTTGAGCTTGGGATTGACACTAGGAGAAACCGAGCAACAAAGTCAGGTGAGAGCCGGGACCTATGGTTGGACGAGAAGACCGGGGAAAGCGTTCCACACGGGTTGAGGATAGAGTGCGAAATGAGGGCAAAGTACCAGAGAGGAAGGCAGTCCGTCCACCAGTACCTGCGGATGACTTCCATTGTCAATCCGCATGCTAGTATCTCCCTTGTGGTTCGTGATAGAGATGGGAGCGTTATCGAAGAGGGTGATTGGCAAAGGACTACCGAGAGGCTCCCGCGTGAGGTCAGCGAGATACGCCCACACCCCCATGGAATACAACTGGGTTCTCTGCAGAGGATGCTGCGGGAGTCTGATGAGAGGAAGTTGACTTCTTTCCTCAGGCACAACTTCTCTGGGGTCAGTATGAGGGCAGCACGTGAGATTCTTGCAGCAGCGGGGTTAGACGAAGGTAGGAGCCCGAAGAGAATATCTGCAGACGATGCGCAGGGGATGATTGCTGCGTTCAGGAAGGTCAAGCTACTCTCCCCTCCCACGGATTGCCTTTCTCCGATCGAGGACCTTCTGATCAAAAAGGGGCTATCCAAAGCCATAGATTCGCGTTTCGCTTCCACTATAACCAGGAGCCCCAAGGTCACCCAAGGGAACCCGTTTCAGATTGAGGTTGGACTGGTATTTGGAGGGGATCTGAGTGCAGATGGGCCGATAGAGGTCCTAAGGTTTGCAAACAGAGTCCCGCTGATGTACCAGCAAGGGGGTTGCCTTCTCACAAAGGCCCTCGAGGCAGT
This sequence comes from Thermoplasmatota archaeon, assembly GCA_036251765.1. GTDB lineage: Archaea > Thermoplasmatota > Poseidoniia > Poseidoniales > Thalassarchaeaceae > UBA36. The sequence goes on along the minus strand of JAZANL010000047.1, from coordinate 11,255 downwards.
CGATTGGAAAAGATACGGTTTGGATCATCCTGGAGGGAAAGGGATTCCAAAGGGCCCTGCTGCTGTACTAATCCATCTAGCTTCAACAAATGTACAATTCACTAGCGAGGCAAAGGAGGCAGTTTCGGATAATGAAGAGGTTTTCGAGGAAATTCGACTAGCCATGCTAGAGGTTGGCAGAGGACTGAAGGGGCATCTGAAGAAGAGCTCTCAGAGGAAGAAGGCTAGGGAGAAGTTCGAGCTGATTAACATAATTCTCCCTGAGATTTCGAAGAAGTCCTCTGAATTGCTATCTAGGGAGGAGCCTGATTTGGCCCCAATAATCACGAAGATAATGGATGCTGTCTTCTGTGAAGAAGAGCTGGGGTGGGATGACGAGAGGAAGCTTGCTACCTGCTCAATTACTATTTTCAACTACACGGCAAGGGCAAGGGCGTATACAATTCTAGCCAAGTGGCCGGAAAGTAATGAGACGGCAATCGCCGAAAACGCCCTTGGTGGGAGCAAGCAGGCCAATGGCCTCTGGGCTTGGAGGCTGGATACGCTAAACCCTGGATCTGCTACGACCATCCACTTCGGGGTCTCGGGCCTAAGAAAGGGAGAGTGGAGTGATGCCGAGATATTCTACAGAGGCAACGGGGAAGTAATCGGAGCCACGAAGATTGATGAGAAGTTGCTTGAGGAACTGAGGAAGTCAGAGGCACTAGAGGCAGCAGAATCGGAGTTAGAGAAGCCGAAGGAAGCGATTTCTCAACTCAAAGAAAGAGCAGAGCAGAGTGAGGTTTCGCAACCTCAGTCATTGGAAGAGGGGCAGACGAGCCTGTTTGGGGATTTCTCAACTAATGATGGAATGGAGGAGATTGAATGACGATGGACAGACAGAAGACGAAGGAGGAGGTGATCGATGCATTGCATGGGGTCGCCTCCGAGATGCATGACAAGATGTTGAAGGGGAATCCTCCCACGATGACTCTTCCAGTGAGATCGAAATCGAACATCGGATTCGACAAGAAGCTGGGAGTATACAAGTACGGTAAGAAGAAGACGGTAAGGGATGCGACATCCCTGGGTTCGGCCAGACAGCTGCTCAGGGCGCTACACATCACTGAATTCGTGGAGGGGATGATCTCCGATGGGAAGACTTCGACACTCAGAGAGATGTACTACATCTCAGAGGGATGGGGCCATGGGAAGTTCTCCAGCCAGAATGAGAGCAATGGGGTCTCCGAGGACCTGGAAATAGTCACCAAATGCCTGAGGGAGGACTTTGGCCTTAGGCCTGAGGAGGACGGGGCTCGAATAATCGGAAACGTAACCTTCGAGGAGAGGAATCGCAGGGGGGATTGGATGAGAATCAACTGTCGAGATGACGTTGGTGACTCTGGTTATGGAGTACCATACAACGTGGAGTCTGAAAAGTTACGAATGGTCGAAGAGGACATTGACTTCGTTATGGCGATTGAGACGGGTGGGATGTTCGACAGACTGGTTGAGAATGGTTTCGACGAGGAGGCAAGGTGCGCACTGGTTCACCTGAAGGGGCAACCTGCTAGGTCGACTAGGAGAATAATGAGGAGGATGAGCGATCAGTGGAACAAGCCGATAATGGTCTTCGCAGACTGTGACCCGTGGTCCTTCAGGATCTATGCTAGCATAGCATATGGTGCAATAAAGACGGCTCATATCTCTGAGTACTTGGCGACTAAGGAGGCCACCTATCTGGGCATTACCGCCGATGACATCCTGGCATACGACCTTCCAAGCGATGACTTGACTAAGCAAGATCTGAATGCTCTGAATGCAGAACTTAGCGACCCGCGATTCGCAACGGGATGGTGGCAGGAGCAGATTCAACTGATGCAAGAGATTGGAAAGAAGGCTGAGCAGCAGTCTCTTGCGAAATATGGCCTGGACTTCGTTACGGACACCTACTTGCCAGAAAAGCTAGGTGCTCTGGGCATCACATACTGAAAACAACCCTATAGATAGGTGGCTGGAGGCGGGGTTGTGACTGGGGGTATGAGGAGGTGGGCTCGCATCTTCACCGCATCTTCTGCAATTCTCCTCTTGGTAGCTGCCATCTCACTGTGGCAGGTCTCGGATGAGTTCATTGAGTCGTTCGATCCACAGGAGAACAATCTCGTAATGCTGGGTCCGGGGGAATCTGGTTCTTTCATGATCGAAGGGTCGGAAATGGTATCGGCCCTGAGAATATCTGACGGCGAAGCACCGGCTTCTGATCTAACTCTGCTGGATGAGGAAGGAAACGAAGTCACGGGAAGGGCTGCGGGGATGTTTGACTCTAACAGGATAGGTTCGGATGAGAAGACGGTTTACTCGCCGGTGAGAGTGTTCGAGAATCTGGAAGGGAACTATACACTGCAAAATCAAGGTGACTCGAATCTCTGGCTTGTTGACGATGAGGTGTCTGCAAACAAACTGATTGGAAACCTGTGGATGTATCTCTTCTACATAGGATGCTGCATAGGCTCTCCTTTCGGGCTAGTAGGGGTGATTCTAGCTATAATGGTGTGGACGGACAAAAGGAAGATGCCTGACCAGTTCGTGATTATCGATAATGGAAGCGTAATTATCGATGATTCCCAGAACGAGGGAGCACCGGGTGAAGGATTGCCTGGAGTGGCCCCCAACCCGTTCACGGAAGTGGACAGTCGACCCCCTGAAAAGCCCGAACAGGAGGTTGACGATGAAACTTGGAAGTCGTGGGACGAAGGTTGACGGGAATCCGAGTTGTCGTCATTAGTATCTAGATTGGGTTTTTAGAGGATGTTGACTACCCAACCTTGAGTTGGTAAGTGATGGTAGGGTTCGATGAGTCCCTCAGCATTCTAGAGAATCCTACACGGAGGGACATTCTCAGGTACTTGGTAAAAGAGCCGCACTACCCGCTTCAACTCTCGGAATTACTCGATGTAAGCCAGCAGGCGGTAGTCAAACACCTGAAGGTGCTGGAGGAGGCGGGTTTCGTCGATTCCGAGGTGAAGAAGTCGGACAAGGGAGGTCCGCCAAAGAAGGTGTACAGAGTTAATCAGTCGTTTTCAATACGCTTGGACCTGGGTCCTGACCTGTTTAGGGCCGAGCACAGGAAGATGCCCAAGGGGATGCAATTGTCGGGAAGTCTTCCAAGCGATCTAGAGAGCCTAGTTGGCAGGATAGGGGTAGGGAAGACGCTGCCCATGGTCGACGCAATGAGTATTCTGTCAGAGTTGGATGCGGCTTTGGAGAACGTTGACCGTCAGAGGGACTCGATAATCGCGCTTCACCAGCAAGTCATGCACAAAGTGTCTCCTAGTGTTGATGAGAGCTTCGAGTCATACGAGGAAAGGCAGCTCGCGCACGCAATGATGAGGCATCCGAGGAGACCCTTGGACCTAGATGCATTCTCACAGGGGATGCGAATCCAGTCTATGCATGCTGAGAAGATGATGGACACCCTCAGGGAGCGTCTGATGAGGGACTTCTCTACTAGTTCCGGAGCCTTCGTCTCAGGGAGGGACTCAATGCCTTTGCCTTGGTGGATGGCCAAGTAGGTCAGAAGACCATGTCGTCGTCATCGGAGCCCGGCATAAGGCTGCTAAGCTCGGAGAACCTTGCCAGGGCTTCCACCCTTCTGCCCCAAATCACGTAACCGGCGACTCCGAAGAGGGAGAATGTCGCTCCTATGATTATTGCTGGGACTGCATACCTAACGAGTAGTTCCCTTCCGACATCGAGTGAGCCCAGCGGCGATTTCATGTTGCCAATCTTCTCTATGTTGTTGTTCTCGTCAGTCTCGACGATGTTGTTGTCCGGATCGACGACCACGACGATGTCATGATTGCCTGGCTCGACCATGTATAGCAGGGTAATTGGGTCGGACTGGTCGGTATCGGACTGCCCTATGGGCATGATGGCGTTGACTATCTGCCTGTAGACGATGTTCTCTTCATCGCAGCCGTTCCTCTTGATGTCCGATTCCGACTGGTCCTTGCACAGGATAATGTTCACATCCGTAGCGTGGGCATTGCCTCTGTTCGTGATGAAGACGTTGATAGAGAGCATTTCTCCGATTGCGGCCTCTTTTACGGGTGCAACGACGCTCTCCAAGACCAGGTCAGGGGCCCTCAGTCGCATCTCGAGGATCTGTTCGTTGGTATCGCAATCTGGAGGCAGGTTGTCTGGGATTCCATCCGAGTTGCTATCCAGGGTACATGAGTCGGTCCAGACTTCGGTCTCGTCGAAATCTCCCCCCTGGTCAGATGACCCGTGCATAGACAGGACTTTGATTCCCAGATTTCTATCTGTTAGAGACGCATCTGGAGCTACTGTCACTATCACCACCAACTGCAGTGTGGTGTATGGTTGCATCATCGGGAGTGTGATGGTGTTGGCTGCAGTGACATAGCAGTAGTCCGGTCCCTGTCCTTGTGAGATCTGTTGAGTAATCTGGTTCTCTTCTTCAACGGTTAGCTCGACGCAGGGCTTCTCTAATGGGAATTCGGTGCCGAATCCCTCCAGTAGCGCGTAATCAAACTCCCACGTGCTTAGCGACCCGAGCCCTGGTCGAACGGACCAGGAGTTGGTTACATCGTCGTAGGTGTGATTGTGGATCGTGGGCTGATCCTCTACATTGCCAAGGTTGGAGACGTTTAGCGTGTATCTGACTATCCTACTCGGTGCTGTGGTCTTTATCTTGCTCTCAACTGTTGGATCCAGAGATATTTGCATGTCATGGAACTCTATGATGGTGGCTCTGATTACTATCTGGTCCTGAACTTTTGTTCCTTCGCACGGATCCTCGGTGCAGGGGAATGGTTCCTCGCTCAGTACGTTGAATGTGATTGTGTACTCGCCTGCTAGTGTCTGTACTGGGACATTGATGTAGATAGGGACTGTCTGGGCTTCATCCCTGTTCAATTCCTCGAAAAGAATCCTGGGTATGTCCATGTCCCAGACATGAGCTCCTCCCTGGCTATCTACGATCGATTCGATTGTGATATCGTACCTGTCCTGCCCGTTCCCTAGGTTGGAAACCGTGGTATTCATCTGATAGGATTGTCCTGGGTATAGGTCGACGATGGTTTCTGGGACTGATGACTCGAGTTCGTACCTCTGAATCACGTTTGTGAGAATCAGGACCGAGTCACGTACCTTTGGAGTGCCATCCAGATGCGCTCGAACAGTTACCGATTCGCCGATTCCGGCCGTTGCATTGTAGGGAGAGCACATCTCTGCGCTTACAGTGTATGTGGTCCCTACTTGCGCCCAGTAAATGTCCTGATCAGCGGAAGATGGGCTGCCCGGCCACTCTGAGAAGTCGAGGTCGACCGTCCAATGATCGAATCTCCAGGAGTTGATGTCAGAGTCTGCAGGCCTATCCATCGGAGCGCCCGGGGTCGTGAAGACAATGTGGCCCGGTGTGAAGTACTTGTTCACTTGGATTGGGAAACTGGCACACTCTCCTGGGAGGACGTACAGCTTCGTATCGCCGATGTCGAATACGATGTTCCCGGTGGTCCTGATTGAGACATTTATCCATAATTCTAGGACGTCGAAGGTGCCTCTGTCGACTGAAAGGACCGGTTCACCTGTAGACCACCCCTTCAGGTAGATTGCGAAGGTTCCTGGGTCCTGCGACTCGGGTACGCTGACCTTCAGATTTCTCGTCACTGACTGTCCCGGATCAAGCGAGATACGCAGGGGGAAGTCTATTCCCCAGCCAAAGGGCAGTGACCACTCATTCTGCCCCTCCAACGTAGCCGGGTCGTAGAATGCGAACGTGTCATACACGTTTCCAGTATTCTTTATTGATATCGAGAATACCGCTGACTTGCCCTGCTCCACATCGACTTGGTAATGGCTAGTATCTAGCTCGATTCCATGCACTACATCCATCAAAGTCAGAAGGGTTAGTTTGTTGCGGATTGCTGGATCCTTTGCAGATGTGGCGATGATGCTTATTTGTGCCAATTCATCTTCCTTAGCTTGGTAAATTGTGGGAGTTCTGACCCTGAGGTAGAGTGGATCTATTGCGCCGCCATCCAGGAATACCGGAGTCGAGTCGAAAATTGGTGTGTTGTTGGTCATGTAGAAGAGAGTGGCCGTCCAATTGTTGGGGATGCCCTCCATGGTGACCGTGAACGTGTCTCTAACAAGCTCAGCTGGGCCGGGGGTCGGGTTAGCGATGGTGATGTTGAAGGTGGTAAGTTCCCCAGGTTGAATGGTGTGATAGAATGTCTCAGCATCTGCAGGGCATTCGTATGGGTACCCCTCTATGTTTGCATTCATTCTGATTTTATCATCGCAAGCTAGGGATAGGTCGACAAGTCCAGTGAGAACGTGGACGTAGCATAGGGTCCACTTGTTTGCGTTGGAGCCGTCCCAGTCGCATCTCTTGTCGGACCATCCGATGTGCGCCCCGCTTCCCAGATCGTTAGCAAACGCAGGAGGCATGCCTCGGTCTAGATTGAAATCGGGGTACAGGTGATGGCCGTCGGCTGTGTTGCATTCTGGTTGACACATTGCAGGTCCTAGTTTGTCGGATGTCCAATTTGTTACCTCTCTTACCTCCCATGGGTCGAGGATTGAAGATGCTGCTGAATTTAACGGGAATCCTTGCGGATACTTTTCGTTGGTATTGTTTAGCCTAGCGTACATTATTGTCTCCTGCCACTCTGTAAAACTGTAATCAATCCAAGACAGGTGGACGTTGTCGAAAGAGTCCGTCAGGATTTGCGGGGCCACCGAGCTGGGTGCAAATGGGTATTCATCCGAGGCTCCCTCGCATTGTTCCGGAGTGGAGATTGCGCTTGACGCAATCTGCTTTATCCCGTAGGCAGGAAGGCCTTCGGACACCCCGTCCCACTCTGCTGCCCCTCGAAGTCGAAGCCTGGTGTAGTATATCTCGTAGGCTCCCTCGATGTCGATACCTCCTGTAGGACCTTCGCAACCGGGGTAGAGCCTCCCATCCTGCCAAGCGAGGTGGGTGTTTCCGGAGTTGTCTATAGCTATCGAAGGGTGTAGGCTGTATGCTGGGTTATTGGTAATCTGGGTGTCGTTGACGACTACTAGATGACCGTAGCCTTGTTCGTCTTCCGAAGGCCCTAGGTCCTCTACGTAGTACCCATTCTGATTTGCCTCGGTCCCTGGGTCTCCTCGACTCCAGCCGGGCCATGGGTTCTCCAATAGGGAGTGGGGGTCGAGAACTGTCATGTATATCTCACGTGAGTTGTTAGTAGCTAGGTAAACCATGGCCTCGACCATGATCTCCAGTTCCGAGGAAGAGCCAGCGCTAGTCGGGAACTGATACATTTGTCCCTCTGCAGTAGTTGTTCGAGTTGTCGCTCCATTGCATGTTCGGGTGTTTAGACCGGAACCCACAGGGCATTGAGCCAAATCGAGCATGTAGCTTCCAACTGCCGTGTCAGAGCCGGCCCAGAGTGGATACGGCTTGGTCTGAGCCAAGACGCATGCGTCGTGTGCCTGGTTGATACTCGAGGTGTCGTCGTTATCCATCGGGGTGCCGCCATAGGGACCCTCATCCGAAATCGGTATGACTACCCGAGTGGCATTGTCGTTCCATCGGTGGTCCAGGGTGGTCGGTGGGTTGGCAGCTAGTCCTTGTCTGCCTTGGATATCTCTGTACGAGAGGCACGCCCATGTGGCTGCTGGGCCCCAGAACTCGCTGTAGTACCCGCCATCCGCGGGGAGGTTTGTGGCCTGGTTGTTGTAAACCACCTCGGTTAGCTCCCTGATTCCTCCGGATGAGTCTCCCGGTCCGAGGGGCGTTGATCTGGGGCCTTGGCTGCCAGAGCCGCCGGTCTGGTACGCATCGGCACAGTTCCCGCTGGTCGCTGCGGCTGGCCAATTGCCACTCAGTGCATAGAGAGTCTCGTATACGCTCATGTTGGCGCTGACCAGCATTGGCTTCAATCCGATGAAATACCCCCCACTAGCGAAGTTTCCTCCGTAGAACACCGCGCACATGTCTGCCCATTCTGCGTTCATTGATCCCGAGGTGTCAATTGGTACGACCATCTCGACTTGTCCGCCTCTGGTGTCGTCCCAGACGACTTGGACGAAGTCATTGATGTCGACTGCTATGTCTGGGTGCCCCTTCTGGCCTAGGATAGGGGTAAGCAACGTGCTGTCGATCTCGACAATTACCACTCTAGCGACTTGGTCGACTGAGAGCATCTTGTAGTAAATCTGTGACTGTTGGTAGTATAGCTCTAGGGGCTCGAAAGAGTCTTCCCAAACGATATGGGGGTTGTTTTCCGAGTCAACGGCAATTGCGGGCCAATCCCGATTCTGGGGGTTGTTTGCTACTTCGAAGTCGTTTGGTACTACCGATAGGGTGGAGTCCAGGGATGAGTCTCCATTCTGATCGTCTAGTGATGGGTCGAGAAGGGTGTACATGATCTTGTACTGCCCGGCCCTATCGGTCCAAACGACGTGAACCATGTCATCGCTGTCCACGGTGACGTCTGGGTGCCATGCTCGATGGGCTCCCGGGTCAGAGATTTGGGTCTCTGAGATCAGGGTCTCCCCTCTCGGGTCTAGCATCTTGTAATACAGGTGGTTTGTGTTCCTGCTCCAGACGATGTGCACGTTTCCTTCCGAGTCCGCATCCATTGCCATCATCCTGTCATTGTGCACGCTACTCTGTACTACCTCGATTGGGTCCGTGATCACGATGTCACTGGCGCTGGCTGGAGCTGAGAATGAGGCTAGCAGGCTTAGGAGCATCAGCATGACGATGGTTGTGCCGCTCCTCTTGCTCGAGATTCCTTCTCTATCTGAGGAACGGTCGTACTGCATCATGGCAATTCGAATTTACCGAATACTTAACCTAAACCCCTTATGGTCACTTTTGGCGGGTTCTGAATGCCTAGATTTCTAGGCCCATTCGAGGGGGTCGAAGTCCTTGCCGAAGCCCCCAGTCTCGTCAGTATCAATCTCTGATTGCCTTATTTGGGGTCGTCTAGATTCTTTGCCGGTCTTCTTTCCTTCCCAATCATCAACCGGCCCTGGCTTGCCCTTTCCATTTCCGAACCCGTACTTGATTTGGTGTATCAGGGAGAGTTTTGTGAGCCAAACCTTTCTCATGCTTTGCATGAACTCGTTCTGCGTAAGCCCATCTAGCCAAACCGGTCTCGAGAGGTTGAATGCCTGAAGTGGTCCGGCCACCCCATCTTTGCTTTTGCCGACATGCAGGACCCAATCGAGATCTGAAGAAGTCATTCTTATTCTGGTTTCATGTAGCCACGCCTCCCAGTCCTCTGAAACCTCATTGGCCATTTCTCTCATTGATTCCTGCTGCCCCTCGTCTACTCTTGTAATTGAGTAGACCAAGACTAGGTTCCTGTTCTTTGGGATTACAATGTTGAATAGGTGTCCTTGCTTTGTTGGGGGGTATCTTACGTGGAGATGGACTATCGCTTGGGGGTCTTTTACCTCTCTAGCTTCTAGCCTCTCACCTTGCAACCATGTCCTGATTGAGTCAGCCGCCTCGCTATGGTTCACGAATGTTGCAAGAAGTGGTCCTATTTAGAGCAAGTTGAGATTGGTCCTCACGTCATGCATCAGTTCATGCAGCCTCTTTCCCTGTTCGGATGATGCTAATCGTGCACTCTTGGTGGAATCGGAGAAATCGATCCAGAAATCGTATCCAAGCAGGAAAACTAGGTTTGTGATGTGGATGAGTATGACGATTCCGACTGCTAGTGCCAGATTGATGGGTAATGATTCGACGGATGGAGGGATGGCGAGCATTGACGCTGCGATTGCCATCGGTATCCAGAAGAGAACCGGCGAGAACATCCCTGCTAGGAAATGATATGTGGTTCTGGCGTCTATCCCCTCGTCTGTCCTGTCTCCCATGTACCATGCAAAGAATGCCTGGATTCCTGTGGATGGGATTGTGATGGGGGCTGCTAGGGCCATCAGAAAAATGCCCACTATGCCTCTAACCCAATTCCTCCTTGTCCTCAGGTTCATCCCTTCTATAGAGCGGCCGTCCAGATCGTGGTCGTGTAGTATCTTTGCAGCCTCAATGGAAGGTGACAGCAAATCCTGTTGGGAGCCCCTATCTGCAAGCGAGTCCCGAACCTCTCTGGCTGCGAGTACTTCTTCCTTGAATGAGCCTAGGGGTTTGTTCTCCAGATTTGCTCTGATGTGCCCTATCAGGTGCCAAGCGCGGTAGGTTTCCCAATCTGGAGCGTCTGGGGTAACTTCTGAAAGAGAGGAGAATAGCTTATCGCGGAGGTGGAATACCTGCTCGGATGGAGGTTCCACCCATTCACCAGATGACAGTCTATCTGCGGCCCCGGGGTCTTCTGGAGCCGTTACTGGGATGGGCTCTTGAAACTCAACGAAGGCATCTGTTCTGAACCAATAGTGACATCGGAAGTGGAGTCCAATGGGCTGTAGTGCCGGGTGGGGGAGCCCTCTGTGCTGTGCGATCGATGCTGCGTTTAAGGCGAATCTCATTGGTCCGGTCTTGAATCTGTGTAGCCTTGAGTCCTGGTGGGACTTGCCCTCCGGCATCACTAGTGCATTGTGACCAGAGGCGATGCAGTTAGTCATTGTCAGCAGTGTCCTGTCGTTGATTTTTTTCGCATACTCTTCATCTGAGACTCCGTTCTCTATCTCTGACTTCCTAATCACTGGCTGAGATCCCATTCTCCTTGAGAACCAGCCAATTAGTGGCATCGTCATCAAGTCATGTCTGCCCATCGAGATCACTCTGCGATCCTGTGAATGTACCATTGTAGTAGGGTCAACAAGGCCATTTAGATGGATTGCGGACAGAACTCGGCCACCCTCGAACTCGGGAATCTTGTCGTAGTGCCTCCTCCTGAAAATGTAACTTAGACCGATTCCCATCATCATGATGATTATCTTCCAGAAGAACGGGTTGCCGGGGTGCTTTCCTGTATGGTCCCAGGGGAGGCGGTCAAGTTTTTTTCTTCTGAGTTTCATCGCTCCGCTGGACAGCGCTGGTTCGATGTCGGGCGCACCTTGCATATCCGGCACAGGATTCCGAGAGGGTTCGAGGTCTTGATTATTGAGAGTGTTTCAATCCAGCAACTCTCTGATTGAGGAAGCCAGCTTTTCCGCTTCCTCGTGGTCTATTGGTGAAGAGTTGAATGGGAATGTCAGGCCCCCTCCATCCTTCGTCTTTGGAATGATGTGGAAATGCACATGGAAGACGCTCTGGAACGCATTTGGGCCATTGTTCTGGATGACGTTGA
>JAZANL010000046.1:0-12248 GCA_036251765.1 Thermoplasmatota archaeon | reverse complement strand
CACCTCTGCCTCCTTGGCCTCCTCGAGGAATGTCCTCCATCTAGCGGAGGCGTCATGTGCTGCCATTGTCATCTGATTTGCCACCGGGCTTTGCGAGTCGGAAGACACGGCCTATGAACAGTATGGTTGGAAAATAGTACCCCTTTGCTTCCAGTGGAGATACATCGACCCCTCAAGGTGCTTTTGCGATTGTTTTCCACTTCTACTGGAGTTGATTTTGGAAGGTCTCCGAGTGAATTTGCAATGGTGAGTTTGAAGTCTTAGACCCGAATGGGCAAGCATGGAGCACCGACGGATAGGTCGTGACCTTTTCATCCGGCTCGACAAGGGGGAGGAGCTGCATGCCTCTATCAGGAGTCTGAGCGAACACGGCATCACGGCCGCTGCACTCACGAGCGGGATCGGCAGAGTCCGAAACACGGCGATAGGTTTCCTCGATGAGGAAGGCGTCTACCAGAGGGTGGTTGTAGATGAGCCGATGGAGTTGCTCTCTATGCAAGGGAACCTTGCCCCGGGGCCAGATGGCCCGTTCTCTCACATTCACATCGTGGCCTCGGACGACGATCACGTGGTGAGGGGCGGCCACCTCTTCGAGGCAACGGTGGAGGTTACTGCTGAGATTCACATGAGGGTGCTTGGCGATCAAGAGAGCCCGATGGAGCGGGAAGCAACCGAAAACGAGTTCTTCAGAATCTCATTCTGTGATCTGGGGGAATAGTCCTGAGGGTGCTCTTCGCGCACGGTTTCGAAGGTAGCCCGACTGGTTCCAAGCCCACGTACATGAAGGAGGCCCTCGGTTGGGACGTCACCGCACCAAAGATGTCTGAGTTGGGCTGGAGCATAGCTAGTCAGACGGAGGTGCTGATTCGTCATCTCGACAAAGGGGAGTTCGATCTAGTGGTTGGTTCTTCCATGGGGGGCCTTGCAGCGGCGAATGCGTCCTCTATGAGGCCGCAAGCAGGAGTCAGGTTGCTGCTGATTGCCCCTGCATTCGGACTAGCGGAGAATTGGGAGGGAATGGAAGAAGCTGGAAGAAGCGCCTGGAAGACCACCGGGGAGAGGCGCTACACCGGGTACGACCTGGACATAGTGCTCCCTTGGGAGTTCATGGAGTCTGCAGAGAAGATGTCCTGGCCCAGACCAGCACACCCAACTGCAATAATGCATGGGAAATACGACGAAGTGGTTCCAATCAGCTTTTCTCGTAAGGTCGCTGATGGTTGTGAGGACGTTGTCCTACACGAGACCGATGACAGCCACCGGATGAAGGAGTCTCTTCGGTTCATCCCAGAGGTCGCTGCCAGTTTGATGGAGGGTTCGGGAATCTCATTGGTCGAGATCATTGGGGACCAAGTAGAGGGGCTTTCTAGCGAGGAGGAGAAACTTGAGGTACCCGGGGAACTATCGGCAGAGGTGAGTGGAATCGGAGGCGAGGACGGAGTCGCCGACAGCCAAGCAGACATCGAGCAGTTGGAGGCCGAGATGGAGAGACTCCAAGCCGAGATGGAAAAGAAGAAGGCGGCTCTGGAGTCCTCCAAGAAAGAGCCCCTGACAGATAATGAGCCTGAAAAGGAGAGCCTGGATGAGGAGAAGGAGCGTTTGTCGATAGAGGCTAGCGATGCGATAGTCAAGGCGGAAGAGGAAGTAGAGCTGGCCAAGGAAGAGGTTGCTGTGGCGATACAGAGGGCCGAGCAGGAGGAAGCAGAGGCAGAGGAGGCCAGATTGGTCGCTGAGATGGAGGAGGACGAGGCTAGGGAAGCCAAGGCAGAGGCCGAAGCGGCGAAGAGGAGGCTCGATGCGGCTGTGAGAAAGGCAGAGTTGGCCGGCAAGGACGCGGAGACATACACCGATGAGATGGAGAGGGAGAAGAGGGAGGGCTTGATCCTCGAGAGAGTCACCCAGAGGGGAGACTCACTGGACTGGTCGAAGATTGGCATTTCGGAGGGCGGCAATCCCGACGATCTTACTCTGATCAACGGTATCGACGAGTTCACACAGAGGAAGTTGAATGCACTGGGGATTTTCACATTCAGGCAGGTTGCGAATATTGATTCGGTTGCAGGAAAGGCTGTGAACGACTCCCTCGAGCTCCTCCCGGGAAAGGTCTCTGAGCTTGAATGGGCCAAGCAGGCCATCACGATGCTAGAGCTTCGGGGCGTCGACGAGTCTTCTAGAAAACCGGAGGTGGATGATGACAACGTCATCGCGGACCTCAGCGCGGCTCAAATCAAGTGGGCCCAGATAGGAAAGGCGGGCGATAGGAAATCGGATGACCTGACCCTGATCAAGGGAGTGGATGCCGAGACCCAGAAGAAGCTGAAGGTCCTCGGGATTAGGACGTTCGACCAGATCTCCAGGATGGACAAGGAGACTGCCGAGGCGGTGAACGGCGCTCTGGGCCTGATGCCAGGGAGGGTGTCGAAGATGATGTGGGCGGAGCAGGCCAAGTCCCTGAAGAACAAGTAGCCGGCACTCATTCCCCGGTCGACCCTAGGAAGTACTCGCCGATCTCGGGGTCTGTCAGGATGTGCTGGGCATCGCCCGTATGCACCACCTTGCCGTTTGAGATGATGTACCCGCGATCGGACCTAGCTAGGGATAGCCTGGCGTTCTGCTCTACGATGAGGATGGTGATTCCCTCGTCGCGGAGGGAGTCTATTCTCTCGATAATCTGCTGCTGGTACAGGGGGGACAATGCTGCAGTAGGCTCGTCCAGGAGGAGGAACTTGGGGTCTGATATCAGGGCGCGGGAGATGGCGAGCATCTGCCTCTCCCCTCCCGAGAGGGAGGCTGCGAGGTCGTGCTCCCTGTTCCTGAGGTCGGGGAACATTTGCAGGGACCTCTCGATCCTCTCGCTAAGAACGCCCTGGGACAGGGAGTTTCCTCCCATCTGTAGGTTCTCTAGTACGGAGAGGGACGGGAATACGTTGTCCACCTGGGGGACGTATGCGATACCGTGCTTGACTAGTTGGTCCGTCCTCCATCCGGAGACGTCCTGGCCCCTGTACTGGACCCCTCCGCGGTAGTAGGTGGCTATTCCGAATATCGTCTTGATTAGGGTTGACTTGCCGCACCCATTCGGTCCGATGATCGTGACGAATTCCCCTTCATCGACGTGCATGTCTATTCCATACAGTATCTGCACGGAGCCATAGCCCCCTTCGAGGCCGGATACGTCGAGGACTCGTGTCACTCTTCCTCCCCCGTTGACTCTCCGGCGGCCCCGAGGTACGCTTCGATTACTGCACGGTTGCCCTTGACCTCGTCGGGAGTCCCCTCCATGAGGACCTCTCCCTCGTTCATCACCACGATCCTATCCACACCCTGTTGGAGTATGAAATCCATGTTGTGCTCGATGATGAGGACCGATATTCCCGTCTCGTCGACCATCTTCCTCAGGTTCTCGAATATCTTCATCGCCAGTGGTCCTGCCACGCCCGCGACCGGTTCGTCCAGGAGGAGGAGCTTTGGCTCCCCCATCATCGACCTGCCGATATCTACCAGTTTGCTCTGGCCCCCGGAAAGCTCGCTAGTTAGGTTGTGCGCCATGTGAGGTACCTCGAGCTGGTCCAGGGTCGCGTATGCCTTTCCTATCCTCTCCTTCTCGGCTGGGTTGTATTTGGGCAGGAATAGCGAGTACAGACGGTCCAGCAGGGTCTTCCCGAACTGATTCCTTGTAGGCACCAGGTCGTTCTCTATCACTGTCATCTCGCGCCATAGGCGGGTGTGCTGGAACGTCCGGGTTAGTCCGAATTTCTGGATCTGGTCTGGCCTCATTTCCGTGACGTCCTCCCCGAAGACCTCGACCGTTCCATCTGTCTTTTCCAGTAGGCCGCTGATGCAATTGAACGTTGTAGACTTGCCGCAGCCATTCGGCCCGATCAGGCCCACGAATTCCCCCTTCTGTACCTCGAAGGATACGTCATCGACTGCTACCAGCCCTCCGAACATCTTCCTGAGTCCCCTTACGCTTAGGGCAGGTTTCACTGCGATTCACCCCCCGATGGACGTGGTGGTCTGCTAGGGACCTCTGGCAGCAGTCCCCTCGGATTGTACTTCAGCGAGAAGATCATCAGCAATCCGACGAGGAGGAGCTTCACGTGGGCCATCCCTCCACCTGCGATGGAGAACTCCCCTGCGGGGTTGAGGACCCTGAGCAGGGATCTTTCTCCCAAGACCAGTCCGGTGAAGGCGAATGCGATGAAGCCGCATCCCCCGGTTTCCATGATTGCCCTGGACCTGACAAGGAATCCTACTATGAGTACGATGAGGAATATACTGGCTACCTCCCACTGCTCGGTGATGGCCCATATGAACAGGCTGTCGATCCTCTCCGCAGTGGTGTAAAGTGGCAGGTCGGGCGTACTTGCTGCGACTAGGACGTTGAAGACGAATTCCATCAGGACGATGATGAACGCGCCGATTACCATTCCCCGGTTGTTCGCCGTCCCTCCGATTACGAACGCCGCCCAGACTAGGAATGTGCTCTTGGCGGGCATCATGAAGGAGGCGTCGATGCCCCCCAGTTTCCATAGCCACAGGGCCCCTGCCAGAGCCGCTATGGAGGCCCCGAGAGCTAGGCTTGCGGCCTTGTGGGTGAGGACATCGTGACCATGGTGCTGTGCGACCTCCTCGTCCTCCCTGATGGACTTCAGGATCCTCCCCCATGGCGAGGAGATGAGAGTATCCAGCATGACCCAGACCACAACCACAGAGATTAGTCCGAGGATCGCTAGTAGGGTGAAGTAGGATGCCGGCTCGCCCAGGTTGAACAGGTTGCTGAAGGTCATCGACGGCGAGTCGACCATGGCGCTCTTGCAGGAGTTGACCACCCCATCCGCGGATGAAAGCTCCTCTCCGGGGCCGTACTCCGTGCTTCCACAGAACCACCACCCGTAGAGTGGCTTGGGGTAGTTTCCAATGCCCTGCATTGAGACTATGGGGCCGCTCCTTAGGAGGGACTCGGCGCCGAGCAGTTTGAACAGTATCTCACCCAGTGATATGGTCACGATGGCGAAGTAGTCGGCCCTGAGTCTGGCCGTGGGGTACGCGAGTGCCCATCCGATGGCCCCAGCCACGATCATGGCTGCTATTACCGCCGGCCCGATGCTCCAGCCGTAGCCGTTCATCTCCTCCGGAGCAGTGGTGACTCCGACGAACACCGCCCCGATGCCGACGAAGAAGATAACTCCGAAGTTCACCATCCCGGTGTAACCGGTATGGAGGTTCAACGAGAAGCTCATCAGGATGAAGATGCACAGGATGGAGATGACATTGGAAACTTGGAATGCTTTGTTCCAGTTCCATGTTTCCGAGCCTGTTATCGGGAGCCACCACAGGAATCCTAGCAATATTAGCAGTAGGAACAGGAATGCGATGGTCGATCCGGTCTTGCCCTTCCTGCCATGGGGGTCGTTTAGCCATTCGGGGACTAACTGGGTGTCGCTCTCGGGGACGAGTTCTCTCATCCTGATCAGGGTCTGAGTGATCCGTTCTTTCGCTTTGTTGACCGCTTCCGAGTGCATTCTGTCTATGTCTCTCATCTTGGACTTGGCCGTCGCCCAGTAGGAGCCAATTGCCTCAGGTGGTGTGGCTAGCCTGCTTAGGTACGCAGTTGCTTCCCGGATTGGGTTTCTGGGGGTTGTCCCAGATGCCGGCTCGTCCCTGAGAATCCTGATGCCCTCCCAGATGGCTAGGGCCCAGAGAAGTAGGGGCACGAGTGGCCAAATGAGGTCGCCCGTATCGGCAATCAGGTTCACCGTATGGATCTCTGTCTGCATCAGTTCGAGCCATGATTCGTCCAGTGGGGATTGGGCCTCCGAGAAGAACGGGGAGTCGCTTGCCAGCAGGGTGCCGTCCCCCCTGCCGGTCAGCAACTCGGTGTTAGTCACGGAGTATCCGTCGATAGCCGAGCTGAGCTCTGCCATGCGAGCCGCCTGTTCGCTGGAAGGTGCTATGATCAGTTCGAGGGCGTTGAGTTCCTCCCTCATCAGATCGAGTGGTTCTGAGCAGGATGCCCCACAGGCCCCGTCGGATACCGACTCCCTCCCGATGAAGGTCGATGCCCTGTGGATGAAGTAGGCGGCGATTGCTGCTATGGAGAAGTTCTGTGCCTTGTCCGAGCGGCCGTTTCGCCAATGGTGCAGACCGAATATCCCCGTGGGGAGGAGTGCGAGGGCCGCTCTGGATTTCCTCCTCGACCGGTAGTCCACATTGGCCTTATCCCGAGTTCGCTCTATCTTCCACTCCTCCCACGCATGCCCGATTCCCTGGGGCATCACTAGCAAGATTGCGATCAGGAACACGTATGGGGAGATTGCCTCCAATGTGTAGAATGACGAACGGCCTAGGGGGGAGCCTATCCCCTGGAGTATTGGAGAGGAGAGTGCCTTTACGAATCCGACGATAAGGGAAGCGAATATGGCCCCTTGTATCGAGCCGATAGTCCCGAGGACGATGATTGCGAAGGCAGGGAGGAGGAGGGTGAAAGGAGTGGCAGGGTTGTGTAGAATGACCATTGCGAACATGGCCCCTCCCACCCCGGAGACCCCGGCTGAGAGGAAGGCGCTGGTCATCTGCACCCTCTCCACGTTGATACCGCTGCTAGCGGCAAGGTCGGGATTGTCTGCAACGGCCCTCATGCGCATTCCGAGACGGGTCTTGGTCAACAGGAGGTAGAGGAGGATTGCAGAGACGAAAATGGTAGCAGCCACTGTCCCCTTCCAGTATTCGTAGTTGATCGTCGCTGGGACGCAATCGATTAGTTCGCCGGCGTAGTCACGAACTCTGTTGTCATTGTCGTAAATCTCGATGAGTGGCATCGAATCGCCGGTGCTACCAAGGCTCGACCCCTCTGATACCATCTTCTCCATGATTGGTTCTCCGGTAGCCTCGTCGAACAGCAGCTCCCCTGTTTCTGGGTCTGTTGACTGAGCACAAGCGTCGTGGGTGTAGGTCTCGGGACTAGAGTCGAACCGCCCATCTGAGTCCATATCTTCCCCGGTTCCAGGGATGATGTCCCCAATCTGTGAGCCGATGGGGATGAGCCCCTGCTCTGCGTGCTGCTGTGTGTAGGTGTCCACGTCAAAGACGCCGTTTCCGTTTGCGTCCTCGCTTGGCTTGAGGGACCTGTCTCCGAAGATGAGCCGTACTTTGGTGGTGGGTATGTTCCATTGCTGGACGCTGAAGTCGCTTAAGTCCTGGTCGAAGTAGTAGCGAAACTTGGTAGTCGAGAATCTGAGGTAGGCCAGAGCCCTCAGAGCCAACGCGACTCCCAACGAGGCGATCATCATCACCTGTGGAGTCGCGTCCCTTAGCCTGAATCCCCTGTATATGAGGAGGTCTATCATCACCCCAGCGATTCCTGTTAGGATGAATGCGCCGACTACGACCCTGAAGAAAAGGGACCATGCGAGCACGCCATCAGACGGGGCGTCGAACAGGGGGGAGTAGGAGTTTGTCCATGAGATGACCCATGCGGAGAACATGCCTATCATCAGGTACTCGGACTGTGCGAAGTTTCCGTACCTCTGGACCTTGTAGGTCAGGGTGAGGCCGAGTGCTATCGAGAGGAATGTCGAGGCGTGGACCAGGGTCATCAATCCGATGTGCGTCAAGTTCAATGTCACTGTCGCATGCAGGCCCTCATCCGGGAGGAATCCTGCATTCCCTGCCCTGGGGTGGTTGAGGCCTGCGAATAGGAACTCTAGTGTGACCAAGAAGACCAGGAGGATGAAGAAGGGAGAGCCTGCAAGACCCAGGCTGCGGATAGGTCCTGGTTTTACGTCTTCGAATAGGATCTTGACGTAGAAGAAGCCGCAGGAGAGGGCCTGAACTACCTGGACCCACCATATCAGGTCGGTTGGCAAGTTGTCCGCTAGGAGTAGGTCGAGCAGGTTGAGGGAGCTGATCTGGTACAGAAGGCCTGCGAATGCGTCTAGAATCAGGAGTGTTGCTATGATCAGCCTCTTCCTAATCCTAGCCAAGTCACTCCAATGGTCATCTTTCAGACTCTTGAGACTGGAAATGAGATCGATTTTTCTCCCCCCGGGCTTTACTGCCTGTCAGATGGGGGGGTATCGGAGTAATCATTGTTGTTGGGGGCACCTTGGCGGACCGAAGCCCGCCAAGGTGCCTTTACGTGTACCAATCGGCTTTCTGATCAGAGATCAGTGATGCCGGTGGATCCCCAGTGCTGGTTGCAGTCGAAGGACAGCGATTCAGTGCCATCCGCTGCGGTTGAACCAGTGTAGGAACCGATGCAGTAACCGGAACCCGGGGTGTCTCCGTTCGCTAGGAACGTGATCGTGCCTGAGGCACCGTTCCATCCCGAACCTGCCGTACCTGCAATCGCCTGGGAGGCGGTGATGCCTGGTGTGGTCAGGAAGGTGAAGGCGGAGAACGCCATCATCGTCAGAGCGTCGAACGCCTCAGCGGTGAAGATGCCCTGGCCGCATGGGGGCGTGGTCGCGCACAGGTAGTCGAAGGTCATGGAGACCTCGCTTGGTGCTGCGGATGCGGGCTTGGTAGCGATGACGCCGTTCAGGTTGTCTGCGCTAGTGTAGTTCCCGATCGCAGTCTCTGCGATACCATCTGTTCCGTAGATCTGCCCGGCGAAGCCAGACGCTGCTAGCTCTCCGATGATCATTCCACCGTCAGCGTTGTACGAGACCGTCACAACTGCGCCGCAGTTGTTGTCGTTCACTGCTGCAACCACTGTTGAGTAGTCGCTGGTGGAGGTCTCGTCGTAGCCGACCTCTGCGCAGAGGGTGTTCCCTGCTGCTTCCCAGTTCGTCTTGAACGAGTCAGCGAGACCTGCTCCGTATGCGTTGACCATGTGGATCAGCGCTACGTCGGTCTCACCGTTTGCAGTCAGTAGGTCCGACAGTGCCAGACCCTGTCCTGCGTCGCTTGGGACGACCCTGAAGAAGTCAGGGTATGTCGTAGCGTCGCTCAGGGCTGGCGAGGTGCTGGCGTACGAGATCATTGGGATTCCGGCTGCGGATAGCACAGCGTTGGCTCCAATGGATGCACCGGAGCAAGCTGCTCCGACTACGCCCCACACGCCTGCGTCCACTAGGGCCTGAGCGGAAGTGGCTGCAGTTGTACCGTCACATGCAGTGTCGCCCCAGACTATCTCGAACTGCACGCCATTGCTGTATGCAATGGTGTTAGCAAGGGATAGCCCGATTCCAGCGGCTGCCTGGAATGGGACCCAGAAGTCGCTGATGGCAGGGCTGCTTGCGTCGCCCATGAAGCCGATCTTCACGGTGGCGCCTGCCCATGGTACGGCAGCTAGTCCGCCGGTTGCAGTCCACATCCTGTCGCAGTTGAAGTACTGGCCGAATGTTGGTACGTGGTGGAAAGTGCACACATCGTACCCAGATCCGCCGACGTCTCCGTTGGACAGGAACACCTGGTTCCCGCTTGCCCCAGCGTATCCGTCTCCGCTGCCGACCATGTTGATGTGCGTTGCCATGTTGGCTCCGTCCTCCATCATTGCCGCGTGTCCGATCATCATGACCGCGTCGTATGCCTCGGAGGTGAAGATCCCCTCAGAGCAAACTGCGTCAGCTGCGCAGGTAGCGGCGAAGTCGCCGCTTCCGGAAGCTGCCCTTGGCTTGGTGTTCTGGACGCCGTTGGTGACCTCAGGCGCGTTGAACGACTCGAGGGCTGCCTCTCCAGCGAATCCGTCAGAGCCGAAGACCGGTAGGGCAGCGCCCAGTGCGGCCATGGTCTCGAGGATCAGTGCCGCATCGGTGTTGTATGCAATCAGCACGACAGAGTCACAGGTTCCTGCGTCGATGACACCCTGGACGATGGTCGAAGCATCGGTCAGTGTGGTCTCGTCGTATCCTGTCTGGGTGCAGACGCTGTTGCCTGCTGCTTCCCAGTTCGACTTGAACGAGTCAGCAAGACCTGCTCCGTACGCGTTGACCATGTGCAGTAGGGCTGGGCTGGTTACTCCAGCTGCCCCGACCATGTCGGCCATTGCCTCGCCCTGGATCGCATCGCTTGGGACCACTCTGTAGAAGTGTGGGTAAGCAGTTGCGTCGCTCAGTGCTGGTGATGTGCTCGCGAACGAGATCATCGGGATTCCAGCTGCGGAGAGGACCGCGTTGGCTCCAATCGAAGCGCCGGAGCAAGCTGCTCCAGCGACTGCGACTACTCCGGAGTCCACTAGGCTCTGTGCAGAGGTCCCTGCGGTCGTTCCGTCGCATCCGGTGTCACCGTACACTAGCTCGAAGACGTAGTCGTCTCCCATAGCGTTCAGTGCGTCGATGGCTGCCCCAGTGGCGTACTCGAACCCTGGTCCGAAGTTGCCTATTGGGCCGGTGGAGTCGTACATTGCTCCGATCTTGATGGTGGTCGCTGGGTCCTCAGGGGCTACGAACACTGGGTTCGCTGTGCCCATGTAGTGAGCGGCGATCTCGTCGACTACCGCGTGTGCCACGTCTGCATCGAAGCCGACGACGTTGTTGTCTGCGTCGTAGCTCTCGAATGGAGGGTAGAACGGGTCGGTGCAGATCTTCAGCTGCCCGGACTCCAGAACCCCTGTCAGGGTTGACCCCTCGCTGGGCGAGGCTGGGTAAGCCGTTGCCGTGTCAGCGGTTGTGTCATCTGCTAGGGTTACTGCTCCATCGAAGGAAGCCCCGTAGATTGTGTCGTACTCGCCAGAGTCGACTACGGCGCCAATTGCCATGTTGAGGGCATCTAGGAGTTCCCCAGAGTCCTCGCGGACTGCGAACCCGAAGTTCTCGTCGGAGAAGGTCACCATCAGGGTGCCCTCCAGAGAGAGAACGGGTGCGTCGCCCATTGCGTACATGACGTCTCCGTTGTTCAGAGCGGAGATGACCGATGGGAAGTCCTCGTATGCACTGATTGTGGCCATAGCGAGGTTATCGTTGGCGTACAGGTCCGAGGTTGTCCCTGACTGGACACCGATGGTCGTTCCTGCTGCGTTTAGGTCAGACACCGATGTGATGGACGCTGCACCTGATCCGCCGATTACACCCTGGCTGCTTGTGTAGTAAGCCCTGGTGAAGTCGACGACTTGGTCGCGCGCCTCAGTCTTGGTCATCGCCGAGATGATTACGTCGCACATCTCGCCGGCATTCAGGTTGGGGATGATGGGGTCCCATCCGGACTCCACCCAGACGGCCTCTACGTCGCTGGCCATCGAAATGGCCCAGTCAGGCGTGTCGTCGTCATCGTCCCCCCCTGCGCAACCAGCGAGACTAGCCGCTAGCATGCTCAGGGTAAGCATCATTGCTATCATTTTCTTGTTATACATAGTGTTCACACTATCCGTACGCCCCGCGAAATACCTGTTACATATAAACTATAGTGATTTTTCATTTATAAGTAAATGTCGTATTTTGGCCTATATTGCCTAAACTTTGTATTTATCCGAACTGGATTATTCGACAAATGAGAGCGTCCTTCCGAGAGGATGAAGTTCCTACCTCCACGGGACGTGACATGGACGAACCCTTGGACTACGCATCCAGTGGGGTCGACATAGACCTAGAGGGCAAGGCGGTGGCTAGTCTGATCGGTTCCCTAGCCCGGTCAAAGAGAGAACCGGGGGACCTAGGGGCCCCAGTAGACTTGCCTGGTGGGTTCGGAGGGGTAATTGAATTCGGAGATTCCCGTCTAGCGTTGGCTACTGATGGGGTAGGCTCGAAGCTGCAGATTGCGAATGAGGTTGGTCAGCTCGGAGGGGTTGGGTTCGACTGTGTAGCAATGAACGTGAATGACCTGATTTGCGTCGGTGCCGAGCCTCTCGCCTTCGTTGACTACATCGCAGTGCCGGTAGCGGACCCCGAGGTGCACGCTGCTCTGGGGGTCTCCCTCTCAAGGGCCTGCGAGACAGCTAGAGTTACGCTTGCTGGGGGGGAAACTGCTACGCTTCCTGGTATCGTGAAGGAGCTTGACCTGTCTGGGACGGCGCTAGGGTGGTTTCCCAAGGGTCGAGGCATAACAGGACAGAATCTGGAGGAGGGCGATGTGTTGATCGGGCTCCCAAGCAGTGGTGTCCATTCCAATGGGTACACTCTAGTTCGTGCGGTGGTTGAGAGGTCGGGCTGCTCCCTAGAAGGTCCGTGCCCATTCGACCCGAGTCACCCTTCAAGGGATATTGAGAGGTTCTCGGGTGCTGAGGCGCATCCAACTCTGGCCGAGGTGCTGTTGAACCCGACTAGGATTTACGTCGAACCAGTGGTGGACCTTGTTCTGGAGTCCCGCAG
>JAZANL010000045.1:0-3296 GCA_036251765.1 Thermoplasmatota archaeon | reverse complement strand
AGCAGGACTCGAACCTGCGACCTGTGGATTAACAGTCCACCGCTCCACCAACTAAGCTATGTCGGCCTGACTCGGGGCAGGGCACCTCATTCATCAAAGAATCGGATTACTCCCACTCGATTGTTCCCGGTGGTTTGTGCGTGATGTCGTAGACTACTCGGTTCACTTGCCCCTTTAGTGAGTTGGTTATCTCGGTGCTAATTTCTGCTAGAAGATCGTGCGGCAGTGGAGAATATCGGGCACTCATTCCATCCAAGCTTGTTACGGCTCTTACGACGACGGTCTCCCCATGGACTCTGACGTCCCCGTGAACCCCCACGCTCTTGACGGGGAGGAGTGCTGCGAAGTACTGCCATGGCAAGTCACACCTACCATCTGATGCTGCTTCCTGTATCCTAGTCTCCACTATATGGCATGCCTCCCTGCATGATTCTACCCTGGATGGGTTTATCTCTCCGAGGACTCGTACCGCAAGGCCAGGCCCTGGGAATGGCTGCCTCTCGCTTGATCTGATCCCGAGTTCGCGAGCCATCTCCCTCACCTCGTCCTTGTAGAACTCGCGAAGAGGCTCTACGATCGTTAGGTCTACCTCATCGGGAAGTCCGCCTACGTTGTGGTGCGACTTGATCACATCCCGCTCCCCGCCACCGGACTCGATCCAGTCAGGGGCTATGGTCCCCTGTACCAGGTACTTCGCACCGCACCCCTCTTGCTCCTCTTCGAAAACTCTGATGAACTGCTCTCCGATTACCTTTCTCTTCTCCTCGGGATCGGTGACCCCTTCCAGATTCTGGAAGAACCTCTGCGATGCGTCGACTACCTTGAGTTCGATTCCCATCTCGGTGAACATCTCTGAGACCTCATCCGACTCGCCCTTCCTCATCAGCCCAGTATCGACGTAGACGCAGTGAAGCATGCTCCCTACCGCTCTGTGAGCGAGGACAGCAGCGACCGAGCTATCTATTCCCCCTGAGCATGCGATGATCGCGGTGTCATCTATCTGGGAGACGAGCGCCTCGATTGCCTCATCAACCAGAATCTGGGTCTGCATATTCGCATCACCCTTGGATCGATTCATCGTCCGAGATTACCTTCTGGGTCATCTCTGATCTGAATTCAGAATAGGATGCGGAGAGGGACTCGTCATTTGTGGCTAGGATCTGTACTGCTAGAGCCCCTGCATTGTCCCCTCGGTCAACCCCGACTGTGGCGACAGGCATGCCTGGGGGCATCTGCACTATGGAGAGCAGGGAGTCCAATGGGACCTTGCCTCCGACTGGGACTCCGATCACTGGCTTGTTCGTCATTGAAGCAATCACGCCGGGGAGGGCTGCTGCTACCCCGGCCATCCCGATGAAGACCTTGCAACCGCCTTCCTCTGCATTCTCCACTATCCCCTCCAGGTACTTTGGCGCCCGATGCGCGGATGCGACTCGGATTTCGTACGATACGGGGAACTTCTCGAGCACGCTCCGACACTTTTCGGCTATTGGCATGTCTGACTTTGAGCCAAGAATTACACAGATGTCCATGCCTCTACGGCAGGTGGGCGGTTCAAATGCTTGCCGTTGTGCTGGCCTATTCCTCCTCCGAGGAAATGAGGAGAGAGGTCGGCCATTGCCTACCCACGATGTCTAGTGGTTCCACTAGCAATTCGGATAGTTCCGAACCGCCCGGTGAGGTATCATGGAAGGGGTCCTGTATGAATCCTGATTTGTGCACGAAGGTCAATGACAGGAAGTCATGTCCTGATCTGGAGAACCCGGAGATGGTTGCTCGGCCATTTTGCAAATCTACGCTTGCAAGTTTCTTCCTAGACCATGATTCGGAAGATATCTTCCATGGTTTCTTCAGCCCCCCTGGCCAGTCTTCTGGCTCGACGGGCAATAGGAACCTGGCAGGGGGGGTCAGCATAGCTGCCTGTACGAATTGGACCGTTCGGAAGTAGGCAACCCAGTAAATCGCGTATGATATCCACCCCAGCCTTGGGTCAATGGTTAGGTGCATGGGGAAAAGGGCAGATGCCAATGCCAGTGAGGGCCAGTCAACGGGCAATGAGAGAAGGGAGTCTTCGGACACTGGTTGCGCGTTTCTAGCGAATAAGAGGGGCAGTATTACCAAACACCAAGAGATGGAGAAGAGGAGCAGGGAGGTAATCTGGTCATCTGGAGTTCTTCCTGGGAGCAATAGTGGGATCGCTGTTAGCAATAGGAAGAGGGGGGCCCATGCCATTGGCCTGAGTAGAGGCCAAACCAATGGCCTTAGCCTCTGCCGGCACCATCCAAAGTTTCCAACTCTGGGAGTGGTGCTAGTCCAAGGTAGCGGCGGAGGGAGTTCTCCGGCCCTGAAGTCCGGTGGGAGTTCATCGGGGTTCTTCCACCATCCCGGCTCACCCAGCAGGAAATGGCGGTCCGAGTTCGCTTCCATGTCCCTCGGAGGTGGCTTTTGGGTATAATTCGCTAGTCCTCGGACTCATTAATTGGGTGTCTGAGGATGAGTTTCCTTGCCGCCCACACCTCGTCGACCCGCTTCACCGGAGTGGTATGGGGTGCGGATGTGACGGTTTCAGGATCCTCGGAGAGTACCGCGTGGAAGTCGGCGGCGAACTTGTCCAGAACCTCCTTTGATTCGGTCTCCGTGGGCTCTATCATCAGGCATTCGGGGACAATCTGTGGGAAGTATAGGGTTGGAGACATGTAGCCGTAGTCTAGGAGCCGCTTGGCGATATCCTTGCCCGTGACCCCGTTCATTTCCTTGATGGGGCTCATAGACAGAGTGAACTCATGCATCACTAGGTCTGCTTGGGCCCCTTCTTCTGGCATGCAGTGGATCTCAGACGCCACATCAGAATCCGGGTTCATAATCCTGTGTCTTAGATAGT
This sequence comes from Thermoplasmatota archaeon, assembly GCA_036251765.1. Classification (GTDB taxonomy): domain Archaea; phylum Thermoplasmatota; class Poseidoniia; order Poseidoniales; family Thalassarchaeaceae; genus UBA36. Next base: position 415 of record JAZANL010000045.1, on the reverse strand, counting down.
TGGAATTCAGAACGGCATACTCGCTCATCCTCTCGAGTTCGCGCCCATACCTCCTGTAGAACGCCCATGCCCTGACTACCGCTCCAGCATTTCCGTTCCACTGCTGAACCTTGCCGATGGTCTCATCGCCGACATCATCCCAGAAGTACCAGTAGCCATCCCCCACCCCGGCTGGGTCTCCTTCTACTGACTCCCTTCGGGATGCAATGGGGGTTGGCAGGAAGCGCGAGAGGTGATTCTTCACACCTATAGGCCCGCTTCCCGGACCTCCGCCTCCATGTGGCTGGCTGAATGTCTTGTGTAGGTTGTAGTGGACTGCATCGAATCCCATCCTCCCGGGGTCAGTCTTTCCAATGATGGCATTGAAGTTGGCGCCGTCGTAGTACATCTGCCCCCCAGCTTCGTGCACAATCCT
>JAZANL010000044.1:0-2639 GCA_036251765.1 Thermoplasmatota archaeon | reverse complement strand
GGCTCGGCAGGAATTGAACCTGCGATCTTCGCCGTGTGAAGGCGACGTCATAACCCCTAGACCACGAGCCCGGCCTATTTGCCAGCAATCTCCTGCGGATAAGATTGGTGACAGGTCGGCATCAGGTCCCCGCCGGAGTCAAAAGTGGCAGAGGGCTCGGAAACCCGTGGCAGAGGGCATCGATATGGGGGTTTTGCGCGAGCGGGACACCTGGAAGGCGTTCGGAATAGGAGTCGCACTCTTCTGCATGATTGCCTATGCATCGCTAGCGATCTTCGGAGTCTCGTCTTCGCTTTACGGAGTATCCGATGACGTTGAGATTGTCCCGGACTTCGAGGTGATGACCATGAACAGGACCGGGATTGACGACTCGATTGCGGACGATGCAGGGATGGTGAAGCTGTCCGACATGAGGGGGAGCGTGGTCATCCTGGACTTCATGGCAGTCGACTGCGTGAACTGCCACTACGTACAGGGGCATATAGAGGACAGCCTGGACTCTTGGCAGGAGCCTGGTTCAGAGTATCCGGTCGTGGCGTTGTCAATCGCATCTTGGTACCGCTACGAGTCGTTCGACTGGATCAACGAGACGTTCGGGGACTCCGGTTCAGACAAGCACATGCGTTGGCCAGTGGCCAATGGCGCCACTGACTCGATCGTCCTAGAGGACGGGAGCAGGGGGGACCTAGTGGAGCACTATGCCGCTCAGAACCTCCCAATCGTGTACGTGATCGACCACGAGGGTTACGTTGTGGCTAAGGAGGGGACTGGGACGCCACTTGACGGGTGGTCGTCATTCGACAGCGCAGTTGAGAGGGCGGCAGAAGGTGATGCCGACAGCCTACGGTTCGGAATCGAGAAGGCAGACAGGTCATTCTCCGGGGTATTCGTAATCGGGCTCTTCCTTGGCGTCCTTGTCTACTTCTCACCCTGCGCATTCCCGGTACTGCCATCCTACATCAGCTACTGCCTCAGCCTCGCGGTCAGGGAGGAAGAGCTCAGAGAGGCTGGCAAGCTGGAGGGTGCCGCACCTGGTGCCCTTGAGGTGGGGACGTTCGCGGCCCTGGGGCAACTGACCTTCTTCGGCTGCGTGGGAGTCGTCATCTTCGGACTGGATGGTGTGCTGAACCTTTCGGGAGTACTTCATGACATTGCAGTGGGAATCGCCCTCCTGCTGGTGGTACTCGGGGCGCTGATGCTCATGGGATGGACGTCTCACGTGCTTTCACGGGTCCAAGGGATGCTTGACAGGCACATGACCACGGAGGATGACGAGCGCTTCACCCCCAGGAGGAACATGTACCTCTGGGGGATTGGCTACAGCGCTGCTTCGGTGGACTGCACCGCGGCTGCGGTCTTCCCGTTCGTGGCATGGCTCGCAGTGGTCGGCCAGGGCGCACTTGTGATGGGAATGAGCGGGCTGATGATATCCGTCTCGCTACTGATGATTGGAGTGACTGCCATGGTCGGGATGGGCAGGGGCGCTCTTATCGACTCGCTGAGGAGGCACTCGTCCATCGTGAAAGCTACTGGCTCTTGGATGATGATGTTCGCCGGAATAGGCCTCTTCGCCTACCTCACCCAACCGGATGTTGTGGCAGATATACTGGGCTAGTTCCCATCTATCGGCTGTAGCATGTGCTCCACGACTGGTTTTACCGACTCCCAAATCCTGTCATGGACGTCTTGGACGGTGTGCCTAGTCGGAATCAGGGTGGCGCCAGCTTTCTTCCCAGCATCCTGGAACTCCTGCCTGAGTATCTTCTGGTACTGCAGGAAGGAAGAGGTGATTGAGGAGGAGAGCGCTAGGTCCATCCCTGCTTCGAAGTGGTTCAGTGCCTCCAGGCTCTCTCCGAACATGATTCGGTTCAACAGTCGGCGGGGCCCTGCGTGGAGTACAATCATTGCATCGGGATCGGGGGTATTGGAGTAGAGCGAGTCGATCCAATCCCCGTCACCGCCCCTTACCTGCTCCCTGATCCTCGGAGTGAGTGTGTACCTGTCAGCGATGACCACGAATCCTGCATCCAGCAGCGGTTCTGCCTCGTGCTTGATCTGGTCATGCAGGTCGGTGGCGTACAGGAGCGACCTAGTTCGCCAGTTCAGCTGGTGGATGTCGGCGGTTCTTGACTTCACTATCTCGCCCATCAGTTCTGAGCGGGCCAGCCCTATGATGTGGGTTGCGATACCGTGCGCCTTCAGCCTGGCAGAAAGGAGGCGTGTGTGTAGACTCCTTCCTACGTTATCCGGCCCCTCGATTACGATCAGCTTGCCCGCGTGACTCATCTTCCCTCACCTTCCGAGTATGTTAGCCAGTCGATTTCGGACTCGCTGAGGTTCTGTGCTAGCCTGTCCGATTGGTCGATGACCTCTACCTCAGAGAGGTCGATGTGCTTGTCGAATGTATCCCTCACCCTGGACTGGACCTCCGCCACGGTTCCCTCGGCATCGAGGCGTTCGATCCTGCCCTCGTCCACGAGTCCCGAGTATATCTCCGAGACCTTGCCCTGGAAGATCCGGTAGGACTCGAATGGGTCGGTTGTCCAGCCCATGTCCAACCCGGCCTCGTAGAACTTCAGGCTCGGTCGGCCCTTGGCGATGCGGTCGAAGCTGACGTCCACTGGGACGTCGAAGTACAG
>JAZANL010000043.1:0-4749 GCA_036251765.1 Thermoplasmatota archaeon | reverse complement strand
GGCTTGAACGCGAAAACATCGTTGACCATGATGATGTAGCAGATCAGGTAGGCCACTATTCCGAAGATCGAAGTGGAGATTGTGGACCAGTCGAAGTCCTCCTTCTCCCCCCCATTGAAGTATCTAGGGATCATGCCGATGGCTTTGCCCATGTTCCTGAACTCGTTCTGTATTAGGAGGAAGCAAAGCAGAATCGTCCCCCCGTAGTAGAGCATCAGCTTGTCCATGGGATAGAACGAGAGGTTCGCCTGGTTGCCGTTGACCACAATGGACCGCGACATCGAGGTGATGTAGTCGGCTGACATCCCCAGGAACTTGTTCGAGTACAGCCAGAACCCGTAGATCAAGGCCAGGTAGGCGCCGATAGTCAGTGCCTCCCTGATGGCACCATCGGGCGTGGAGGCGCGGGACAGGGAGCGTCGGATCGGAGGTTTCACGCTGTCATCGAGAAAACGTTGAATCGGGGATTCGGCCATCATTCCACCTACGCTCGTCCCGACTATTAGAATTAGTGTGGGCCCCCGGGGGAGTTGGCCCCCCCAGGGGCTTACGTTTCTCCGTCTAACCGTTTATGCGATCAGCGCATTGCAGGTGCGTACTGGATACCACCCTCTGAGACGAGGGCATTCAGGGTACCAGCGCGGGAGATCAGGCAGTTGGACATTGCATCCGAGCCACTGACACCGTCGTAGGTGCCGTCGCAGAATGCGTCGTCGTAGGCCTCACCGTAGTTACCGGCAGCCTGTAGGACAGCCTGCATCCAGGTCCCAGCTAGTGGGTTGGTTGCGGTTCCTAGGCCTAGGTTCTCGGTAAGTAGCCTGCAAACTCCTGGGTCGGCTGTGCCGCCGCCATCTACGGTAGCGCAGGCATCAGTGGCCATTTGCGCGTAGTTGCCGGAGGTTACGCCGTGCTCCTCAGCGGTTACCATTCCGTACCATACCCATGTCACGACGTCCTTGAAGTCTGAGTCGTAGTCGCGGGTAGCGGCTCCTAGAGGCTCCTTGGACATTAGCTCCTGGGCGATCCAGATTCCCTCAGCGGGTGCATCGGTCCAGGTGTCGTCGTTGTCCAGCTGCCACTTCTTGGCAACCATTGCGGACATGTCGCCGGTGAATGCGTCGCACTCCCCGTCTCTGAACTTCTGGGTTGCCTCAGCGGCGTCAGCCACAGGCACTGAAGTGAAGTCGATCGACCTGGAGGAGAACCAGTCCTGCATGTTGCCCTCGGTGGTTGTACCGATTCCGACGCAGATGTTCGCGCCGTTCAGTCCAGCTGCCGAGTTGCCTGCATCAGCGGCTGCATACCTGTCGCCGCGGATTAGGATTCCCTGCCCGTCGAAGAAGTTCATTCCAGCGAAGTCGGCGTTCAGGTCAGCGTCACGGCTGGTTGTCCAGGTCGTGGTCCTGATCAGAACGTCGATGGTGCCCGAAGCTAGCTTCTCGAACCTGTCCGAACCAGATGCTGGGATGTACTCAACATCAGTGTCTGGGTTCAGTCCGAGTGCTGCAGCCACCGCACGGCAGTAGGATATGTCCAGTCCCGAGCGCACGCCAGTGGCCGAGTCCAGGTATCCCATTCCGTACTGGGACTCCTTCACGCCGCACTTCATGGAGCCGCGCTCCATGATTACGTCCAGCGTGCTAGGAGTGGTGGCCTCTGCGATACCAGCGGCCCTGCCTTCCTCTCTCGCGGCATCGACGTCTTCCTGGGTAAACCCAGAGTCGTCGCCCGCACAGCCTGCTAGGGCTGCAGTCATCATTAACAGCATCATTGTAGTAGCGAGTAATCGCTGCATGAGGCGTCTGACGCGATGAAGCAGGTATATACCTTCGCCTAGATGCAATAAAAGCACCACATTGAGGGCTATTGTGGTTTTCTGAAGGAGGTTAGGTGGGAGGCGGGGCGGCAAATGCCACCCCGACCCCCGGTTTCCGAGTTTCTTAGGAGGTGATCCATCTGCAGGTTCCCCTACAGATACCTTGTTACGACTTAACCCTCCTTGTCGAAGGCAGGCTCGAATACCCCATGGTTAAGGCAGCCTCACCCACCCCCAACTAAGATGGTTTGACGGGCGGTGTGTGCAAGGAGCAGGGGCATATTCACCGCGCCCTTTTGAGACGCGATTACTACCTAATCCAGCTTCATGAGGGCGAATTACAGCCCTCAATCCGAACTACGAACGGGTTTCGGGATAGCGTCGTTCCTCTCGGAGTTGCAGCCCATTGTCCCGTCCTTTGTATTGCGCGTGTAGCCCATGGCATTCGGATCATACTGACCTACCGTTGCCCTCGCCTTCATCTGCCTTATCGACAGCGGTCTCCCTATAGTGCGCTACGTCCGGAGACGCAGTTGGCAAATAGGGATGAGGGTCTCGTTCGTTATCTGACTTAACAGAACGCCTTGCGGTACGAACTGACGGCGGCCATGCAATACCTCTCGAACAATCCAGCAAGCTCGTTACACTGGCTTTCATTTGTCCGTCGGCCATGGTGAGTTTTCCGGCGTTGAATCCAATTAAACCGCACAATCCTCAGGTTGCAGTGCTCCCCCGCCAATTCCTTTAAGTTTCAGCCTTGCGACCGTACTCCCCAGGCAGTGGACTTATCACCTTCGCTTCGACACTGAAAGCGCTCGGAGCGCCCCCAACATCAAGTCCACAGCGTTTACACCTAGGACTACCCGGGTATCTAATCCGGTTCGTGCCCCTAGGTTTCGTCCCTGACCGTCGGATCCGTTCTAGTGTGGCGCCTTCGCAACAGGTGGTCCTCTCAGGATGACAGGATTTTACCCCTACCCTGAGAGTACCCCACACCTCTCCCGGTCCCAAGTCTGGCCGTGCTCGCAGAATTCAACCCGTTGAGCGGGTTGATTTACCCACGAATGCACCAGACCGGCTACGGACGTTTTAGGCCCAATAAAAGCGACTACCACTTGAGGCGCCGGTATTACCGCGGCGGCTGGCACCGTCCTTACCCACCCCTTATTCCAAGACCTTTGAAGAGTCAAGAAAAGCATCGGTCTTACCCGATGCACTTGGAGTTCCCTGGTCACGATTTCTCGCATTGCCAAGTTTTCGCGCCTGCTGCACCCCGTAGGGTCTGGATTCGTGTCTCAGAATCCATCTCCGGGCAATGTCTCCCAACACCCGTACGCGTTGATGGCTAGAGGGTACGTTACACCCCCTACAACCTGATACGGCGCAGGCCCATCCTATGCCGCCGGAGCTTTGATCCACTCACCGTTCCAGGCGTAGTGGACTATGGGGCATTGTTCTCAATTTCTCGAGGTTATTCCCCAGCATAGGGCAGGTTACCCACGTGTTACTGAGCGGTATGCCGAGCTCCGAAAGCTCTCGACTCGCATGGCTTAATCGAACTCCAATAGCGGTAGCCTCCGGCAGGATCAACCGGATTTCGCGTGAGCGGAATCACGATCCTCTCGGAGTCAAGAATGTCACAAGTTGTCACTAATTGGAAAATGGCGCAGATGCACTTCATCGAAAATAAATGAAATTCCCTGCTTCTTGCACCCCCTAAATCAGGGGGTCAAGTAATAATTTGTGGTTAACCTCCTAAGCCACGAGAAAACTCGTGGCCGCACTTCCTCGGCAGCGTCTGGCATGATGGAAGAAGTCATAGCAACTAGTGCTCGTTCTCCAACGCCTGCCTGACGCAGCGTCTCGCCGACCTTCATGCGGTATAAGAACGTGACGAGAGGGGTGAAAACCGCCTAATTGGATGTTCGGGGTTGAATCACTCCGCGCCAAAGAACTCCCGGAGGACGGGGTGCATCTCCATGGCTTGCTCCTTCTGAATCTGTTCATACGTCCTCAGGATTATTCCTACGGCCAGAAGCAGGCCTGTGCCAGTGGCATTCCCCACTGTCCCCAATAGGTCCGCGCCAGCAGCGAGCAATCCGACGAATGCGCCTGAGAACAGTGTTACTGGAGGGATGTATCGCTCAAGTATTCTCTCCAAAACAACGGGGTTCTTCCTGAATCCCGGAATTTGCATACCGGTCCTCTCGATCTGCTTGGCGACGTCTTTGGCGCTCATGTTGGTGGTCTCAATCCAGAATTTGGCGAAAACTGTGGATCCAGCAGTCATTACGAAGACGTATACGAAAACGTGAGTCATTATCTGTCCCAGGGAATGGCCGTAGACATCACCACTCTGGTTTAGTAGGGGGATTAGCCAATCACCCACCCCATTCACCATTGAGGAATACCAAGCGAACCCGTCCGAAGGCGTTGTCGCACCTACCTCGTATGTTCCGAACCAATGTGCCTTGCTCCAAGCACCATTCCGACCTAAGATTGGAACTGTGGAGAGTGTTGGGTGGCTCCAGAACAGTAGTGTGAACATGTTCACGTTGGCCAGCAAGGCGGCCATCAGAATCACCGGGATGTTGCTGGCATATACGAGTCTGATGGGGTACTGGCCCCTGTGTCCCCTCACCTTACCATGAGTGAGCGGTAGCTCGAGCTTGCTTGATTCGGCGTATGCCACGACCAGGAACACGATGATTGAGGAAATCAGGGCAGCAATTGGGTTGGCATGGTTGAGAAGCATGACCTCGAACCCATTTTCGGAGACGAGATCTTGATTTGTTGCAGTTCTAAGGATGTAGAAAATCATTGGTAAAGTTCCCGAAGGTGGGTTTTCGAAGGACAGTGGGGCCCCCTCCACAGTCGGGAGGGGGGAAAGTGTCCCTACAAACGTGGATTGGGCGACTCCTGCTGCGATGAAG
>JAZANL010000042.1:0-2793 GCA_036251765.1 Thermoplasmatota archaeon | reverse complement strand
GCCCTTGACTTCGTTACAACTTTGGCCAGGCTACATGGGATGACAAGGGAGGAAGCTACAGAGAGATCAGAACACGTCCTAGAATTCGTAGGATTGACGGATGTAATGCACAAGGAACTCGGCAAGTTCAGCAAGGGGATGAGGCAGAGGGTAAAGATAGCCCACGCATTGGTCCACGATCCCGATTTGATTATCCTGGACGAACCGCTCCATGGGTGCGACCCTCTGGCCAGAACCAGCATCATGAGCGTAATCCGTGAAATGGGGGAGCAGGGGAAAACAATACTCGTATCAAGCCACATCCTAGAGGAGATAGAGAGAATCACTGAGCAGATTGTCATCCTCCACAACGGCCGATTACTAGCCATAGGAAATCTGCATGCGATAAGGGGCCTCCTTGACAAGCACCCCCATAGGATCCTGATTAAGTGCGAAGATCCCAGGAGCCTCGCGAACCTATTCGTCTCACAGGAGCCGGTTTTCGGAGTCAGGTTCCCTCGAGAGGGCCAATTGGAGATTCAGACGAACGACCTCTCGGCCGCCCACTCGGTATTGCCATCAATAGTCGTGAACTCGAAGCAGAAGATTACCAGTATCGAGAACCCCGATGACAATCTTGACTCACTACTGAGTTACCTGATCAAGGAGGGCAACTGATGGACAAGAAGGGAAGGTCTCTGTCAGAGACAGTTTGGACTAGGATGGACAGGAAGGCAGGAGCGATAATAGAACTCACAATGAGGCAGCTGAGACATCGAGTCTCGACATGGGTCGTTCTTGGCGTCGGCGTCCTTCTGATGGCCCTTCTTCTGACGTTCTACGTCGATTCTGTCCGGGAGTCATTCGAACCCATCGACAACGATGGAGACAGCGTGGACAATGACGGTGATGGATATCCAATGGGACAGGAGAGGAAGTGGGGCACCCCTGACTGGGACTCCGATCAGTACCCAGGAGCGAGCGTCTTCATTCCTGAAAGCGACATAGACTGGAACGACGGCCTCCGTACGGTCGCACTAAACAAGACATGGGAGGGGAGTGCATTCTTCGAGGCATCGTGGGTGGACGACCAATACTCCGGGGAATGGTGGGACTCCCATGTCGACTGGAATCTGAATCAAGAAGGAATCCCGGAACTCACGGACTGCTCTGATTGGGATATCGATGAGATCATCGAGTCATTCTGGTCTGAGGCCTGTGATATGGGTGATGACGATGGCGATGGGATGATCACTTACTACGTGGCAGGAAAGTGGAGGGGGGAAGGCATAGCCACCGTTCCCGAGAATTACTACTTGATGTGGGGGTATTGGACAGAGGAGGTGTACGTCGAACCAGATCCACCAGAGATGTACATCAACGAAGATGGGATAGACTGCTTCAATGGATTCGTCATCAGAGGGCCAAACTGGGAGGAAAGCAGAGTGGACTGCCCATCAGAGGCCAGACTTTCTGGTAGCCACGGGTTTGACAACGATGGCGATTGCCTTGCGTTGAATGACGGAAGAGGAGACGATGGGAACGAAAACGGCATCTCTTGCGACGTCCAATGGATCGCATCGAATGGCGTCGTGAGATACATCGAGGCGGACGAACTAGTCGATGAGGACCCAGACGAGCAGGAGTACATTGGCGAGCTCGGGCATAGGACCTTCGTCATAGCAGTAGGGAAGATGGCATTCGTAATCCTCCTTGGACTGTTCATCCCACTGTTCCTATCTCTTGGTCTGGTCAGGGACGAGACTGAGAATGGAACCCTGCATCTCCTCCTATCAAAGCCGATCCATCGGGCCGAGTTCATCATCTACAGGTTGTCGGGTTATCTGGCGATCTCCGGCAGCTACATCATCGCCCTCTCCCTTGTAATGGGGCTGCTTTCGTCTATACTCGGGCCGGGTGACCAGGTGATCCGACTCTCTGACATGCCAGTTTGGATAGGAATCGGAGTTGCTACAACTCTGGTTCTGGCTGCTTATGGCTCGATGTTCAATGCAATGGGCCTAATTTCGCCCAAGTACGGAGTCTACCTATGCATAGTATTCGGGATTTGGGAGTTCATGATGGGGAGCTTCTCCATAGTAAACCCAAATTGGACCGTGGCTAGCGTATCGATTTCTCACTGGGCTCTCCAGATGATAGATGCCGTGGTTCTACTCGCATGGCCAGACACCATCCAGTGGTCTGAGATGGACGGCGCATTCGAGATCGGGTCGGGCCTATCCGTATTCTGGCAACCCCCGGTCCATACATTAGGAACCGCATCTGCCGGAATCGCCCTTCTGAACAGCATCCTGGTTCTGTCACTGGTGACAATGGCATGGGTCTTCATCGCCAAGTCAGTATTCAGCCGCAGGGAGATAATGTGATCCCGATGCAGGAGAGCCCCAGCAAGTTCGAGGGGGATTTCTCGTCCCTCTGGCGTCTGGACGTGATGCCTCCGATCCACGGACTCTCATGGTGGTGGTATTGGGTTCTGATCCTCATTCCAGATCCGGACAATCCGAAGCGGTCTCGCCAGCTGATGACTCTTTGGTCGACAAAGGAGACTAAGGCCGTACGAGTTAGTGGTCATTGGTGGAAACCCGGCACGAGGATGCACAAGGATGACGAAGGAGGGTTTGTAATCCCCGGGATGGTTTGTGCATGGTGGTATGACGGGAAAAAAATGCACGAGCCCCTGACCATGAGGGAGTGTCGTATGGCTGTCGTTAGCGACGAGCACTCGCTATGGCCCGGAGAGGGAGAAGGCCTCGGAGCAGGAGCAGTCGTCCCAATAGACAGGGAGGACCTCTC
>JAZANL010000041.1:0-4332 GCA_036251765.1 Thermoplasmatota archaeon | reverse complement strand
GAGCGAGGATGCCCTTGCCCTTCTTCTTCCCGGAGCGAGGTGTCCTGAAGACCATCGTTCCCTCGTTCATGACCATCTTCCCCAATCCCAGGAAGTGCATCACGCACTGGGAGGCAATCGCCACCATCATCAGGCCCAGAGGTATTCCGCACAGGAGGGCGGGGATCTCCTCCCCCTCTAGGTACATAGCGTAGAACATAACTTCGAAGATCAACAGTCCGACCACGAAGTAACCCCCATTCTTCGCCACCTCTAGACCTGACATCACCTTGTCACCGGGATGGAAGTTTATCTCCGTCATCCTTCCACCAGCTCCCGTTCCTTCCGCTCAATTGATTTCTGAAGGGTAGTTTAGCCTAGGATGGTGACCATCCACCTTAGGAAGAGGGCCGAGGACACGCCCACGACGAAAGAGGGCACGACTGCGAATTCGCAAACTGTGCTGTAGAAATAGAAGAGTGCGAGAGTGAGTAGAAGGAGTGCCCCGAAATCGATAGCCTGGCTCCTCCCCAATCCAGAATGCTGGATGACATGGTCCCTATCCCTGATAGCGAAAACCATGGCTACAAGGGTGGCCAGCAAGATGGCGTGTCCGACTAGCCAGCCTATCGAATCCCCGAAAACAGAGGTCAGGTCGTCCTGGAATGAGCCCATGATGATGGAGGCGAGGTCGAACACAAAACCTGCGGAAGCGCGGATATTCTTGAATCACTCGCAGTGGGGGGGTGCTTGGGCAATCACTCATAGCCCAACTTCAGATGGGCGTCTCCGAACCTCTCCTCGTAGGCCTCCAAGACCTGGCTCGAGAAGTACTCCTCCCACTTGCGAAGCTTGCCAGTCGAGATGTGTGGGTTGGAGGCGATTTGCTCATCCCCCATCCTGTTCAAGTCATGCCTCCTCGCTATTTCCAGACAAGTCTGAATCGAGGGGTCTGGGATGCCTAGCCAACGGAACAGCTTCTCGAATGACTCGTCGAACTCTCCCACTAGGTCCTCCATCTTGATGGTGATCACGTTGTCCCTCTCCTTCCAACTGACCATCTCGTCGATGGTTATCCTAGCGAAGCCGTCCATTTCGAAAATCAGCCCTTCGTCCTGTTCTAGGCCTCTGATCTTCTCTTGGTATGACACTCCCCCCAGGCGGGATACGAAGCCCTCCCTGGTCTTGAGATCCCTGTGCGCAAGAGGGAGCGGGACTTGTGGGTGGTTAAATCCGGGTTTTGAGAAGTCAGAATTGATACACCACAACTCGGAGCATCTCTGGTGGTAGAGGAACCCCGACACGATCACATCTCTTGGGTCCCTGATTATCCTGACCCCTCTCCTTCCAGAATCGAGGAAGTCATCCGTCGCAGTCCCGTGAATTACGTGAAGGAGGTCTGTCTTGGATGCGATATCAGTTGCGACCCCCATCTCGCTATTGTACCTCCAGCCGATTCTTTCGGTAGAAGCCATCAGCACCTTCCTGCATAGGACCGTGGCGACCTTGTGGTGTGTGAGAATGAATGACGGCTCTGCTGGCTTGGTCCCCAAGGCTCTCCTCGCACTCAAGGCCATCTGCTTCGCTGTCCAAAGTCCGGGTATGTACACGAATATCCCATCGGGCCGTCCCAATGATTCAGGGATGAATGAATCGGTGAGCGACCCCTAGAGAAGCGGACGTAGCATTTCTTCCAGCTGTGAGGCGTAGTTCTCAGAGCTTAGACCAAGCTCTTCGATTCTGAAAAGGCCCGATTCGGCCCATTTTGCCCTTGTGTCGGGTTCTCTGGCCTGGATTAACGCCTGTCTCCAGTCGTCAAACTCTCCCCTAGCCACCAGTCGGCCGTTAACTCCGTCAACTATGGTGTCCCGATAACCGCCCTCGTCTACGAAGATCGGTGGAACCCCAAGAGCCATTGACTCAATGGGAGTCAACCCGAAAGCCTCGCCGTGTGCTAGTCCCACCACCGCAGCGGCCCTCTTCATCAGAATCGCCATCTCAATGCTGTCCAGATTGGACAAAACCTGGATGTTGACTCCCAAATCCCTCCCAAAGGCCTCAAATTCCTGGTTCTCATTGGCTCCTCCGCCTCCAACCAGCACCAGGTCGAGGTCGCATCCGACAATGTGCTCGACCGATTCAAAGGCTCCCTTGAATCGGCTTAGGTTCCCAACGGTCACGACGTATTCTGATTCGTTAGGCCCCCTCAGACGTTCGATGACCTGGTCTTCGCCCGGGGAGTGCTCCCTCTGGAATTCTGACAGGTCAACTACTGGGAAGAGTACTCCCCCGGTAATTCCATATTCCTCCAATAGTTTGCTCGCTGAGTAGTTAGAATTGGCGCTTATTATCCAATTCTTGTTCTTCTTGAACCCGCTGAATGAAGAAATGATCCTCCTCCTGTGGTAGATTTGGAGGGCATGGACGACGTGTGCTCTCCACATGCCAGAACCGTCGCTATTCAGGTGGCTCACACTGTCGAATACCCCGGACTTGGACTCCAAGAAGTGGAGGTGGAGGGGTTTGTAACTTGGGACCATGGAGGGGAAGTCCATTGATCCGGCTCCTGTAGTGAGATGGATTGCATCTGCCCACTCGATGGCCTCCCTGAGGCCTTCGAGACCCTCCCATGCCTTCTTTGAAGATCTATCCTGCTTCGCAGAAATCTCGTTCCAGATTCCTCCCTTCACCTCCCATTGTTTGTCTGGACATATCACTTCCACACCGAGTGATTCGATTTTCTCACGTTGGCTGTCCAAGATGTTGAGGCAGCAGAATTTCACCTCGAATCTCTTGCTCAGCTCTGGGAGGTTCCGTAGTAAATCCCTGGCTGCACCCCCGTTTCGAACCATTGCCGCCTTGGATACGAGGAGCTTGGTTGCGGGGCCCTCCATGTGCTCCGGGGTGCCGATACTGGTTTTTCGTTGTCGGTTCTGGCAAAGGGAGGAAATTGCTCAATTTGGGTATTCGAATAGCTCGAAGTCTTTCTCGTACCTCTTTGATGCCAATGCCCTGGTCTCGTCCGAGAATAGGTCGGCGGCGGATTTCCCCGATGACTTGTTGAGGATGGGTAGTTCTGCGAAGTCGTACCTTTTCCTTATCTCCTCGAAGTCCATCGGGAGGTTCTCGAACTTACCGATGAAATCGACCTTTTTCCCTGAAGCGAAGACTATCTTGTTCTGGGCCTTGAAATGCCTGTCGCACAAAATGTCGGGAATCTTCGAGACCTTCCTGACAAACTCCTCGAAAGAGTCGTCGTTTTTCAGATACCCAAACAGATAGTTGGAGAACATGAACTTGGATTCATCCGCTTTGTTGAACTTGGCACGGTAGCATGAGGCGAGCCGCTCATACGGATCCCGGACTATTGCGAAGACGAAGTAAGAGGATTTCTTCTTGGGTATCCTTCTGTGAGAAAGGTGCGAGGTGTGTTGGTGAATCTGGATGCCTTCTGGCGGAGTTCCGTATATTGAGGTCTTGATCGACGAGCATGCTGATTTCGCCACGCTGGCAAACACAACCTCCTTTTCGTCTAGGATAATGAAGTCGGGAGAGTCTAGCTCGCCTCTTATCGCTACTCTAGCCATATCCCTTAGGAAGTGGTACGCGTTTTTCAGAGAGATTTTCATTTATTCTCCTCCGTTGCTATCCTAGAGGCGGTAATGGTCCGTTTTATGCCTATGCTTGGTAATGAGCGGGTCCCCCATGATGAAAGTGAAATGTCATGCCCCTACCGGAACAGCGAGGGTGTCGAGCGTGGATGTTTTCCTGATTGGCGTGCCGAAGGCCGGAACCACGTGGTTGTCAAACATCCTAAATCAGCATCCTGAGATCTGCCTTTCTGACCCCAAGGAGCCGAATTTCGTAGCTACTCACAAGGGGACCTTCGCCAGAGATGACCGGGAGCCGGATTGGTCGAAGTATGGTGATTTCTTCTCAGGAGATGGGTTGAAGATGGATGCTTCGGTTCACACGTTTTCCTGTCCGATTGCTCCCCAGAGAATAAAGTCAAACTTCCCCGATGCTAGATTCATTCTTTGCCTAAGGGAGCCTGTGTCAAGGGCCGTAAGCCATTGGAACATGGTTCGAAGCACTGGCGAGGACCGCGAGAACGGCAGGGATTGGGGGGATTTCGAGGAGGCATGGTTGGACGAAACATTGCGCGTAGTCTCTATGTACGGAACCTCGATGAGGAATTGGCTGGATCATTTTGACCTGAGCAGATTCTTGATTATTGATAGCTCCAGAATGAGGGGGGATCCGATGAGTGTTGTAAGGGAGGTCGAAGGCTTCCTAGGAATCGATGAATGGGGCTATGACGTAAACATGGATAGGCATGCCAACACATCTTCT
>JAZANL010000040.1:0-46107 GCA_036251765.1 Thermoplasmatota archaeon | reverse complement strand
GGTTTCCTTGCTCTCCTGGGTCGCTATCCTGGCCCTGCTGACCATCTTGATCTGACTGGGAGCCTTCGTCCTGGCCCTGGCCCTGTTGGCCCTGGCCTCCTTGGCCCTGGCCGTTCTGGCCCTGTCCTTGTCCCTGGCCCTGTCCTTGTCCCTGGCCCTGTCCTTGTCCCTGGCCTTGTCCTTGTCCCTGACCTTGGCCCTGTCCTTGTCCCTGGCCTTGTCCTTGGCCCTGACCTTGGCCCTGACCTTGGCCCTGTCCTTGTCCTTGGCCCTGGCCTTGTCCTTGGCCCTGTCCTTGTCCTTGGCCCTGACCTTGTCCTTGACCTTGTCCTTGACCTTGGTCCTGACCTTGTCCTTGACCTTGTCCTTGACCTTGTCCTTGACCATTCTCTCCTTCGCCACCGCCTTCGGTGCCACCGTCTCCGGATCCTTCGCCTTGGAAGTCCGGATCGTACGCGTCGGGTATTCCGTCGCCATCCGAGTCCGATGCAGCCCCGTCATTGGGGTCGTTTGGGTAGGGGTCGTTAGCATCATTGGTACCGTCGCCGTCAGTATCTGCCGAATTTGGGTTGGTCCCTAGCTCATACTCTTCCAGGTTGTCCAGGCCGTCACCATCGGGATCGGCCCCACTGTCGCTGGCAGAGTTCGGATTGAGGCCGTAGTTGACCTCCCAACCGTCTGGCATACCATCGTTGTCGGTATCTGCGTTGTTCATGTCTGTTCCAGCACTTTGCTCCTCTGCGTTGGTCAGTCCGTCCCCATCCCAGTCGGCTCCTCCGTCTGAGGGGTCTAGGGGGTCTGATCCATCGGCTCCGACACCGGTCGAACCGGCCATGAGCACTAGGAGAAGCGCTGTTATCACACTAGCTTTCTTCTGATATTTCATTGTAAATTCACTTCCTTATTTTCCGTTAATCCCAACGAGTAATGGAGATTGCTTGGAGCGAGTCTAGACACGTGTCAGAATACCGCAATAACGCTGCACTGAGCGCCATTCGTGGTTTTTCCGAGCTTCGTATTCCTGTCCTGACTCCTCCTTTTCTAATCATCCAATCTCACTGGCTTTCTCAGGGAACCCTCTGTTCCCTCTGGCTTCGGAGAGGCATATTACGTATTTCAAGGGTTCCTGTGCAGGTTTCAAGGGGTTATTCTCGAAAGTTCGGCCTGGAACCTAGTTGTACCCATGAAGTGTAGGACTGGGACGACCAAGGAGGAAATCGCAAGAACCCCGAAGAAGAGGCCGGACCAGAGCTCTATTCCTCGGCCTATGGAGAGGAAGAGAAACCACCCAACTAGGACGGAGACCCAGGGCAGGTGCCTTCTGGTGTAAAGGGAGAGTCGGGCATTCAGGGTCTCATCAGAGTAGAACTGTGGGGTGTCCTCAGGGTCGGCTAGGCCGTTCTCAACCCCACAACGAGAGCATACCTGGTATCTAGGGCCATTGCCGGTGATGAATTGGGCTTGAGGATAGTTCTGCTTGCACATCCTGCACACTGGCATGATTCTCGTTACGACCAGAGGAGTGTTGTCCTTCAAGGCTACGGTCCTCGGTACTAGGTCAATCGTCATCAAGGACGTCGTCCAAGAATGACACGTCGATATCAGTGTTCTCTTCTTCGTCGAGTCCGTCGGCTAGGTCATTTAGGCCCTCAAGGCTGATTTCCTCTGTTTCCGAGTTGAGTAGATCGGCCACAGAAACGTCAGGAACACTCCACTCCTCATCTGGGACGTCCTCGATAGTGGTCCCCGGTAAATCCTCATCTGGGTCCTCCCCTCCTTGAGATTCGCTGAGAATTGAGCTAGATGCTATTTCCTCCTCTTCGGATATTCCCATTGCCTCTCTGGTCAACTCCTCCTCCATCTCGACCTCTTGAGTACCCATTTCCCACGGCTGAGGCGCGGTTTTCTCCCTGGGCCTGATTATCAGGGCTGCTCCAAGGATGACCATGATTGCAGATACCATGAGTATGGCTGTGTTTAGGTCCCCATCAACCAACTGATCGAACCAAGACTCGCCACCCGCCCCGGGGCCTTCCGATGTTCCACCGGGAGTGAGCTCTGAAAGGGGGTAGACTCGTATCGAGTCGACGGCGAGTCTGTGGACTTCCCCGTCGAAAGCAACGACTGACAGCCAATATGGTGTCGAGGAGCTGACGGGTGTCGGGCCTATGGAGTCGAAAGAAGCGTTAGATGTGACTGAGGAAGAGACGATGATGGCATCTCTTGTGTCGAAGAACTGCATGGTACTTGCGAAGACGGTGTAGGATTCCACCTGGGGGTCTGCCGATTCAGACCATAGGACCTCGATTCGAGATCCTGTGGAGTCCCAGTACGCCATGACATCAGAAACCTCCGGGAGGTGCATTCCTGGGTCTTGGGAGTTCTCATCGACAGGGCTAATCATTGAGGTCTCTAGTCCGTCTAGCCATGCGTTCCCGGATGTATCGACTGAAACCACCGCAACCCACATTGGAACGTCTGGCTGGATGCTCTCGCCGCTAGACAGTGATTCCAGGAGGAACTCGCCACCTTCGGTACGATCGAGAACCAAAACAGGTTCTAGTCCCTCCGCGCTGTCGAATGGTACTCCAGCCACTGCGAAGATTCGATACTCTGCGATATCGGGATCGGGGCTTGTTGAGAAGGAGACTAGTATCCCGTCTCCTGAGTCCGGGGACCTATCCACAAGGGTTGGCGCTGGGACCCTCTCTGGAGGGAAGAGGTCCCCCCTGTTGTCTATGGGGGTTACTAGTGCCATGTTCTCGCTCAGGTCCGAGAGAATCACATTTCCAGCAATGTCGTGGATTGTTACTGTAACATAGAGGGGGATGTCAGGAGAAATCCTAGATGGCGAGAGATCGTCGGCCTCCGTCCCATACAGGGCCGTAGAAAGTGTAACCTCGAGGCGGGGGGAGTTGCCAATCTGCCTCTGGTCGATGGTGACCAGGTTGCATGCTCCGCTAGATTCGCAAGCCGGGCTTACTTCGGTCAGGTCGTTCATCGGGAAGTCTGAAGCCCATACAGTGTAGTGACTGAAGTCTTCTGCCATTGACCTGTCCCAGCTTACGTCGATTGCCGTGCCGTCGTCATCTGGGTGATCCCATGCCTGAAGTCCTGATACCATGTCCGGTGGTGTGAATTCTGTTGAGTCGAACTCGGAGTAGCTAGCCGTCTCAACGACCAGTACGTCGTTGACGTTCTGATTTCCCCAGTCATCAACAGCAACCACGCCTATCCAGTAAACGACGTCGTTTTCGAGTGTTGAGTTCCCAATTGAGTCGATGACTACCTCGTCTGTGGTGCAATCGGTTACGAACTGTGCTACTGGCCATCCGTCCACCGATGTCGGAGCTGTCCACCCCGAGGCTGGAAGTATGTAGATGACGTGGAAGGAGCAATCCTCCTCCTGGTTAGGTTCCCATGTAACAATAATCCTGCCTCCCTCGTCGTTGGGTGCGTCACTCGCAGTCGTTCCGGTTATCGGTGCTGGTGCTATGCCGTCATTTAGGCCTCCAGCTGTAACTACTGGACCCACGACAGTGGCATTTGCAGGGTCGAATTGGCCGGCTTCGTCCACGCAGACGATTGCGAACCAGTATGGGACGTTTCCTTCCAGTTCCAAGACGGACGAGTTTCCTGCTGCGAAGGCGAAGTCGATTGGGTCAGAGAGAGCGAGGGCATTGGTGATCTCCTGCTGTACTGCCCAGATGCGGGTGAATTGTGGGTCTAGTTCCTGACAAGAGGACCATTCTGCTGAAACCGTCCCTGGGGTGCCGCCAGAGACTGGTTGTACCTCTAGCCATTCAGGCGGGGGCGGGGTTTCGTCGGTCGGGGTTGCGTTCCCATCCCATGAAATTGGTTCTCCTAGGCTACCGTCAGGGTACTCTATTGCTACAGCTGCTCTATATTGCCTCTGATCTGAAAGTTGGACCTCGGAACCATTGCTGTTCCCGGTAGTGAACACTGCCGTGGTCTGGGACCAATAAGGGACTCTCTGGTAAGAAGGAAGGTTGGACAAGTCCTCCTTGGACGGAGTCCACTGTGGATCGTCTGTCGAGTCCCACAGGTAAATGCGGTATGCTGACCAAGCCGAATCCTGAGCGGGTAGCCACGATGCATGGAGAACTCCCCCGCCGTCGTTGGGGCGATCGTACAGGCCAGTCATCACTGTAGGAGCCTCTAGTCTCTCCCAGTCGTAAGATACTCGGATCTTTATTCTCCCATCCTGTGGTGATTGCATTTGGAGGTGAACTGTCGACGACAGTGACCCTGGGGGGGTGTTGAAAATGGCAGTTTGGAATGACTCCTCTATTCTGGGGTCCAGAGCCGCCAGATCCCAACTCCCGGTGTAGTTGAGGATGGTAGACTTGGCCCAGACCCAGGATCCCTTCGCGGGTGAAGAGAATGTCAGTGAACCTGGATAGAGAAGCAAATCGGAGGAGTTTGCCTGGTTTTGATCGATTGGGATGGATATCGGCGAGTCTTGTGTGACAATAGTTGTGGACATCCCGGGCCTGGTTGTATCAGTGATATCGATGGTCCGGTCTGCGAAAATTGCGTTTAGTGGGAATGCCCTCCTTTGATTCTCCCTCGGGACCTCCCTTAGAGTCTCCATCGGCTTATAGATGTGTAATCCATCCTCTCCGAGTACAGCGAGTCCCATCCATGCATCGGCATCTGCATCTAAAGCACCCGGCATCTCACCGATCATAACCACGTCGTGGTCCCCTGTTGTCCTGATGATGCTGATTTTGCTCTCGGAAATCGCGGCAAGATGGTTTCCGTCTGAAGCAAGGTCGATGATTGGCCAAGCTTGTAGATCAATGGCCCCTGGTCCGGCCTCCATTACCATTGAAGATCCATTCCAGTGCACTAGTGGCTGGTTCGAGGTTGCTATGTGGACCCCCCACAGATCTGTTTCTACAGCAGTGACGTCGTTACTGGGGATCATATCGATGTTGTACGTTCCATTGTAACTGTCCGTTGAGATGTCCCAGGCAGCGACTCCCGGTCTAGTCACTCCTTGTCCGTTATGCGAGATGAAGATGGCTGAGTCGTGGTAAAGGGTAATCGTTGAACCGGTAGATGTGTCATTGAAAGTCCTGGAGGCTGGTCCGGCATACACGATGCCAGAAACAAAGTCCCCGACCAATCCGTCCGTCCTCCCTATTGTCCCTACGATTCCAAGGTTCTGATCTAGAACGACCAGGCCCGTTGGTCCGCCCACTAGGACAGTCCCGTTGCCAAGAATTGGTGAAGGTGGCACGAATAGGTGGTTCGTAATTGGTGTCGGGAGGCCATCGACTGTGGTAATTGGATCGTCCCAACCGTACTTCGTAAGATTCCATAGCCCTATTCCCCCGTGGGTCGAGACTAGTACATGCTCACCATATTCAACGAAGTCTGTGACTATGTTGCTGGGTAGTCCTGCCAGCAGACTGCCCTGTCCCCAGGTGCGAGTCTCGGGATTGAATGTCTGGAAGCCTGCAGAGCTACCGGACCACCCCATGAGTCCGATGAAAATATTCTCGCCATCATGAAGCAGGCCGTCCATCTGGTTATGCAACGCAGGAGGAGTCTGCTGGACCGTTCGCTGACTGAGGTTGAATGAGAATAGTCCATTTCCTACGGTTGTGGCCCAAATCTCATCATCCAATAGCATGATCTCGTTGATGGACTCGGAGAGTGCATCGAAGCCATACTGCCAATTTACGGAACCATTGTCCAGAAGTTCGCCCTGTAGAACTGTGGATGCGAGATATGAGTACTCGGATGAGCCGACCGTTACCCAAACGTGAGTTTCATTCGATATCATTTCGTGGACGACCCCTGAGGGTAGACCGACCAACTCGTCGAATCCCCCCTCGATTAGACCGGTGCTGTCTAGTCTGTCCACCCTGTTGATTCCAGAGAGGTCCCCTGACCTTCCGATGGCGTAGGACCTAGAGGCGGTCGGAGCTCTAACGATAGAACAGGAGTCCATGCCTACACCTATGACCTGCCCAGAGGTTGCTGATGATCCAGAAGTGATTACGCGGGTAATCCCCCCATTGCCGTCATAATGAGAAACTAGTAGCAGATCTTCGTCGTATAGCATTCCGCCTGGGAAGACTGGGTTCTCGGAGACTCCCATTTCTGGGGTGAGCGTGTCGAGGAAGTTGTTAGCAGAGTAGTCGAAGCGATCTATCCCAACGTTGTCGGTGTCGAATCCTACGTACATAATTTCATTTTCTTCATCGCATGCTAGTGCTCGAACGTCCTTGTCGACCATGTTTGAGTTGTCGCTAGTGATGGGAGATATCCACTCCTCGGTAATGCCATCTCCATCATGATCGCCTAGATCGAATCGTGCGATTCCACCACCAACTGCCCACCATTGCCATGCGCTGAAACCGATAGCAATGTGGACGATATCATGACAAAGCAAGATGTCGGCACCGTATCCATCGGGAATATCACTGGTATCTACATCCCAAATGGTCCAGTTGCTGTTGTTTCCAGATAGTCTCATGATGTGTCCGTCGTTTCCGTAACCGGAAGCCGCCCAGAGGTCGTCTCCAACTACTTTCAGAGAGTAGAAGTCCAACTCCGAGTCAGAAGGTAGTCCATCTCCCGGAAGCCAAGAGGACTGCCATGTCTCATTTGATGGGTTCCAACGGAGGATCCCATTCATGCTGGCGAAGAGGTACTCTCCTTGATACTCGACCATGCCTCGTATCCTCCCATCCACATCGTTCCATTGGTCTAGTAGAGTCATGTTTGAGACGGAGAATCGCCTCAGGATATTGTCGCCATATGCCACCCACATCTCGCACGATGAGTTCAGCGGGAAGCAGTCGCCCAAGTACTGGGCATTGACCCTGCCAACGTCTCCGATTGTCTGGAGGTCATCCTCCCAGTCATCCGATGTGGTGTTCCATCTCAGAATCGTTCCCGGATCTCCTGAGCCTCCCCATCCGGAGGTCTCTACAACGCTGATCCAAACCTCATCCCCGATTTGGTTCATCCCATGGATGACGCCGTTGAATCCTAGACGTTGCCCGGCGTCGATTGTATCCAGGGTCGAGTTGTTGTCTAGGTTTATTCTAGTAACCTCGTCCCTAGCATTCCATGGATTTCCTCTCTGTGGCGAGTAATACATCACTCCTTCAACAATTAGAATTTCTGCTGGCGACCATGGCGGGAGTGTTGGTCCGTCTTGGTTATCTCCCCGATCCCATTGAATCAGAGTCGTTTCATTTACCAAATCAATCAGAGTGAGTCCGAAATCGCCCCCAGCCCACATAGTGCCCTCTGCCCTTCCCTCGATCATGACTGTGACATCATCGTCACCCAGAATTCCCTGAGAGCCATCCCAAGGTGTTAGCCAATTTCCAGATGTTAGGTTGAATCGTGCGATTCCTAAGTTCTCAAAACCCAGGTAGAGTATCTCGCCGAACTTGAGAACCCGGGCCCTCTCCGTGTCATCTCCCGCAGTCCACACCTCGACTACTGTGCCATTTGAGGTGTTGATTACCGCTGCTCCCTCCGTTGTTCCTGCATAGAGAAGATCCGGTCCTATTGGGTCAACGGCAATGACGAAGCGAGAGGGCATGCCATCCCCTCCGCCTCCTCCGCCCCCTCCGCCTCCAGAGGTCCAGCAGTCCTCGAGTGTGAACTGAGATTGAGGATTGTTTGGATCGGGCCAGTTCCACATACATGCTCCCCTGTTTGTTCCAGCATAGACGCCATTCGCGTCGCTGGAGACATCATAGAATTCGAAGGGGTCATTGTTCCAGCCGGGGATGCTGGTTGGGAGCAGGTCCCATGTCGAGCCATCCCATCGAGCCAATCCTCCGTTCGCACTTGCCCCTGAGTTCTGTACCTCAGAGCCAATGAGTAAGCCTCCATAGAAATCCAACGAAAGGGTGTTGACGTCCTCATCTGGGATTCCGTTTGGGTCGTCTGGTGTCCAGAGGTCCACGATGTCGCTAGTCAGCCTGTCAATGAGAAGTACTCCAAGGCCAGGGAGTCCGAGATATATGACCTCGCCATCAACAGCAACTGGAGTCGCGTCCAAGTTGTCCACACCTAGTGACTGCCAAGAGCCAATTATTGCTGGGGTGCCGAGGTCGATTCTCATCACCCCAGCCTCCTCGGTGGCAATGTAGGCTATTCCGAATCTGGTTGCTATATCTCTGACCATATCTGAGTCCAAACCTTCAGATTCCGAGTAAGTCTCGATGACGTTGTTGGAATCCGTAGAGTAGAGTGATATTCCAGATTCAACATGTCCTATGACAAGGATGTCAGTATTGGAGTCATATGCCAAACTGGTAATCGAGTTGGAGTTTAGGCCCTGGATTGTTTCGAAGTATGACCCATCCACATTGCTCAGTCTGTGAACGCCGCTGTTTGTGGTGCCGATCCAGACCCAGCCGTCTTCATCCTGTTCAATTGATGTGATATCTCCGGGTTCGAGTTGCGAAGTGATGAGTTCTCCGAGGTCTATAGGTGCCTTCCAGAGGTTATCCTGCTTGTCCATGATGTCGATTATGCTACCAGATGCTATCCAGAACTCCCCTGCCTCTCCGTCGTCTATTATCGCCGTTACCTCTGCGTCATCAATTGAGGGGCTGCTGACTAGGTGGAAAGAACCGTCTGGATTGTCTTCAAGAACACGTCCAAATGTGCCAGAAGAGTCTCCGATGATTGCCATTGACGCAGAAGGTGCTCTGGAAAGGCCACCGGGCCAGGCACTGATGCTTGAAGCAGTTTCAGCCAATCCCAAGTCCCCCAATTGGATGTCTGAACTGAATAGAAGTACATCGGTGTCATATGGTTGGACTTGGTCATCCCCTAGGATATAGAGCCAACCGGGAGCTGTCGCCAACCCGACTATACTGTCTGAAGACAGCCAATTAGAAGACGTCCAAGAAGGCATCCAGGATCCCGAAGAGAGATCGAACCTATCGATTCCAGAGTCAGATGTAGCAATGTACAGGGTGTCCTCTGAAACCAAAATGTCTGCTATTGAATCCCCGGAGAGATAGTTGGAACTGTCCCATACTATGTTCCTTTCAACATCGAGGGATGTTGGATCGGAGGAAGATACGTTGTATTCGATTACACGTACACCGTTGTCCTGAGTTGCCAGGAAAAGTTCCCTACCTTCGGTGTGGACTCCGACTGGAATCTCGATATCTGAAGTGGTGCAGAACTCCAATGTCTTCCAAATAGCCCCCTTGGATGGCATTAGATAGTGCATATTGCACTCAGAGAAGGCCCAAAGAACTCCGAAAACGTCCACACCCATTGTCAGTATTGGGTTGGTGAGAGAGGAGTTGGTGTCAATGGGAAAATCCGCCAATGATTGCGAGTCAGAGAGGGTAATGGCAGTTACGTTGCCTTGTGAATCTCCCACGTAAAGAAGCCCTCTATTTGGGTCTGAGACGATTGAACGCCCGCCTATTCCAGAGTCTATGTCGATTATCGGCTTGTTTGCATTGTCATCCAACTGCAGCAAGTCGTCATCGACGAGTATGTGCATTCTCCCATCGGTTGGATTGTATGCACTACCATGGATTGATACCTCCAGGGGGCTGAATGATAGTTTTGGGTCGACGGGCCTGAGGGCCTCCATCACCAAGTCTGTGATTTCGATGCCGGTGGGGATCTGCCATGAGGCATCACTGATCGTATTTGGCTTCAATGAAGCGTCCAAGATTCCGCCAACTAGACTTGGGGGGTTATCGGCGAAGTTGTTTTGTCGACCAAGGTCGCCCCTTCCACTCCAGTCAAGTACGCTTGTCTGTGTATCCATAACCGCTATCTGGGGTTGATTGGCCCAGTATCCATCGCTCCCGTTAACAGAAATCTCCAAAGTAAGATTGTCAATGACAGCACCGGGTGCGAACTCCAGGAATATATCCGCCAATGCAGGTGTCCCATTTGCAGGATCTGCACCAGTTGCATCCATGACTAGCCAGCCCGTGTCATTGCTGCCATTAACCCCCCATGACTTGCCAGATGACTCGTCTCTGAAGTCGGAGTCAGCTGAGAGCTGTTTTGATTCGGAAGGAGATGTGAGATTAGAGCCCCATGGTAGTAATATCATTAGTGCTACGAGGCCTATTGCCTTGGCTCTGCCTCGGGGAGTAATAACGCTAGCGCACATAGAACGAAGCAAGTCCCTCAATGTGCGATTTATGAAGGGTAGGGGTAGTCGTCCATGACTTGCTCACGGTATTAGTCACTGAAAGAGGTGAATGATGGGAAACAGGGCCATATAGGCCGATAATCCCACAATTAGGAATAGGATAGCATCAAAGGAGATGGTCTGTCCGGCAGCACCCGAGGTGACGGTGTGAGCAACAAGCGGCTGCGCGAGGACGCGCTGAATTACCACTCTTCCAACCCCCCAGGTAAGGTGACTGTGGTACCTACTAAGCCTCATGGGACTCAAAGGGACCTTTCACTGGCATACTCTCCCGGAGTGGCATACCCTTGCGAAGAGATAAGGGATAATCCCGATGATGTCTACAGATATACCTCCAAAGGCAATCTGGTAGCGGTAATTAGCAACGGAACTGCAGTATTGGGCCTTGGCGACATAGGAGCACTAGCAAGCAAACCAGTCATGGAGGGCAAGGGCCTTCTCTTCAAGGCGTTCGCAGACATTGACGTATTCGATATTGAAGTGGATAGGAAAGACGTCGATCAGTTCGTCGAGGCGGTCAAGGCTATTGCACCGACCTTTGGGGGAATTAATCTAGAAGACATCGGGGCTCCTGAGTGCTTCGAGATCGAGAGGAGATTGGTAGAGGAGTTGGACATTCCAGTCATGCATGACGACCAACACGGCACTGCAATAATTTCAGGAGCCGCACTTCTGAACGGGCTAGAAGTTGTCAACAAGGAAATTGGAGATGTTAATGTGGTGATTCTCGGAGCGGGTGCTTCGGCAATCTCATGTGCCAAGCATTACGTCAGACTAGGAGTCAAGCCAGAGAATCTGATAATGCTTGATTCCAGGGGAATTATGACCACAAAAAGGATGGCAAATGGGGAATTGAACGAATACAAATCTGAGTTTGCAAGAGATATCGAAGAGGGCGGAGTGGAGGACGCTCTGAAAGGTGCTGATGTGTTCTTGGGTCTATCGAAGGGAGGCTTGGTTACTGCAGAAATGGTAAAGCAGATGGCAGAAAGGCCTCTCATTTTCGCCCTTGCAAATCCTGACCCGGAGATTACTCCCGAGGAAGTTGCTAGCGTTCGAGACGATGCGATAGTTGCAACAGGCAGGTCTGATTATCCTAATCAGATCAACAACGTTCTCGGTTTCCCATACATTTTCCGCGGAGCCCTAGATGTTAGAGCAAGCGAAATTACCGAGGGGATGAAGATGGCTGCCACAAGGGCACTAGCTCAACTAGCAAAGGAGCCGGTTCCAGATGACGTCGCAACTGCATATGGCGGGGAGCAGATGTCTTTCGGTCCGGAGTACTTGATTCCTAAGCCATTCGACGCTAGGGTTCTGATCTGGGAAGCCAGTGCTGTGGCCGAGGCGGCCGTGAATGAAGGGATAGCAAGAGTACCGAAGAAGGATTTCGATGTGAATGCCTACAGGGAGACTTTGGAGTCCCGTCTAGGACTTACAAGATCAATAATGAGAAGAGTGATCAACCAAGCCAAGAGGGATCTGAAGAGGATCGTTTTCTGTGAAGGTGAGGATCCAACAATAGTAAAGGCTGCTTCTCAGTGTATTTCTGAGAGGATTTGCACTCCGATACTTCTTGGTCAGAGGAAAAGAATTGAGGGAGTGAAGGAAGAGTTGGGTTTGGAATTCGATTGTGAAATAATTGACGTCAGATATGACTCAAGAAGACGTGAGAGTTATGCAGACGAATTGCATCAACTACGTGGAAGAAGGGGGATGACAAAGGAAGATGCGGTGAGGCAACTGAAATCGACGACTTACTTTGCACCCATGATGGTCAGGATGGGTGATGCAGATGGTTATCTGGGCGGTGTCTCCCACCAGTACCCAGACATCGTGAAACCCTGTCTGCAAGTTATTGGGCCTGACCCGAACTCACATCGGATCGTGGGAATGTACATGATGACGGTGAATGGACAATTGATGTTCATCGGGGATGCCACAATCAACATCTACCCTGATGCAAGAACTCTCGCAGAGATTGCAATTCAGACTGCGAAGGTGGCTAGGAGGTTCGGGGTCAAGCCGAAGGTGGCCATGCTTTCATTCTCCAACTTCGGAACGTCCGCTGAGATGAGGACGGATAGAATCGAGGAGGCTATAGAGATTGTAAGAGAAATTGATCCGGATTTGGTAATTGATGGGCCGATGCAAGCTGATACAGCTCTTGTTCCGGAGATCCAGGAAGATTACCCCTTCATGTCCTTTGATGGGCCCGCTAATGTGCTAATATGCCCAAATCTTGCTTCGGCAAATATAGCATACAAACTTCTGCAGAGGGTTGCTGGAGCAGAGATGACTGGTCCCATATTGGAGGGTCTGTCCAGACCGGCTCACGTGCTGCAACGTAGAGACAGTGCCAGAGATGTAGTTCACATGGCTGCAATTTGCGCTGTAGATGCTCAAAGAGCAGCCAAACAGAGATTGATTGACTAGATTGGTTTTGGTCCGGCGCTGATTACTGCATCAGAACATCCCTCGGCGTATTGCTCAAAGTTCTCTATGAACATCTGAGCAAGCAGGTTCGCCACGTTATCATACCTATTACCATCATCCCAGGTCCCTCTTGGTTGCAGAATTCTGTCGGGCACACCCTCACAAGTAGTTGGGATCTCGAAACCAAACCTCTCATCTTTGACGAAAACGACATCCTCCAAATCCCCATTGATTGCAGCATTGAGGAGGTTCCTTGTCCAACTAATCTTGATGCGGCTGCTCGCATCTGCTCCTCCGGCAATCCAGCCAGTATTTATCAGCCAACACTTGGCATTGTTTTCCCTTATCTTTTGTGAAAGCAAATCAGCATACGTGCTTGGATGCCTTGGCATGAATGGTGCACCGAAGCAAGTGGAGAACGTTGCTTGTGGTTCTGTAACTCCCATTTCTGTCCCGGCTACTTTGGCAGTGTATCCAGACATGAAGTGGTATGCGGCCTGCTCGGGACTTAGTCTGGAAAGAGGGGGTAGGACTCCAAAGGCATCGCAAGTAAGGAAGACAACGTTGTTTGGATTCCCCGCCATCGAATCTGGGGTTCGATTCTGGATGAACTCGATGGGGTAAGAGGCACGAGTGTTCTGGGTGAGGGATCCGTTGTCGAAGTCTGGAGTTCCGTCAGCATTCAGCACCACATTCTCGAGAATTGAACCTCGCATCTTTGTTGTTGCAAATATAGCTGGTTCGTCCTCTTCGGATAATCGGATAAGTTTGGCATAACAACCGCCTTCGAAGTTGAAGACTCCCTTGTCCGACCATCCGTGCTCATCATCTCCCACGAGTGCTCGAGAGGGGTCTGCTGAAAGAGTCGTCTTTCCTGTTCCGGATAGCCCGAAGAAAAGTGCAGAGTCGGTACCGTCAGTATTGGCTGAGCAGTGCATTGGAAGAAGTCCCTTGGTAGGCAGAATGTGATTCATTATCGTGAAGATTGCCTTCTTTATCTCCCCGGCATAATGCGTTCCTCCAATTATCACAAGGCCCCTGTCTAGAGCGATTATTACGAATACATCAGAGTTGACTCCGTCGCTCATGCTGGACTTCAAGTCGGGCGCATGAAGTATGGTGAACTCAGGAGTATGGGTGGCCAACTCTTCATCTGTAGCTCTAACGAACATATTGTGCATGAAAGCCGCATGCCATGCCTTCTCTGTGACCAGCCTAACTGGCATTCTAAATTCTGGATCAGCCCCACAGAATGCATCTTTGACGAACAGGTTCTCTGCAGAGTTTAGATGTGCTCGGGTCTTGACCAACAGTCTTTCGAAAACAGCCGGTGCAGTAGGCCTATTCACTTCCCCCCACCAAACATCTTCTGCCATTCCAGCCTCGTCTACGATGAATCTGTCGTTTGGTGAACGGCCAGTCCGATCACCAGTTACTGCAAGAAGTACTGAGTCGGAAGTTAGTTTCGCCTCACCGAGTTCTACTGATTTTGTGTGAAGTCCTTCTGAATCTATGTTCCAATGTACCTTTCCACTGGGCTCAAGACCATGCTGGGACAAATCAACAGCCCTTTCCTGAGAGGAACTCTGCACCCAACTTCCCCCGTCTTCCCGAGAGGGGGCAAGTCTTCAAGCATTACGGCTCGGAGAAAAATTTCTGCTATCCATAAACGTTCGAATGGAGTCGGTTAGGGGATGTGATTATGCAATACATGCTCTGTTGCGGAGCGATGACAGGGGATGAGGCTCCGGACAAAATCATCCGAGAAAGGGAGTTCAAGCTTCCTTCAGGGATCAAGATCGACAGCCTCGATGTTTCTACTGCAGAGAAACCCGAGGAAAGTTCATCGATTGATGCAGAGAAAATGGATGAGGCTATTGGAGAGGTCTTCGATCCTTTCTCTGAGTCTGGTGATGGTGCCCCGGGAAGGGTTGGGGAAGATGGAAGTGTGAGTAGCCCTCCCGAGAGGGATCTTGTTTCTCAAATCTCGATAGATGGGGAGGAGAGGGTAAATTGGGTTATTATGGTCTCAATGATTGTTCTTTACAGTGCTATTAGCATTCAAATTGGCAGGGTTTTTGATTCAGTAGTTGGAACCTTGTTGCTCATTTGTTTAGCTGGGGTTGGCTTTGGTTTAGGAGAAATTTGGGTCCCTAGAAAGAGGATGAGTTTGCTGGGAGTTACATGGGTCATCATATCAATGAAGGTAGTATATGGTCTAGCAATAGAGCTCAGACAATGGGGCGTGATAGATGATGATTTGTCGCTAGGAGTGGTGTTGATATTCCTGGTTGGAGTCAATATTTTCGTAGCATACAGGCATAATCACGATGCTATTGCGGCTCAATCAACTCTTGTTCTTCTTGCTGTAGGATCTACCGCTGGTACTGAGTTTGGTGAAGTGGGGGTGGCTGGAATGATTCTAGTTGCTACAGTTGTTGTACACAGTATAGCTCTGAACAGAAGTTCCGGAAATCTTGCCTCTCTAGGAATAGCATCATCTAATCTTTGGATTGGGATGCATGCGGTAACTTCTCGATTTTCCGTAGGTCCTCTGGAAGTTTTGCCAATTGAGGGTTCGTTGCTTCTTTTCCTCCTGCTGATGGCAGTTACTGCGATGAATGCATTCATGGCAACAAAATTCGCTAGGGAAGAGAACTGGTTCTCGAAAGGCTTCGAAACGTTAGGGTTGGGTAAGCCGGGACTGTGGGGAGTTTCCATTTCACTGGGTATGATTGGGGCACTCATGGCTGTTGCTTCGAATAGGGACGATCTGGGGTATGCACTGGGAATGGTCACCTTCCTAGGTGGAGCATTTGGGGGGTCTTACCTTGTAGTCAGGGGAGTCGGTGCTAGGCGTGTTTATTTCCCCCTAGTTGTAACTGCTTCTCTTCTGACGATAATGTTGGTAAATGGTAATTCTGTAGATGAGTTCCTCGGAGTTTCGGCGTATCAGGTCTTCACTTTGGTTGGTTCGTCCGTTACTATAGCAATAATTCTCAGAGATCAGAATAGCGTGACAGATAGAGTGCTTTGGATTGGTTCTGTTGCCATTTTGGCAATATTGGTCCTTCTTGTTCCGACAGGGACAAAGGAGGATGGGGATGGTGGAGCCGTTCTATTGGGGATGCTCGCTTTGCTCCACATTGGAACCGCTACTTTGGCGATAAGGAGGAGTTCGCCGTCACTATCCGGAGTTACCGTGCTGCTACCTTGGGCATGGCTACTCGTTGAGAAGCTGATCGAAGAGACCGTTCGTACTGTGATGTTAGCCAACGACATCTCGGACTTCAATGGCTGGATTGAGCTAGAAACTACACCTCTGGCAATTTACCTCGGGATGGCATCCGTTCTCCTGTTCATAGTCAATTCAAGAATGGGAGAATCTGGGGTGAATCTGGCATCTGGATTTCTGGGCATCACTGAGATCTCAGCAACGATAAGAGATTCTGGCATGCTTAATCTATGGAGCATAGGACTCTGGTTACCAATGCTGACAATAATACTACTAGCACAATTTGGTGGTTTCACTACATTTTCTCTTGTGGCTTTGCTAGCTCTACTGTCTGGGTTGCATGTTTCAAGTCTTATTCTTGGGCTAAGAGATGGGGAGGGGATTGTCTGGGCATTAGCACTCACATTCTTGGTAGTCCAGTGGAGGCATGGTCTAGATGAAGCTGTGATTGTTCTAATGTGCATCTCACTTGCTTTGATAATGCATTATGGGGAAGATCGGTTTTTCACTCTAGGAATGGGGATGATGTCCATCCCGATGCTTGTCTTGAGTACAGACAGAGTTTCGAGTGTGGAATTGGTTACACCCGATTGGTTCAATCGACTCGAAACTGGGTCGATCTTTGGTTCCTTGCCTGAAGCAGAGGTTTTCGCACTTTTGAGCAGCGTTGTGATGCTTGCAATTTTCTTGCCAAGGGCAGAGGGCATGGATTCCATTCTGAAACCAGCATCCTCGGCATTGATTCTAATCGTCATAACAAATGTTCTATCCATGGATTCGGGCAGTTTGTTCCTTCAGGTCGCTTCGGGGGCCGTGTTTGCAGCGGCTTCAATTTGGCTTATTTCCAGAGGGGAGATTAGATCTGAGTTGCGAACAATTGCCAAGAGAGACTCAATTGTAGGCATGATTGCTGATAGTGGAATTTCGAGAGGGGGGTCCTTGACCTCATACAATCCTAAAGTAGCTGAAATGGAAGAACTTAGGAGGGAGAAGAGGGAGTTTTCCGAAACCGATGACGTGGTGGAATTACTGACCTCCGAGGTCACTCATACGCCAGTTGTTGGGCTAGTTATCCTAGGAATTGTATTGGCGGGCATTACTCTGAGTTCTGCAATGGGATCTGGCCCTCTGATTCTAATTTTTTCTGGGTTTTTCTGCTGTATCATTGTATTCTTGATTAGGAATCGAACAAGAGGCCTGGAGTTAGAATTACCTCATTTCTTGGGCATGGAGATGCCCATTGCATTGACTATATCCGGCCTATGCATAATTCTAGTTTCAGGACATGTTTTCCCCCCTGGGAGCAGTCCATACGAATTGCTAGACATGGCAGTAGTTTCTGTTCTGGTGATGGTACTTCTGATGGTATCATTGTTGCACCAGAGCAATCTATTGGACAGGATTTCCATTGCAATTGATTGGTTTGTTCTTCCATTATTGTTGGCTCGCATAGTCGCAATTGCCCTGGGAGGGGCCCTGCCTGCACCAATGACGGTGGATCCTTTTGCTCATGAGTTGCTGGATTGGACGGTTCCTTGGCTAATTCTGGAGTCTATCCTAATTCTCTGTGTTTTGGTTGGTTTCTGGGTGGATGAAAAGAAAGAGGATATGGGGAGAGCCCATGGGTCAAATGGAGTGGGTATTGGTTCTCGCAGTTTGGCGATAATGATGATGTCGTTCGGGCCGGCTGGGTTTCTTGCTGCATCTAGTGCTGCGTTTCGCAGCATTAGGACTGCACAGCCATCTGGACTAGGAATTGCCATGCCTGTTGGAGTCTTGGCTTGTTTTTCACTAATTCACTGGAATGGTGGTTTATCGGCAACGACGGGTTTTCTTGGTTGGCTAGTTCTATTTCTTGGAATTGGGGTCATGGTTGCTTGTGCACTTACCGTTCCTCTAAATATGGAGAAGTGGACGGTTACTCTTGCCATAGACGGGCATTTGTTTATCATCTCAGGAGCAATAATGCTGGGAATGGTGGATAGTTTCGAAATACCTCTGCTACTGATTCTAATGTCTACCACAATTTGGGTCGTAGGGATTCTGCAACTTAGGAAGTCGTTGAGGGTTTGGGGTCTTGCAGATCTTATCGCTGCAATACTCTGTTCCTTTATTTTCGCTACAAAGGGGTTCGGGCAGTACGAAATATTAGTTGGGATGGCTGCTCTAGCACTGGAATTGGGCATCATAGCTTGGCTTGGATTGTCAAATCAGGATGAGTTGCGTAGAGATTAATCCTGAAGTGCCAACGTTGATGACAGGTAGACAATTGTAGAGACTCGTGACGAGGTCGTGGATATCCGACACCCCCGATGAGGTTGAGCACCCCCCGATACCATTGGGATTGAACAAAATGACCATTCCAAGGGCGTCTCTAGTCCTGACAGTAGTTACTGGCATGGGGTTGCTGTTGTCATCGATATGGGTTGGTCTTTCAGCAAAGGCATTCTTGGACGACTTAGAGACATCCTTCGGAACTACTGATGTCGATATGCTCAAGCAGGATGGGCGTTGGCTGTGGGAAGTTAGTTTGCTTTTTGATACATGTTCAGCCCGTGAGGATGATTGGGAGTGGCCTGATTCTCTAGCGGGACAAGACGATGTGTTCCTGCTACCCGGAGAAGTTCGTTGCGAATGGAAACATCAAGGAGATGGCGATTCTGCAAGCATAGTGATACACAATAGAGCCAATGTGACTCTGAATCTAGTGATGGAGATCAGTGGTGGTGGAGTAGTCTTCGACGCTAATAGTCAACCATACCTCATAATCAATGATTTGGGTGCTAATGAAAGCAGAATTATGGAAATTAGCCTTATTGAATCCTTATCCGAGCGTGAGATCAGTGTAACGGCCACCCACATCTCGGTACTACAGGCACAGGTAAGGATGGACATATCCGTCTTCCAAGGTGATTTGGTCAGAGATGTGCACATACAGGATGGTGATTCAGTTCAGGTCCACTACACGGTTTGGGATGCAGATTCGGGTGATGAGTTGGATGATGGAACTTGGGTGGAAACGGCCGGTGAGCCTTGGTTCTCAATCGAAGGTTTTGGTTGGTCGGCGATAGGACTTGATATCGGCAACGATAGAGGTGCTGCATTCCCCCTTACCCCTGGAGGGAATACTGGGACCTCTCATGTCACTCTCCTTCCCCCTGAGATAGCTTATGGAAATAACGAGGGTCACGAGCTAGAGGAAACTTGGCTGAGATTCGAATTGACTCTCGAGAGAGCACCTGTCTCTGAGTAATTATCGCGAAAGTGACTTGACTAAGTTCCAACGGGAATGGTCGTGGGCGAGGAGGAGCATAGGCCAATAGTTCCTTCGAAGAGGGGGGTTACGTATGCAAAAAGGAAGTTCAAGCCAACGTCCTCCAGGAAAGGAGAGCCCGAGTTCTTCATGGACGAAGGAATGAAGAGGCTGTCCACGCCATGGTCCGTTGCCTCAATCAGGGCTGGCCAGATTGACCACCTCTCACTTCCTGCAGGGGTAATTCTGGACGCAGCGGCTGGCTCTGGGGTTCAGCTAATCGCCTTCTCCAAGATTTTGAAGAGACCCGCGCTTGGAATAGAATTGGTCGAAGATGTGGCCAAGCTTTGTGCTGCAAACATGCAACTAAACTCTGATGGCGAGGTACAGCGCTCTCTGGATAGGGTCCTAGTCGGCGATGGGTCGGACGCTGATTCGGCAATCGCTTCTTACTGGGCCAGCCTAAGAGACTCTGGTACACGAGCTCACCCTCCGGTGGCAATGCTGCACCTAGATCCTGCGAGGCCTAGGGATGCGCAAAACCATAGTCTTGAGGAAATGGAACCAGACATAAAAACGGTGCTGAAGGCGTGGAGCAGCCATCTACAAAATGGTCCCAGAGGCCCGGCTGTTCTGCTAGATCTGTCACCACGGCTAGACACTGTGCAGAGAGCCATGGTTGATGGCATCCTCGAGACAACCTTTCCAGGAGCATCTTGGACTTGGGAGTGGCTCAGCAGGGGCGGAGGTAGAGTTGACAGGTTATCGGTTTGGTTAGGTTCGCTGTCTTCAGACAGTTCAAACAGATGCATCAGGATAGGGAGGAAGAATATCATTGCAAGTATCGAAGGAGAGGTTTCCGGCGCAGTTGAGTCGTCGTTCAGTAGCGTGATGGAGATTCCACGGGGGGCTTACCTAACGATAGTTGACCCAGTTCTAATCGAAAGTGGCCTTCAGAACTCGTGGCACGATAGAGCAGTAGGTAGTGGCACGGGTTCTTCATGGGTCAGACTAGGTGGAAGGAGGCCTATGCTTATCCACACAGACGAGTTATCAGAAGATGAACAAGTAAGGGGCTTTGTAATTGCCACCGGAAAAATAGTCCAACACAGACTCTCTGCTCCAGAGCTAAATACCATTGACCAAGTAGCATCCTCGGTTGCTAAAATGGGAATTTCCAACATTACCCTAAGGTGCAGCCTTGATCCTGACATTCACCCGACCCTCCAGAGGAGGATAACTAGGGAGTTGAAGGGGGCGGAAGGAAGCAAGGGCTTCTTGGTAGACTTGGACGTCCAAAGACCAACTGGAACTCAGAAGGTCTATGTTGTTTGCAAAGAGTAAGGGGCACATAGTGAAAATTAGACCGTCCAATCGGTTCAAATAGGGACTGTAGTTCGCGAGGATGCCCAAAAGGCCACCGAAAGGTGAACACGGGGGAACCGTAATGCCGAAAGTGAACGAAGCAGAACTTGGAGATGACTTCTCTTACATTGTCAGAATTGCTGATACTGACATAGATGGCTTGAAGCCAATTACATATGGGCTAACATCTGTCAAGGGAGTTGGAATCAGGACTTCAATGATGATTTGCAGACTTTCTGGGATTGATGGGACCAGGCTTGGAGGTCATCTTTCCTCTGACGAACAGGATCAACTCAGGAAGGCAATTGACGATTATGCAACAAATGTCCCTTGGTGGATGGTAAATCGTCAGAGAGATTTGGAATCGAATGAAGATGCACACATCATAGCTAATGAAGTGAGCATGACCAAGGATGACGACGTGGCAAGGCTAGCTGAAATCAAGACGTGGCGCGGAATGAGGCACAGGAGCGGGCACAAGGTCAGGGGCCAGAGACTCAGATCTAATGGTCGAAGGGGCTCTGCTCTAGGTGTCCAGAGGAAGAAGTGAGGTGAAACAATGGGCGAGCCAAAATTCTCTAGGCCACGAACACAGACGCCGACACATCCTTGGAAGCAGGCAAGGATTGACGAGGAGCATGATCTCAAAGAAAGATTCGGATTGAAGAAGGTAGGGGGGATGAGGGAAATCTGGAGAGAGAAGTCTTCCCTCAGAAGACACCGAAACCAAGCGATGAAACTCATAGGTAGGGTTGATTCATCGGAGGGTCACTATGCAAAAGAGAAGGAGCAACTCCTCGGTTCACTAACTAGGAAGGGGCTATTGCAGTCCGGAGCAGACATAGGAGACGTACTCGAGATTAATGTGGAACACATGCTTTCCAGGAGGCTCCAATCAGTGGTATACTACAAGGGTCTTGCACCTTCTATGAGGGCTGCAAGAAACCTAATTGTTCACGGGCACATTTGTATCGGCGAGCAACGTATGACTGTTCCAGGGTACCATGTCCTGAAGGAAGAGGAGGATTCTCTGCAATATAGTCAGAACTCGCCTTTTGCCGATCCTGAGCATCCATTCAGAAAGGACTTGGAGACAATGAGATTCCAAGAGGAAGAAGAGGGCGAAGAGGTTGAAGAGGCTGATGGCTCTGCTGATGAATCTGGGTCCTCTAATGACAAGGAGGAGAAGTAATGGGTCACAAAGCGATTCTTCATATCTACAGCACTTTCAACAATGTGCTAATTACCGCTACGGACTTAACTGGTGCTGAGACGGTATGCAAGGTCTCCGGAGGGATGGTTACCAAAGGAGGCAGTGACTCTGGAGGTCAGTTTGCAGCTACAAGGGCAGCAGAAAAAATTGCTGAGATGCTGGCAGAGAAAGATTTCGATCAGGTCATCGTGAAGTATCGCGGTGCTGGGGGCAATAGATCGAGCAGTGCTCCCGGTGCTACTGCTGCAATTAGAGCTTTGACTCGTGCAGGAGTTAGGGTAACAAGAATCGAAGATGTGACGCCCATGCCAACCGACGGTACAAAGAGCAAGGGTGGACGAAGGGGCAGAAGAGTTTGAATTGAGGTGAAAATATGGTGAAAATCAAGATACTAAATGAGACGGAAGAGAAGATTCAGATTCTTCTCTCAAAAACAGACAGAAGTTTTGCCAATGCACTGAGGAGATCTCTAATTTCTGATACCCCTAAGATGGCAATAGACAGCGTCACATTCCAGCTGGGAACGAAGGAGCAAGACGAGGAGGTCTGGGAGACGACAGGTCCCCTACCTGACGAGATGGTCGCTCAGAGGCTGGCTATGATACCAATTCCCACGGTTCATGACAAGTTCCACTTCCAAGATGAGTGCCCCAATTGCAAAGACGTCGTTGAGGAGGAAAGGGGCTGTGTGGAATGCCAGATGATTTACACTTGTGTTGTATTTGGTTCTGAAGAGGGTCGATGGGTTACTGCAGGTGATATGAAGTACCTGGGAGAGGGTTCCCTGGAGATTCCAGATGAGTACAAGAGTATTCCAATTACCAAACTTCTGAAGGGACAGATGATTGAGTTCTATGCCACGGCAATAATGGGACGTGGTCGAGAGCACACGAAGTGGTCTCCAGTCTGTGGAGTCTCATTCCATCCAAGAAGAATGGGGGTCTTGAATAACAAAAAGAAGTCGAAGATCCTATGGGACATGGACTTGGAAATAAAGGCGAAAGACTTCGACAAAGATGGGAAGTTGAAAGACATAGAAAAGGTTGCAGTCCTAACTGATGAGTTGAATCACGTAGGTGAGGGGACAGAGGCCTCAAGGGAATTCGGTGACGCAGTGACTCTGGAAGAGGTTCCCGGGGAGTTCATTCTAGAGTTCGAAACAGATGGTTCGATGGAGCCAAAGGTTGCCTTCATGAAGGCAGTCGAAGAGCTCGCAGGAAGGTTTGGTTCTCTTGAGCAGGACCTCGCAGCAGCACTTTAACTTCCAACATTTCATTACATGTTCACTGGATGAGTGACTATGCCTACTGCACTGGGTAGAGGACATTGTGGCGGTCATATTACGCTATTCTTCACCATTGAAGATGTTGTGGATGACCCGGTCCAACAAGGTAGCAGAGGTGCCGGACTTTGCTTGAAGGACGGAGTAGAAGCCATTGCGAAAGGAGAGGATGGCGATGGAAAGTTGGTGGTAAGGTTCCAACATGGGACCTATGACTCGACGATGTACGAAGACGTTCTGGGGGAGCTGATTAGAGAGATTCCTGAAATTCAATTATTCGACTGGGAATTGAACATCAGGATGGCTTTACCCGCATCACAGGGGTTTGGAATGTCTGCTTCGGGTGCAATCGCTTCAGCAATTTCTTTCCAGAGAGCCATAGGAATACCGCACGAAGAATGCCTTAGGAGGTCATTCTTGATCGCCCACATCGTTGAGAGGAAGAGGTCTAGTGGCCTTGGGGACACGACCGCACTGTCATCGGGAGGCGTCGAAAGGAGGATTGCTGCAGGCTCTCCATTTTCCGGTGATTTTCTTGATAGGGGGCCTGGAATCTCCGAAGGTTGGTCCACCGAGATACCCGTTCTTCTAATGTGGAGGGATAGTACTGGCAAGCATACCTCGAAATACATCGATAACCCTGATTGGAAGGTGAAAATCAGCAGAGCAGGAGAAAACGCAATGGAAATCATAGGGAGTGGCGATTGGGATTCGAGTAGATGGGGCGATCTGATTGATGGGTCACTTAATTTTGCTCGCGATAGTGGTCTAGAGTTTGATTCTTCCAGATCCGAAATTATCAATGCTGCAAATGATGCAATAGAGAAATCGGGTTTCTCCGAGAATCTGTCTGCGTTGCTTTGTATGCTAGGGGAAAGCGTCGTAATTGTTCCGAAATACAATTTCGATGAGCAAGAATGGTTGGGTGAGCTGTCTTCTATTCTCGAAGAAATTGGGTTCTCGACTTTCTCGAGTCAGATTGGTTCTCTGAGATAGATTTCTCAGGACTTAGAATTCTCGTGGAATTCCTCAAGCGGTTTCAAGTCTAGGGGGCTGGAGTCTAGTTTTATTGCCCCTCTCAGCCTTAGTCCCTCACAGAATCCGTGTCTGTAAACAAGTGCTCCCTGTCCATACTCTGCGACATATCTGTCTACCTGTTTCTGAGTCTTCTTCTTCGGGAACTTTAGATCGGCCCCGAAGAAGTGCTTTGCGTCAATCCATGCGCAAGGGACGCCATTGATTCTCACGTCATCCAGTAGGAGTAGGTCGGGTGTGATAATTGCCCTGCCCTCTTGCTTGGTCTGCTCTCTAAGAAGATCTTCCTGTCGTCGGAATCTAACGCCAACAGATTCGAAATAGCTGCACAGAATCTCTTCAAAGACCTCGGCTGCGGTCTGTGTCTCGGTTTGGTTTACAGAGCTGACCCTATCTACTGATTCTGCTAGTTCGAACTGTTCTCTATCCCTTTTGTTTAGCTTAGATGGGTTCTTGTTTAGTGTGTCCTTGATTCTGGTCTTTGTCCATCCTCGGCCAGTAAGAATGGCTCTGAAGGTATTTACTGGAGGGGCATCAAACCTCTTGGAGAGTGAAATCACGCTTTCTCCGGAGTCGTACCTTCTGCTGAGTTCATTGGATCTGCGCATCAATTTTGAGTGAGAGTATACGCTCTTTTCCTGATTTAGTGCTGCCCTTAGTGAGAGAGCCTGTTCTAGGGATATGGGCAAACCTTCGAGTTTTTCAGCAATCTCCTGAACCCTTTCCTCAGGAAGGAAGCCGAATTCCCCGGGAATACATGCTATTTTTCCGGCCTTGCTTTGTACTTCCTTGGTGACTGCTTTAGTTTTCCATTTGATTTCGACTTTCTCAGGGGGTGGGTTGATTTCCTTTGGTATCCCCATTGGCCTGGGATTAGCGGTAAACCTCGATAGGGCTCTCTCTATTTCCTCTGATTTGGCGCCTCTGCCATTCTCCTTCGGAAGGCTGCTTTCCTTCCTCGGGCGTCGGCGGCGCCTCCGACGCCCTCGGCGTCGCTTGGCACTCTCGTCTTCACTCAATGGTCGTGCCAGATGTTGGAGCCCCATGAACCCACCGAGTGAACGACTACTTCCTCATTCTGGCGTAGACATCGTAGAAGTAGTCACGAATCGGCCATGGCATCAGTGAGATTACTGAAGCGATAGGCCATGGAAATCTAAGTTTTCCACATACTCTCCATATAGCTGCGCTCTTGGAAAACCACCTCCCTCCGTTTGAAATTAGGAAAATAGAATCGATTCCTTCAAGCCTCTTAGGTATCGCTTTCATCATTTCTACACCTTGCGGACTATTTTGTCCGATTAGAGTGATGCTTGATTCTGGATTTCTTCTTCTGATGAATTCTGCCCACCTATTGCATTTGTTGCATTGATCGTCGAAAAGGACGATATCGGATTTTCCAGGAGTCATGGTTCACCTAGACAAATGCTATTCCCGGTTCTAGGGGAAATGATATTCTGGCCTTTCCTCCAACATCTTCGGCTTCCCCTGCAGTGAATACCTCGACTGATTCTACCTCTAAGGAAGACTCAATGAAATCAGAGTTCTCCTTGATGACTTCGGCCTCGTTAATTCCCTCTGAGATTAGTTTCCTCTCTCCTTCTGTCCAAGTGTGGATTCTCCCTCTATTCTTCTTCCCTCCTATTGTGATGGAGTTCCAAGTCTGAAATACTTCTCCTCTTGTGGACTCGTCCTTGAATACCTCTAGTGACTTGACGTGGGATTGTCCCTTTTCTTTGAAATCAAAACCTTCTCTTTGCAGACTAATTGCCTGTGATGCTAAGTCTGATTTCCATTCTGGAGAAGTTTGGATCACCACCTTAGTAATTTCATTATCAGAATGTCTTTCTGCAAGAGTTCTGAGATTTCTACCGCTAGAGATGATTTCTCTGACGTAATTTTCAAGAGCCAGTGTTCGAATATCGTTTGAGTCAATTTTCATGATAGGCATAACAAACGCTGCGAGCATTTCATCTCGGCCAATTTTCCTCCAAAATTCTTCGGCAATGTGAGGAGTAGCGGGTGCTAGCATAGGTATCCAACCCTCCAAGAATTTCATTGCAGTTAGTCGATCACACCCGCCTCTTCGCAGGTACCAATGCCAATCTGTTAACATCTCGAAGTGACTGACCATCACTCCCTCTCGAAGGCTGACTTCAGACATAGCTTCAATCCACTTCTTCTGATTCACCCGCATTCTGGACATTAACCAACCATCAATCTTTGAAGGGGAGTCTGAGAATTCTAATGCTGCATCAACTGCATCAATAAGAGAAAACATCTGACGGTGATTTGCTTCTAGAGCGCTGTCTGACCAATCCATTCCTGCCTCCGGATTTGCTCCAAAGAGAATGAATAGCCTGACTGTATCTGCTCCGAACCTAGAGACCATCTCCTCTGGGCTAACTGTGTTTCCTAGGGACTTGCTCATCTTTGCTGACCGGCTGGAGAGGGCTTTTCCGCAGGAGGGGCAATCCGAATCAAAATTGTCGACATGGTACTCAGAGTTGCAATCCGCGCAGAATGGGGCTGGTGCGTTGAGCATCCCCTGGCATACTAACCTGCCAAACGGCTCCCCAACTTCATTCATCCCGGAGTCTCTGGTGAATTTTGTAAAGAATCGGGCATATAGAAGGTGCATCACTGCGTGTTCAATCCCTCCGATATAGAGATCTACGCCATCGCCCATCCAATAATCCACTGCATCGCGGTCGAATGGAGATTCCTCGTTATTTGCGTCACAGAATCTCATGAAGTACCATGAAGAGTCGTAAAATGTATCCATTGTGTCTGTCTCTCTCTTTGCTTCTCCCCCACAGGAAGGGCAGATAGTTTGAACAAAGGGTTTGTGTGATTCTAGTGGGTTCCCACTCTGATCCTCAGTGAAGACAACGTCTAGAGGGAGCTCTACTGGTAGTTTTTCTCTGGGAACAGGGACGACTCCACAGGACTCGCAATGAATCATGGGGATTGGGGTTCCCCAGAACCTCTGTCTGCTCAGAAGCCAGTCCTTGAGTCTGTACTCCACGGTCCCATAGCCGGATCCTTTCTTCTCAAGAGCAGCAATAACTGCATTCTTCGCGTCTTCTCCAGAGAGCCCGTCGAACCCCTCAACTGATGAGTTGATCATTGGCCCATATCCTTCAAATGCCATGGAAAGTGGCGAAGAGGGTTTTTTGTTCTCCTTTTCTTGCAGAACTTGCCGAATTTCGAGATTGTAGGTTTTGGCAAAATCGAAGTCTCTCTGATCGTGTCCTGGGACTGCCATTACCGCTCCCGTCCCATATGAAGCAACCACGAAGTTTCCTGCGTAAATGGGAATCTTTTCTCCATTCATTGGATTGATTGCATACCTTCCTAGGAATACTCCCTTCTTTTCCTTCAGCATGTTGATTCTCTCAAATTCTGACATCCTAGAGCATTCGTCCCTGAGGTTTCTCCATCCTTTCTCCCATTCGGTTCCCAAGCACAACTCCTCACAAAGTGGATGCTCGGGGGATAGTGTAACGAAGGTGACTCCGAAAATTGTATCGGGCCTAGTGGTAAACGCTCCTATTTGTGAGTCAGAGTCTGCAACCGGGAAGTCGATATGAGCCCCTTGAGAACGACCAATCCAGTTTCTCTGCATTGCCTTGACGTTATCTGGGAATGATATGCTGTCTAGTTCATCTAGTAGCTCATCGGAATACTCTGTCATTCTTACAAACCATTGGGCCATGTCTCTCTGAACTACTTCCAAGCCACACCTCCAGCACCTGTTGTTCTTGACCTGCTCATTTGCCAAGACGGTGTCACAGTCCACGCACCAATTAACCGGGGCCATTCTTCTTTCTATCAGCCCCTTTTCGTTTAGTGTGAGGAACATCTCCTGATTCCAGCGATAGTAATCGACGTCTGAAGTAGCTAGTATTCTACGCCAATCGTATGAGTAGCCCATCCTTTCCTGATCTGAACGGATGCTTGAGATGTTGCTGTGGGTGACTTCATTTGGGTGTCCGCCCTCTTTCTTGGCAGCATTCTCAGCGGGCATTCCAAAAGAGTCGTACCCCATTGGATAGAGTACGTTCTTGCCCATTAGCCTCTGAAAGCGTGCCATTGCGTCCCCTATGGAGTAGTTTCTAACGTGCCCCATGTGCATATGTCCGGATGGATATGGAAACATCTCTAGACAGTAGAACTTGGGCTTGGACTCGTCTATTTCAGCTTCGAAGACGCCTGCATCTGACCATTCCTTCTGCCAACGCGATTCTAGCTCTTGTGGGTCGTATGCCATTTACTCAGACACACCGCTGAGTATGGCTTGTATATGCATTACGACTTTGTTTGATGTCTGCTTCGGAGAAGATAATGCTATCAGACGGAGAGTTTCACTCGGCAATTTGGGAAGATGGAGTAGAGGTTTGGGTTACTCAAATGGGGTCACTCATGAATATGAATACGGCCTTTGTTGACAGAGAAACTGGGACCGTTGCAATCATAGATCCATATGATGCAGAAAAATGGATAGCGAAGCTTGAGGAGGAAGGTTTGGAGCCAACTCATCTACTCTATACTCACACACATAGAGATCACGCGGCTGGTTTCCCTGGGATGATCAAGAGGTTTCCGGATCTAGAAGTCTGGGGTCATGAGGATGCCCGTGTTCCTAACTTACTGGGTCACATAGTGTTCAGAAATGTAGACTTCACAAATACTTGGATAAGTGAACCCGGGGAGAGTGTTAATTGGTCCGCAGGTTCAATTTGTCTCACTGTGACTCATTCGCCGGGACATGCTCCTGGGCATGTTACATTCCATGGGCATGGGGTCTACCATGCTGGTGACTTGCTGTTCGTAAGGAGTGCAGGGAGAGTGGATCTCCCTGGAGGCAATCCCAAAGCCCAGCAGAGGAGTCTGATTCGGGCTAAAGAAATCCTCCAAGAGCTTCCTCAGGAATGGAGGCTCATTCCTGGACATAGGTATGATGACTTCAGAGGCGAGGTTCCCGACTGGATTAGTCTAGGTGATGCCTTGAAGCACAACTACTTCCTTTCAAATATTACAATGGTTGAATAGGCTATCTTCTCAAGAGTCTTCGAACCAAGCTGCTTTCTTCATCTAGAGAGTTTGATTCTCCTGCCCTGACTTTCTTCAGTGCATTAATCGGGACCCAATCGTCTGGCACAAACCGCCATGGTGTTACTCTGGCCATAATTCCTAGGAGCACTTGGCTGCCGGGAATCATAAAGACCCTAAGAGGAGGTACAACCAAGCTCAATGCTGCTAAGTCGTCTTTGGCCTGAATTCTCTCCTTCCGACTAACCCTTCGTCCGATTAGGATTCTAGCGAGTATGCCCGAGGTCCGCTTGAAGTGCTCAGCGCCAATTTTTGATGTATCCCATGCCTTCTCTATGGATTCACCCCACTTGCTGGGCTCCTTTGCCACTTCTTTGATTTCATTCTGAGATTTATCGGGGAGTCGTCGATAAGTTGCAGCGGCTCCAGTTGCCACCCATGGGAGCCACCTTGCCGTGAATCCCAAGAATCTCCTGAACCTGCCCATAGGATCACTCGGTCTTGTCTATCCTTTGAGATGAGACT
Organism: Thermoplasmatota archaeon; assembly: GCA_036251765.1. Classification (GTDB taxonomy): domain Archaea; phylum Thermoplasmatota; class Poseidoniia; order Poseidoniales; family Thalassarchaeaceae; genus UBA36. The sequence goes on along the minus strand of JAZANL010000040.1, from coordinate 16,510 downwards.
CCCCTCGTCTTCATTTCTTTCTCTACAGTTCCGGATGGCAAGGCCCCATCCTGCTCCAATGCGGAAAGCGCGGCTATGACAATGCTATTTGTGTCTATTTCGAAGAATCTGCGTAGTGCTACTCGAGAATCTGAGCGTCCGAATCCATCTGTACCTAGGACGACGTAGCGTCCACCAACCCACCTCTGAATCATCTCAGGAACTGAGGAGATGAAATCTGATGTTGCGATGGTGGGGGTTTCATCTCCAAAACAATCGGAAACGTACGGTTTCGATTGGTTTCCGGGATCGAGTCGCTTCTTCCTCTCGTGATCCATTCCAATTCTTCGGAGTTCTCCATAGGAGGTTACCGACCAAACTTCAGACCCTATTCCATGATCTCGCAATAGTTCCGCCGCGGCCTCTCTTACTAGATTCAGTATTGGTCCGGAACCAAGCAATCTTACCTTGGGGCCATCCCCATCTAACTCTTCGAAAAGATAGGCTCCTCTGATTATTCCCTCATCTGAATTTGGCGGTTTTGGCATCTGCTGTTGATTCTCGTTATACAGCATGATGTAATGGAACACATCCAGATTATCGCCCCACATCTCATTGATGCCATGTCTGATTATTGTTGCTAGTTCGTACGCGTAAGCGGGATCCCATGCTCGACAGTGAGGGACTGCAGAGGCCATAAGGAGACTGTGGCCGTCTTGATGCTGCAATCCTTCTCCATTCAATGTAGTTCGTCCTGCAGTTGCACCCATGAGAAAGCCTCGAGCTCTGGCATCGGCAGCACTCCATATCTGATCCCCTACTCTCTGGAAACCGAACATTGAGTAGAATGTGTAGAATGGAATTGTTGGGGAGTTAGCGTGAGAGTATGATGTGGCGCTAGAAATCCATGATGCTATTGCTCCTGCCTCCGAGATTCCCTCCTGAAGAACCTGTCCAGATTCAGATTCCTTGTAATTCAGTAGCATTTTGTGGTCTACTGGAGTGTACCTCTGCCCCTTTGATGCAAAAATCTCAAACTCGCTGAAAAGTGGGTCCATGCCGAACGTTCTGCCTTCATCTGGGATGATGGGGACTACCTTGTCTCCTATCTCTGACTTCAATAGGTTTCTCAATAATCGAACGAAGGCCATGGTGGTGGATACCTCCTGACCCTCAGGGGTGCCACCATCGAATGCCCCATATGTTTCCCCGTCTGGAAGATCTTCCTTAATTTGGACAGGTCTCCTAGAAGGGAGCAGGCCCCCGAGTTGTTTTCTTCGGTCTAACAAATACTCCATCTCATCTGACTCTTCTTCCAGAGTCACGAATGGGTCATCCTCTAGACTGGAATCATCCAAGTTAAGGTCAAGTGCGTCACGATAAGAAACTAGATCCTCCAGACTCATCTTCTTCTTCTGGTGTGTTGAGTTTCTCCCCTCGAATGAGTCGATTCCCCATCCCTTTACGGTATGTGCAAGAATTACAGCGGGTCCGTTGGCTGAAAGTGCCGCCTGGTAAGCAGAATACACCTTGATTGGGTCGTGACCCCCTCTGGTCAATTGCTCGATTTCTGTATCGGAGATTGATTTGCCCAATGCCAGTAGAGACTCGCTACCAGAGAACAACTCATCTCGGAAATCACTAGCTGATAGGGTACTGAGTCGTTGCCAATCCCCATCTGTGATTGTCTCCATCTTCTCCAATAACTCACCGTTTGGGTCTAGTTGGAACACTCTGTCCCACCCAGAACCCCAAATGACCTTGATCACCGTCCAACCCGCTCCTCTGTATAGCCCTTCCAACTCTTGGATTATACTGGAGTTCCCTCGAACGGGACCGTCCAATCTCTGTAGATTGCAATTTACAACGACAACCAAATTATCCAGCTGCTCTCTACCGGCTACTGCTATGGAGGCAATTGCCTCTGGTTCATCCATCTCTCCATCCCCTAGGAAAGCAAAAACGCGACTCTCAGAGGTGTCAGCTAGATTTCGCTGGTGAAGGTACTTCCAGAATCTAGCTTGCATCACAGCACCAAGTGGACCGAGGCCCATTGAGACCGTTGGATACTCCCAGAATTCGGGCATTAGACGAGGGTGTGGGTATGAAGAAACCCCGTCTTCGAAGGCTTCCTGTCTGAAGTTTGAGATTTGCTCTCTAGTAATTCTGCCCTCCAGGAATGCTCGAGAGTAGATTCCCGGACTGGCATGACCTTGGATGTATAGGGCATCTCCAATCCCATTGTGGTCCTTACCTCTGAAGATGTGGTTGAAACCGACTTCGTACAATGTGGAGCTAGAGGCGTAAGTGGAGATGTGTCCGCCGATTCCATCCATCCTCCTATTTGCATCTGATACCATCACTGCCGCGTTCCAGAGAATATTATTCTGAATCTTCTTCTCAATTTCCAGATTTCCGGGGTATGGTTTTTGCTGCTCGATAGAAATTGAGTTCAGATATGGCGTTCTTGAAGTGGAGATATCAATACCAAGAGCTGTAGCCTCGGACATAATCTCCTGAAGGAGGATTCGGGCTCTCGAGCTTCCAGAGGAAGATGTTACGGTCCTCAATGACTCGAGCCATTCATCGGTCTCTTCTGGGTCCAAATCAGGGAGGGTCTGGCGAGGTTTGTTTGGAGTCATGTCTTCACTACTGCCCCGCAGGGCAGAATCACCAGCCAAGGCGTGTTTTTTGAATGGGTCGTCGTTCTAATCTGCTCAAAAAGGGGATGAGCCCGGTCCCAATTCTATGAGGTGGCACTCGTGCATCGTCCTAACACCTGCTACTGTGATTGCGGAGTCGCCGGATACGCATCTCTCTCCCTTCCACTTCCTGACCGTTCTAATCACCGTCTTGGAGCCCGGGGCGTTGTTGGGGTCGACCTTTACCTCGACAACTAGCTCTCCTACCTGGCCCAACCATCCCAAGGCTGCATCAATACTCCTCCGAGCATACCCATGGCGCTGCTCAGAACTGCGAACCCAATATCCCAAGTTCCATGTAGCTCTGTCAGATCGTGTCACCCTATCGAAGCCGATCAATCCGATAACGTATCCATCCCATGGCCGTATCATTATCCAATGATGGAGGAGGCCTGTGCGCCCCTTTCGTTCAGTATCTGAGATAAAATCCTCAATCTGCGGCCTAATTTCGTTGTCTGGATTTATCCAAGGCATAGCTCTAATGACGTCTGGCCAAGTTTCTTCAAATGCCTCGACGATATCGGGAATGTGTGACTTTGATGCTGGCCTAAGAACCAATCCTTCGTCGACCCTGATGGATGAGGTTGCCCTCCTGTGCATAGCCTTGGGGGACGAGCTCCATCGCATCAGTCCTGCGTATCATGACTTGGTTATGAAGTCAGTTTCTCCTTTGCTCGGGCTACGTCTGGGTCTTCTGGGTTATATTCGTAGGCTAATTCAACCATCCTTTGTGCCTCCGAATTCCTTCCAATTGACATCAGGAGCTTACCGACGGAATAGATCAAGGAAGTCCTATTCCCCAAGTGAGGTCCCACTTCGTCGAGAAGGACAGTTGTCTGTGCTTTGTTTTGCTCTTTTGCGGATCTAAAGGCTGCCTGAAGCTGTTTGATTATCTCTGGAACGGGCCATTCTTCCTGTTGCTGCCATGGCCAGAAAGAAGGATCTTTCTGATGCATTGGATCAGAAGATGGTTCCGCGGACGGGAGGACTGGAGCGGTCGGTAGTTGAGCTTGACTTTCGATAGTAGTCGTCTCCTTTTCTTCTTGGATTGGGACGGCAGGAAGTTTCGGAATCGGTATCGATGGAGCAGGTGGAATTGGTTGTTTATTGGTTAATGAGGAGTCTCCTCTCGCAAATGCTTCCTCGAATTCGTCTACCTTTCCGTCTCCATCAAAGTCATTCTCCTGTACACTCACAGATTCATTTTCTGGAGAGCCGATTTCGTTTGCCTCGATAATTTCGCTTGGATTAATCGGTTGGGTGAATTCTGGGGTCTCAGCATTTGGCTGGATTAATTCAATCGTTCTGGTGCCCAATTCCTCTTCCTTCTCGATTGGGTTGCTGGGGACTTCGAATTTCTGAACAAATTGAGGGATATCATCTGCTGTAAGTTCATACTCTTCGTCGATTTCTTCTGAGGCGGGTGTGAACAAATCAAAATCTGGGTTTCTGTCCAACTGGACTTCATCCCCTTCCCCATATTGAGATACTTCTACGGTTAAGTCGTCAAATGCAAATGAAGGAGCGATTGGCTCATTCTCGTCTTCATTTTCCTGTATCTCACTCATCAGTTGATCCAATAGGTCTGTCGACTCGTCTTCTCCAAGTCCTGTGCCCTGTTGGAATGAAGGTCTATCTATCTGGTAGTAGCACCTCGTACAAACCTTGGTTCCCTCTTGATTCAAATGCTGGCAGGAAGGGCAAGTGATGCCCTTGGAACTAGAATTACTCCATGACTTAAACCTGTCAAATACCACTCCCGTCCCCCCAGCATTTCCTTTCGACAGTGATGAACGTTTAACTATCACTGGGAATGGTTTGTTTTACTGTAACTAGCGTACGGCAAGTAACCGTGATAGGGGCAGGGTTAGACGGCCTCACGTGGGCGACTCTGAGAAAACGGTTCCGAGTCGGTTCAAAAGGAGCCAGGACCATCACGAAGCTTACCTGAGTCTGATCCGTTGGGAGTTGGATGATGAGCTAGAGATGACCGAAGAGAGACTCAGGAATTGGTCAGATAAGAAGTTGGAAGCCCATGGAATTGCACTATTCGGACTGAATGCCAAGACAGATGGTTGGTTATTCGGACAGCAAATCATTAGGCTTCGGCAGGGGGCTGGAAAAAACCTGGGCTCCCATCGTTTCAGACAGGGTGACATAGTGATGCTTAGCAGAGGTAGCCCCCTCACTGAGAAGCCGATTGAGGCCATAGTTAGCAATAGAAGCAGGAACTCGATTAGGGTAGTCCTTCCTGAAGCGCCGCAGGGTCTTCGCAAGGGGACATGGCGGATTGATAGAGGCGCAAATAGGGTTGCATTCGACAGAATGAGGGACGCGCTAAATTCTATTTTCGAGGAAGATGGGAGTGCCCCTCTCAGAGAATTGCTTCTAGGCCTAGTTCACGATCCAGTTGGAACTGCCTCACTAATTCCAGAGTTAGGGGGGGTGAAGCAAAAAAGAGCCGTGTTGCCGAGTGACATGAATAAGGCTCAGAGGGATGCTGCAGAGAGTGCGATAAGCAGTAGGCTGACATTGATTCAAGGCCCTCCTGGAACGGGTAAGACTCACACTGCAGTTAGAATTCTAGAGAACTGGGCGATTCTAGACACCGGTACTGTTCTTGCAGTAGCGGACTCAAATGTTGCTGTTGACAATTTACTGGAGGGTTTGCTAGAAAGAGGTGTCAGGGCAGTGAGACTGGGGCAGCCAGTTAAGGTTAGGGAGAGTCTGAGAAACGCTACGATGGATGCTAGAATGGAAAGTCACGAATTGAATAGAGAACTGGTGGAAGAGATTGAGAGGAACGAGAAGTTGTCTAGGAGAATCAAGGGGATGAGAGGTGGGAAGGAAAAAGGCCTGGCACACAGAGACCTTAGCAGGGGCTGGAAAGAAGTCAAAAGGCTCGAAAGGCAAATTCGAGATGACATACTAGACAGGGCTCAGGTTCTTTGTTGTACTTGCATTGGTTCTGGACACGAGTTACTCGATGGGCGAAGATTTGCCCGAGTTCTAATTGATGAGGCGACCCAGGCTACTGAGCCTGCTTCATTGGTACCCATTGTGAAAGGGGCAAGGCAGGTTGTGTTGGTTGGTGATCACAAACAACTGCCCCCTACTGTAATCTCTAGACGGGCTGAGAGGGGGGGTTTGAATAGGTCTCTATTCGAACGATTGGTAGGGATGGGAATCAAGCCTCTGCTGCTCAACACACAGTATAGAATGCACCCTTCGATTTCTGAATTCCCTAATTCGCAGTTCTATGGAGGAATGCTTGAGGATGGGGTGAAGGAGTCTGAAAGAGAGGCCCCTCCAGGAATGCTTTGGCCGAACTGGGACTCGCCTTTGGCGTTCCTTCCAGTCGATGGGGATGAGTTGCTTTCACCTGATGGGGCCTCAAAGGAGAACGCAGCCGAAGCATCATGGGTGGTGAAAATTCTGATGGGATTTGTGGACGATGGCGGTCTTGACCTCACTGACATTGGGATTGTGACCCCATATGCTGGACAAGTTAGGGCGATTAGAGACATACTTCCAGAGTCGATGATGGGTGTCGAAGTAAGGACTGTGGACGGATACCAAGGCAGAGAGAAGGATGTGATTATCTTCTCTTGTGTTCGATCTAACTCGGAAGGAAATGTCGGTTTCCTCTCTGATCGAAGAAGATTAAACGTAGCACTAACGAGATCTAAAAGAGGTCTTGTGGTTATCGGGAATCCGGATACACTGAGGCATGATGATGATTGGAGATCTTGGATCGAGCATGTGAGGAGTCGTAAACTTGAGGCATGGCATCTCCTGGGTACTGCATGAGGTGCATGAATGAGCGATCATGACTCTCCAATCTCAATCCATGGCGGAGGAACTCTGGCGAAGGCAATTGTTTCGCAGGAAAATGACCATTGGTCGGTTCCAGATGGGGCGATCCTTGCCTCTTGGGCAAGGAGATTGGTGGCCTTTGTGATTGATGTCACACTCGTATACTCGGTACTGAACCTATCAACTGCAGGGATGGTGGCGAATGCACTAAATTTGACACTGTGGGTATCTTCTGAGTTCCACTACTCTGTAGCATTCGCTGCCATATTGCTTGCCAGTCACTGGCTTTACTGGAGGGTGACAGGTTTGGTTTTCTCTAGATCGCTAGGACAGAAGTTGCTGGGTATTGCAATTGTAAAGGACAATGGGGATGCTGTAAGCAGTGACATGTGGGACAGGAGGGCATCAGGAAAGTTGCTATATCTAATTCCAGTATTGAACCTATACTTCGGAATCTATGAGATAGCCAGAATTTCACAAAGGCACACCCATCAGTCAAATCTTGATCTTCGTGTGGGGACAATTGTTGCTCACTCTGCTTCCCTGCCCCCTGGAAGTAGAAGGCACATCAGATAGGTGGGATCATGGAAGACGCCGTGCAGTGGGTACGTTCTGGGAATTGCATCGTCTATCCCACATCCACACTTCCCGCACTCGGTTGCATCCCGAAGCCGGGAGCTCTAGATGCGTTGTTTGACATAAAAAGCAGACCAAGGAATGCGCCTGTGAGTCTGGGAGTTGCCAATCTTAGTCAAGCCAGAGAGATAGTTGAGGTCCCAGATGACGTGCACGAAATTCTAGATGCGTTTCCTGAGGGGTCTCTAACGATAGTTCTCAATCCGAAGAAAGAGATGGACTTTCGTCTAGGATCTAAGGGCGTAGCTGTTCGCGTGGTCTCAGACCCAATAGCCAGAGAACTGCTACTCATGACTGGCCCATTGACGGCCACCAGTGCAAACCAGACGGGTGAAGAACCCTTGTTAGACTGCATCGCGGCCGCAGATTCTCTATGCACCTCGGAACATACTGTATTGGGGGTTGATGGGTTATGTCAAGGAGGTCTGCCCAGTACTTTGATAGCATGGCATACGGTCTGCGATTCGACTGAGTCACTGAGTATAGAGGTAGTTAGAGAGGGTAAGATTAGTTCCAAGGAGGTTTTTGCATGGTGGAAGAGGAGGACCTGAAGCAATGGAGAGACGCGGGGCACGTTGCCAGAAGGACACTTGAGGGAATCAAGGGAGAGATTGTTGCTGGGAAGCAGTGGTCAGAAGTAATAGACTCTGCTGAGAGATTCATCAGGAGACATGGTGGTAAGGCTGCCTTCCCCGTGACAATCTCAGTTAACGAAATGGCTGCTCATTATACATCCAACACCGAGCTGAGTCCTCCTGAGGGCTTTGACGAAGAAATGGTCTTCCAGAAAGGAGATCTAGTCAAGCTCGACGTTGGGGTTCACATCAAAGGAGCGTTGGGCGACAATGCTCTAACTATCGAGGTTGGAAACGGGGGAGAGCACACTGAGCAAATTAGAGCGGCCAAAGAAGCCAGGGATGCAGCCATTGAGAAGATGCACCCTGGAACTCCTTGGCATGTGATTGGGGAAGCCGCGCAGCAAGCATCAGTAGATGCTGGTTTTGAGCCGATCCGGAATCTAAGTGGGCACAAGATGGAGAGGTGGAACCTACACTCAGGAGTATCCATTCCAATGTATGCATGTGGTCCGAACAACCCTGGCTACAAAGGTGAAGTCGAAGCAGGGGGGGTGTACGCAATTGAGCCATTCAACACCACAGGAAAGAGTGGCATGATAGAAAATGTCCCGCCTGCCGATTCATCCAATATTCTTCGTGTAACTGGTGACGTTAGGATAAGGAAGGCACTCTCAAAAGGGAAGTTGAAGCCCCTTGGAGCCACCATGGCAAGATATATCGAAGAGCGATATAGCACCCTTCCATTTGCAGAAAGGTGGGCATTCCCACTTCTCAGCAAACCGTTTCCAGAAGAGGACGATGAGTCACTGAAGAGGAAATGGAAGGCTCTTGTCAAGAAGTTGAATTCTATCAGGTTCCTTGAGGTCTATAGTGCTCTGAGAGACGTAGATAGAGGGAAAGTAGGGCAGTTTGAGCATACTGTTTTCATCACTGAAGGCGGTCCAGAGATTTTGACAGTAGAGTGAAATCATAATTATGGAAAACCATAGTGAAAGAGCAAAATTCTCACAACGATTAACTATTGCCGCCTTTCTGGTCACACCGTACAGGACGAAAGGTTCTCGCTGAGTGCATCCCATCCCCTCGCATTTATCTCTCTCCTGTACACCTTACTGAGTAGGCCGGATGGCTTCACTTTGCATCGACTCTATTGGTTTCAGCTTTGCCGAACATAGTTACTGCAATAATTGCTATGAATATCAGGGACATGCCTCCAATCTGTTGAATTGATGGTTTCTCGGAGAGAATAATTACCCCCCAGAGAATAGTCAGAACGGGTTGGAGAAGGACGGCGAATGAGGTATGAGCTGCTGGAAGTCTTGGTAGAGCGTACGTGATTGCAATCCACCCAATTACCTGGCATGAGACAGCGAGCAAGATAATCCAACCGTGTCCAGGCCAAGTGATCGAGAAGTCAATCGGTTCTATGTCAAGTCTAGAGAGAGGCAGTATTCCGACGATTAGAAGCCCGGTTGCAGCCCCTGCGGTAGCATCCAATTGAAGATTGACGGATGGGGCTTGGGCTCTGTTCGAGAATCTGTAAAGGATAAGAAATGAAGAGTAGAAAATAGCTGCAACTATTCCTCCCAGAACTCCCTTGATCGGATCGTCCCCATATGGTTCATCGTCCCATATTCCAGAAGTGAACATGAGGCCGAGCATTACCATTGGAAGAGCGAGTAGTATCATCCGGTTGGGTCGTTCACCAAACATCCACCAACTAGCCAGTGTCACTATTATCACCTGGGAGTTGCCAATCAGGGTTGCAATTCCAGTCCCTATGTAGTCAATTGCACTGTGATAGCCGACGAAGTCTATTGCCAGAAGCAAGCCTGCAGAAAAGGCGAGCAACCTATCCCTTGTTACCCTCGGGTCATCCCTGTTCAAGTACCATACAAGGAACATAAGGATAGGGATGGCGTACAGCATCCGGAAGAAAGCCCCTGTTACTGGGGGTGTGTCGGAACGAACATACAACAAAGGTGCGAATGAGAGAAACGTCGCTCCGAACAGAGCAATCAGCATGATTCGCCGGTCATCGTCCGGCGTAGACATCCAATACCTCACTCTGGGGCAAGAATCTTCTGTAGGTCTCCAGACTGATACATCTCCAGAACAATATCTGAGCCACCAATCAGTTCGCCATTAATGAAAATTTGAGGAATGGTTGGGAAATCTGACCAGTCCTTCAATGCAGGTCTCGCCCTGGGGTCAAGTAGAACATTGACACAGGCAAAGGTCTCAATCCCTAGCTCTGCGATTACAGTGCTCAAAATCTGCGCCCCTCTTGCAGAAAAACCGCACTGCGGGTGGTCAGCTGTGCCCTTCATAAAGATCACAATTTTATTGTCGTCAACGACTTGTTGCAGCTCTTCTGGTGTCCAGTCAAAACTCATCTCGGTTACTCCTCCCTAGGTCTGCGGATATGCACCCCATAGAACTCATGCTCTTGACCATGTGGGTCGAAAGCAGTTTGAGTGGTTGATTCGGCTTGCTCTGGAGTCATGCATTTCAGATCTAGAGCATGGACTGTGTTGTTGGAAATGTACTCCTTGAAGTGGCTCAGTATTGGTTTCTGCCTCTGAAGTGGCAATACTCCCTCATAGCTTTCTGATATCACTCTAACATGGAAATGGTCACCCGAGCCATGCAAATCGGTAGCTTCGACTATTGCATCGGGTACGACCTTGAGAATCTCCTGCCTCATCCACTCTACTGTTACCATTGAACGCGGAAGTATAGGTTTGGATATAAATTAGATTTCGAGAGAGTTTGTGATGGAAGCAAGATTCTCTCGGATTGATGCTTGGTTGTTGATTAGTCCTGAGCCGACTACTGCAATATCTATTCCCCACTCGGATACCAATGCCGCATTGTGATCCTTTATCCCTCCGTCGATCATCAGTTTTGTCTCCCGACCTCCATTTTCAATCTGAGAGTTGATTTCCTTGCGGAGTGACCTCACCTTGCCCTCTACTTCGGGGATGAATGATTGGCCGCCCTTCCCCGGTACTACTGACATAACCAGAACCAAGTCAAGTTCAGGAAGGAGCGGTAGAATACCGTCAATTGGGGTGTCTGGGTTTATCACACAACCGGACTGGACACCTGATTCGTGCAATTCGGAAATCAGTTTTGGGAAGTCATCGACTGCCTCTAAGTGTGCAATCACCATATCGACGCCAGCGTTTGCATATTGCTCCCATGTCTCCTCGGCATTTGTAATCATCAAGTGACAATCTATGAACACCTCTGGGCCAACTCTTTCTCTGACGGATCTGATCAATGCAGGTCCGAAAGTGATTGTGCGATTGACAACCCAATTTCCGTCCATGACGTCCATGTGCAGCCAACCAATTCCAGCATCTAGTGCCTCATCGATAGTTTCTCCCAGCCTGCAGAAGTCTGCAGTGAGTATGCTAGGTGTGATTTCCATGTTCTCCTCACCGATTAGGAAGGGGTGACGGTTCTCAATACCTTCTAATCCAAACTAACCATTAACACACATGTTGATAGGGTGGGAAACAATCCATAGGAATAGGTGGAATAATGGGCAAGGTTGTCGATACTGGTGATACTGACTTTGATGTAACAACAAAGAGCGATGAGTGGGTTCTAGCGGATTTCTGGGCACCATGGTGTGGACCATGCAGAATGGTTGGGCCTGTCCTATCACAGATTGCCGAGGAAAGGGAGATTACGATTGCGAAGGTGAATACAGATGTCAATCCTCTTACTTCAGGGAGATTTGGCATTAGGGGAATTCCCGCGCTAATTCTATTCAGGAATGGGGAGATGGTCGATAGGATGACAGGGGCGGTGCCCAAGCAGAGTATGGATTCCTGGCTAGACAGGCATATGTCCTAGTCATCTGCATTGTTCAGTTTTCTCAGCCTCTCTTCGAATGGTTTTCCAACATCTCTCAATAGTCTGGATCTAAGGGCTTCGTGTAACCACATTCCTTCTTCCAACTCAAGCATTAAGCCCCTCTCGATGAGTTGTGCTGGAGGCATTCCATCAATATCTGCTGCAATTGCCAGCTTCTCCCAAGGTACCGGCCTATCTGAGACTGCTAGAATAGAAAGGATCTCTCTATGCTCGTCTGGAAGAACGTTCAGAATCTCTTCATCCAGGAATCTAAGCCAGTCATCATGTAAGGTCTGGCCGTACATCTCCAGTAATTCTACTGCGAGAGGATGCCCCCCTGTTACTCTATGAATCTCGGATGCAACAGCATTCTCTGGAACTTGTATCATTTCTATCCATGATTCAATTTCTTCTGGAGAGAGCCCTGAAAGTGCTAATTCCGAGACCCTGTCCAAAGTGTGTACATATCGGCGATCATAGAATGCTAGGCTAGTTCTTGAAATCATCAATAGCCTTAGTTTTGTTTTCTCGGCTGTCTGAAGTAGAGCCCCAAATAGGTGGTCTCCCCTAGTTCCAATATTGTGGACATCGTCTAGGACTACAATGAGTCCATCAGATTGATTCCCAACCTTGGTTTCAGTTATGTTATACTTCTCATCCAACAAGTGTGCAGTTAACCTTCTCCTAAATGCGTCTATTTCCAGTCTGGCCGCAGGCTTGTAGGGGAGTGTCTCCAGGATATTGTAAGGATCTTCTGATTCCTCTGTAATGCCTATCCTATGAAGTAGGCTTGTTGCAATTCCTAGTGGCGAATCCCATGGCTGGCAGGGATAGTACATGGTCTTTAGATTTGGATTAGAATCCAACATCTCTGAAATCCAATGAGATGCCAGTGTTGTCTTACCGCATCCAGCGATACCAGAAATAACTAGCAGTGGTTTGTTAGAGTCTAGCCATCTATCCAGTTCCCCTAACTCATCCTTTCTTCCATGAACTGTGCGTGTCTTTGGAGGGCTTGTGTGATAGGTGGAATGGGCACCAGTGAGGACTGAGGATGATTTTGGTTGTGGTTTTTCTTCGTTCTTTCTAACTAGAGCACCGAATCGTATGTCTCCGAAATTTAGGACTCCCTCGTGCTGGGCGTGCATGAGGATTTGAAGAAGGCTGAGTCCGGCATTCAACTTGTTTGCAGCCTCATCGGCCCTTATTTCTAGCACGTTTCCCTCCTTCGATCTCACCAATACATTGAGGGAGCGGAGCTTGGAAATCCTCTCTCTGGCTAGCTCTCTACCATCATCAGTTAGTTGCCATGTTTTTTGTCTTCGATCCTCCCCCCTTACCGACCTACTGTGTTGGGAAATGTATCCTTGAGAAATCAGTTGTCTCATGGATCTTGAAACGTTCGGGGGGTGCAATGCGCAAGATTCTGCAATTCCAGAACGAGTGACTTCGGATGTTACTGTGTAGTGATCGGCTTGGAAGTCCTGTTCCCAAAGATGGAGCACTATTCTATCAGAAACCGGTACGTTGGGTCGTGAATCGTTGCGTGCCACGGAATAAACGGTGGAGGATTAGAGCATCAAGGTTCGGTACCATGTAATCTTTGATTTACGTGCTCTCCATCGGCTATGCTAATCCTTCAGCATCATCCTCAACTCCTCGACGGAGCGTTGTTCGTCAAAGTAAACCACTTCTAATGAGTCGTAAAGTTCAGTGTCACCAATTTTCTCCACTAATGGCAAAATATTGCGGTATGTCTCTACGGCCTTCTTTTCTGTTTCATAAGCCTCGGACAGCATCTCCTTGTAGTTTGAAGTGTGGACAATGGGAGTATCGTCTCGTTCTGTGATTGCTGTTCCATCTAGTTTGACAATAGCAGAGCGTACGGTTGCAGCATGGGTGACCGATTCGTTTACTTCATTGTTGAAATGGGCGGTAAGATGAAGCCTGTGAATCCCGGAAACATATGCGGAGTAATGCGCATACAATGCTATTGCTCTGAGTTCCCATGCAAGTGCTCTATTGAGGGCATTGACGAGTTCCTGCTGTGACATGGCTCTCCTCAGTCCTTGAATGATGGCGAGTCATATCAACGCTCGCTTTGTGGCTAGGCCCCAGATAGCCGGAACATATGTGTCTAGGTCCTCTTTGGAGAGGCCATGGGAGCATACGAAGAATTGCTGAAGGGGTTGAAAGAAATTGACTTAATAGGCCAGATTGGGAGTCTTCTAAGCTGGGACCAAGAGGTTCTGATGCCTCCCAAGGCAGCACCATTGAGAGCAGAGCAACTGGCTTGGGTCTCGAAGACCGCACATGAAATGCTTACCGACTCGAATATCGGCAATTTGTTGGGGAAGATTGAGTTGGATGATGATCTGGATGAGGCACAGAGGGCAAATATCAGACTAGCAAGAGAGTCTTACGATAGGGCCACCAAGTTGCCGACAGAGTTCGTTGAAGAGATGGCTAAGCACCGATCTAGATCTCTTGTTTCCTGGACCGAAGCCCGTGAGAAGGATGATTTCTCGATTTTTCGAGATGACTTGTCCTTAGCGATAGAGCACGCACGGAAGAAGGCTGACTTCTATGGCTACGAAGACCAGCGATATGATGCTCTTCTTGACTTGTACGAGAGTGGACTTACGGTGCAGAGGCTGGATCCTCTTTTCTCTGGACTTAGAGACAATGTGGCCCCACTCATCAAAGCAGTAGTTAGCAGAGGGAATAGGCCCGATATGTCATGGATAGAGGGGAGCTCGTGGAGCCAGCCAGCACAAGAAGAGTTGAGTCAGAGAGTTTCAGAAGCAATTGGCTTCGACTTCTCTGCTGGAAGAAGGGATCTGTCAACCCATCCATTCTGTGGTGGGCCTAATCCGGATGATGTTAGATGGACGACTCGTTATAGAGAAGACGAGCCATTTGGTTCTTTATTCGGTTCGATGCATGAAACGGGACATGGCACATACGAACAGGGGCGCCCCAGGGAATTTGACTTCCAGCCAGCAGGAAAGGCAAATGGCCTTGGGGTTCATGAGAGTCAAAGCCGACTCTGGGAGAATCAAGTAGGTAGATCGAAGGAGTTTTGCGAGTGGTCCCTCCCACTTTGGAAGCAGTGCTTTCCAGAAAACATGGAGGACGTTACTGCGGAGGAATTGTGGCAAGCAGTAAATTTGGTAGAGCCGGGCCTGATTAGGGTGGACGCAGATGAGGCGACCTACAACTTACACATCATGATTAGATATGAAATTGAAAAACAATTAATCTCAGGTGAAATAGAGGTTGACGAATTGCCTGATGCTTGGGACGAGATGTATCTGGAATTTCTCGGAATTAAGGCACCAAATCGCTCTCTTGGGGTTCTGCAGGATGTTCATTGGTCCATGGGAGCAATTGGTTACTTCCCAACATATACGTTGGGAAACCTATACGCTGCACAACTACTCGAGGCTGCGAGAGAGGATTTGCCCAATCATGATGACCAAATCAGGAACGGGGAGTTCGGTCACCTACTGGATTGGATGAGGAAGAATGTTCACAATAGAGGAAGCCTAGTAAAACCTGCTGATCTAATTGAAGAGGCTACGGGTTCGGCCCCTTCGCCCGATGCCTTCGTTAGATATCTGACTACAAAAGTAGAGAGGCTGTACGGGGTAAGTGCTTGAATTTCGAAAGGGGTGCTCAATGACTGCGGCGAGCCTGGAGGGTTTTTCCTCGTACGTTAGAGAGGTTGATGGCGAATGCTTATTCGTGAGAGTTGTGGATAATTTTCTTTTCTGTGGTTCCAGGTCTGGTGACGTTGCGTGTTGGGATATTTGCAGCGGCACCGAGTTGTGGAGGTTGAGTTTTGAAGGGCCTTGTACCGATTCTGATTTTGATGATGGGGTGTTTTTCTTTACCGAGTCAGAAAACGTTCATGCAATACAGGTTGATTCTGGAGGATTAATCTGGAGCACAAAATTAGAAGGATCAAGTGACTTTATTGTTGTTTCAAATGATTTTGTTTGGGTGACATCCTCTGTCTACAACTTTGAGATCCAAGACTACTCAGAGGGTTCTGTCTGGCAAATAAATTTGGAAGGAGAGGTTCGTAATAGGTGGGATGTAGAGGGCAGATCTTGGTCGTTATTGAATCAAGATGGTAAGTTGGTTTTGGGCCTCAGTCGTCCGAATTCTGGTTATGCAATAGTTTCCGATAGTGGGTTAGAGTTTCCGGATATGGGACAACAAGAACCGGTGACAGTTGGAAACGGAGGAGGGAGTGGTCCTGTGGTACTAGGGCACGGAAACGGGATGGTCTCCAAGATTGTTGACCATACTATTGAGTCTGTTTCTCAATTTGACTCGTCGGTTCAAGCAATCGACTACTTTTGTGGTTGGGTGGTTGGATTGGATTCGGGAGAAGTTGCTTCTAGCATAGAGTACGATTCTTGGTCTGTCAAGCTTGATGGCATGATTGATGTTCTCTGCTTTGGCCCATCATTAGATTCTGAAAGAGGAGTTTGGGTGCCGTCATGGAGGGATGGGGGAACTGTCATTTTCCTGATAAATCCCAACGGAGGAAATGTGGAACTTCAGATATTCCATAAATCTAGAATTGTATCTGCTTTCAGTGATGAAGAGGTGATTTGCTTTGGGGATGCTGATGGTTGCGTCTTTGTGATCGAGGGTGAAGTACTTCGGCGTCGTTTCGCCCAACCGATGGAAGAAGTATCAGATGAAGATAGGCGTTCAGAGCTGCGAAGGAAAATACGCGGACTGCGGGGTAGTTAATTTGCAGTGGAAAAACACTCCCAAATACCTCTATTTCCAGTGAACTGCGGCAATATTTGCGAAATGTTTATGAGCCACCCATTACCCTGTGTTCTTTGCCGCTCCGGGGGAGTGGTGTGAGGGCGCTTCGGCGCGACTCGCGGGCCACAAAAACCGAGCCTC
>JAZANL010000039.1:0-4232 GCA_036251765.1 Thermoplasmatota archaeon | reverse complement strand
ACTTCCATTCCCATTGGGAGTTCATTCTTCCCAGTTGTTCCTCTCCCCGACCTCGGCGAGCTTCAGGGAGATTCTGGAGTAAAGCCACCATGACATGACAGAGATTCCGATTACAGACACGGTGAGTGAGACCATGAAGTTGGACATTCCGAATTCACCGGTCCTCCCACCGAGTCCATCTCCCAGTCTGCTTGTTGAATCTCAATCCAGCCTTCTTCATCCACTTGTTGAACTTCGTTGCACCTGCTCCTGTGGCGATGATGAACTCCTCCCTGTCCTCCTGTGCCTGGATGTATCCCTTCGCAGCTATCGTCTGGTCTATCCACTCGTCTATGCTCATCAGCACCCCTGACAGCGTGCTGGACTCCAATGCCGCTTCCAATTCCTCGGCAGAGGCACCTGCTGATTCCAGATCCCTCATCATCAGGTCAGTGATTGAGCTTGACTTGTCCTTCATTGGGGGTTTGATCACGGGCATACGCGGTTTTATCTTCGGGTCGATTGTGATCCTGGAGCCGTTGTTTAGCCTGCCTTCGACGGATTGCGCCATCGCAGCGTGGAACTCCTCCTCGCAATCCCAGCAGATGAACGAGAAGTCGGAGGGGCTTTCCATGATGTTGCTGCCTCTTGGATCCATCTCCTCGCCGCAGTGAGGGCAGGCGTGGAGACAGAGGACCGGTGCGATCTTCCTCCGGAAGTCCACGATGTCCTGTGGAGTACCGGCGAGCTCGAGCATTTCGTGGTCCCTAGCAGCCTCTAGTCCTCGGGTCTCGAGTTGGTCCCTGATCTTGGAGCGTTGCTCGTCCTTGGATTCGTCGTCGAGGTTGTTCTCCAGCTTGACTATCAACTCAATCGTCTTGCCTAGCCTGTTCATTACGAGTTTCTTGTTTCTGAAGTCCTCGACCCTTGCCAGTCTCAGCTGCTCCTTCTTCTCCTGAAGCTCGGCATAGATGTCTTTCTGCTCGCGCTTGAATCGGGTCTCCTCGATCTTGTCTACCTTCTTCTTGTCGTCTGAGAGGACATCGGCGAGGAATCTCTGCCTTCCAGATGATCTAGGGCCTGCCTTTACTGCATCTAGAACGGATTTGGCTACCTCTTCTTTGATGCCGAAGTTGTTGATCAGGGTTTCAGAGTCTAACTTCTTTAGATCCCCGATCTTTATGCCGCCGTCAGCTAGGATTTGAGCGGTTGTCTCATCTATTCCCCTCCTCAATAAGGCGAGATAGGTGTCCTTCTTTGCCACTAAATCCCTCCCATTTGCTCAGGTAACATCTCCACCTAGGCTGACCCTCGGAAGGGGGGGGCCTCTATCAAGTCGATGTCAAATTGTACAGAATCACTAGTCTGAAGAGAGGGCAGTGACGATCGTGATCCAATCTATTGGGTCTAGGTTCTCTGGTCTTAGATCCGCCCAGCCATCTTCCAAACCAGGGTGGTTGGAAGAAAGGAGTTTTGATGTCGATTTCGCCCACCTGTCCCTGTGCCATCCAGAAACACGGGATATTCTGGATGGGGGTTTGGAAAGTAGGGTTCTCATCTTCCTCCTTCGGTTCGAGAAGCAGTGCCTGGTGATTATTCGGAAAAGTTGCTTGTTGGTTCCTTCTGCCTCCTCCCTAATTGCTGGCTTCAGTACCACTATCCTGGATTGTACACGTGGAGAGGGGGCGAATGAGCTTGGGGGGACTTTCCTATCCAAAGAGACGTCGAAGTCCAGCCATAGGTTCAATCCCAACGGGCCGATGTCATATGGTGCTGATGTCATCGCCATTCTATGTGCAAACTCCTCCTGGACGAGTAGTATGGAGAGTTTGATTGGTTCAGAATGGTGGTATTTGGCAATTCTATCGATTATCGGGCTCGATATCTGGTATGGCAGGTTAGAGATTACGTGGGTTATCCCTCGGGGCCATCTTTCTGAAACTGCATCTGCTTCCTGGAGTGTTAGGGATGCTTTACCTTCGCCAAATACCCTTTCCAGGTGTTCTATCGAAGTACTGTCTATCTCTATTGCTGTGACATTGGAGTCGGTTCGAAGTAGTGCGAGTGTCAGTGAACCAGGACCGGGCCCGATCTCTAGTACGTGGGAGTCTTCCGAGAGGGGGTGGTTGAATTCTCCAGCGAGAAGTACGGACCTTGCAATCACCTCGTCATCGACCAAGTAGTGCTGACCTAGTGGTTTGCTGGGATTTTTCCTATCCCTCAGAAGGTCGACTAGAAGGCGAGTGTCGAGGGCTTCCAACGGCTCCATGTCACTGCTCTGTACGGACTAGCAAATCAAGTAAGCGGGGAGTCTGTGCGACATCCTCCATCTCCTTGACGTATCTCTCTGCTAGGAGCCTGACTGACTCGATGCCACAGGCTTCGTCGACATCTTCGAAGGCGTGCCAGCCTGCAATGCCCCTCTTTTGCACCATTTGGATGGCCTTGGAGTTCCCAATGCCAGATAGCAACTGGAACGAGTGGAACTTCAGAGACATCGGACCTGCGCTGTTGTAAAATGAGATGTGCCTTTCTGGGTCGGCTTGGATTGAGTTGGATAGTGCCGAGATTAGTTCCTGCTGGGAGGTCCCGCTCAGATCCTTGAGTCGAACTTCGGATAGTGAGCCGATTCCTTCTGCTGGGATTTCGACTGTTTCTCCCACCGAGACCCCGGATATGTCGCTCACTCTTGCTCTCAGCAGGTACAGGGAGGGTTCGCTGATGCATTGGACCTCATGGCCGACTGGTCTTCTTTCTTGTATGTCGAGAATCCTGAGTCGAACCTCGCGGTCAAAGGGGTCATTGCCCTCGTCTTCGGGGTCTCTGGAATCCTCGAGCGACATAATCTCCAACCTACCCAGAATGGTTCTCCCTCATGAATGAGTTGTTTGAAAGCGATTTGGTCACTATAGTACATGTTGTCGGATCACAGTGATGACTTCTTCTATTTCCGAGGTGTCCATGGCGATTCTCTTGCTAGCGATAATCACCCTTACATCGGAAACTGTGAGGGGGGAGAGCTCGGCGATCTTTGACGAGACTTCCGGGTATTGCTTCAATTTCTCGTTTTCCATCAATGCGGTGAAGAGAGCCGAGTAGACTGCTGGGTCCGTCTTGATGTCACCGGATGGGTGTCCGCTGGCGCTGGCCTTCCATTCTGCGTGTTGTAGTGCCATGGTCTGCTCGTAGGAAATCTCGCCCCTTCTCTCGATGGCCTCCAGGAGCTTGTCTCTAACAGTAGCAAAGTCAACGAATTCTTTCTCGGTCATTTTTTCCACCTACTCAATCGGTCTGAGGTGCTCGGGCCTGGCCACCACGGTCTTCATCATGTTGCCATCGGCGACCCTGATCACATACGCCCTTCCCTGGGAGCCTGAGATTACCCCAGTCCTTCCCTGGAAACGCCTGTGAGGCATGCCCTTCTGCTGGGCGCCGTCGAGCACTATAGCTACCTTGTCGCCTTCCTGGTAGGTATGCATCGACCTGCTGATAAACAGCCTCCTACGCTCCCTCTTGGACTTCCTGAGGATGCTTCTGGTACCCTGTCTAGTTCCCTTCGTCCTAGTGACCATGCTCTCACTGCTCCATTATCGCGAATTCGGGCGACCTGTGTGATGTTCTTAAGGACTCGGATGTCATTTTCCCGCTCATTCAGAGTGAATCTCGAGGACATCTAGCCAGATGACTTCGCAATCTGTTCCCAGGACGCTTTGGACCGATGGGGTGGTTCTGCCCTCGTCGGAGTGAACGAGTTCCTTGACGTAGGTTCCAGCTTCACATCTCAGTGTTATCTCTATCTCATCGCCTTCGAAGCTTACTTTGTCGATGGAGGTGATCTTTCTCCTTCTTGTCTTCGCGGCTCTCCTGTGAGATACCCTCTGCGGGGTTTCTTGGTCTATTACTTGTCCATCCAGTGAGAGAATCGATTCTTCTGCGGCTTCATTGTCGATTGGCCCCTCTGCCCTGAATCTGATAGTGTAGGTCTTCTCAGACCTGGACTGTTTCACCTCGTTGACCTTCTTCCTCGTGCACCAGGAAAGGCTGTCGACCTCAACCTTGCCAGATGCGTTTCCCCTCACCAATTCGACTAGGTCTTCTACTGGCAGTTTCCTCTTTGACGGCTTCTTTATCTCGAGGACAAATGGCCGACCAGAGCCAAGGCATCTGACATCGATGTCTTCCCTCCCCATACCGTGGAATGACGTGTCTTCTGCCTCCAGAGCCTCTCTGATCGGCTCACCAATCAGATCCTG
>JAZANL010000038.1:0-8897 GCA_036251765.1 Thermoplasmatota archaeon | reverse complement strand
GAGGGTGGATTCTACGCACCAATGTTTAACGAGGATGGGGAATCAGTAGTTGCATTCATTCTCGCTTGCTCTGCTCTACAGTCGATGGCTGTATTCATAGGGGCAATAGTGGCATTGAAATCGGTTCACTGGAAGAGGCGGGCAAGGGCTTTATTTATCGCAGTACCAACTATTCATGTCCTCAACGTTTTCAGGAACGCCGGAATAGTCTGGCTTACAGATACCTATCCTGCTTGGAGTTTGTCTGGGATGGGGATCTTTGATTTCTCGCATAGCTATGCTGCTAAGGTGGCTAGTCTATTTGCAATGTTCCTGATGGCGCTTGCCCTTTTCGATCTGCTTCCTGAGCTTCATAAGCACGTAATGAAGGTCATGAGCCCGATAATGAGGCTCAGACAATTCTTGACCTGATTCTATCGTATAGTTTCCCGGATAGTGGCATATCGTGCTCCCATGCGAATTCCTTCATCACTCTGATTGCTTCCTTTTCCAACTCAGAGTCGCCGACGAAGTCAGTTAACTCGATCTTGTTATTTCTGGTATTTGCCTTGAATGCAGCAATGGGGTCTTCCTTGTGGAAGACTAGGTATGCTGAGCCAAAGCCGAATCTCTCTCTTAGTAGACTTCCGAAGTAGTGTATCAGGGGGTCGGAGGGTGGAATGACCAAGTCGCGTGTTCGGCTAATCTTGTCTTCCCTCTCGAGCATATCGAGCCTCCCCCAGCAAATATCCTGGAGGTCATCCACTAGGAAGCCCTTGATCAATGTCCCATCATCCTCGAAGTCATGCATAACATCGCTAATCTCCTCTGGTGTGAAGGAAGAACCGGCCAACCTCTCCACTTGCTTGAGAGAGATGACTGGGTAATCCTCCACTAGGGTTCGCAAGTATTTCCTCTTAGAGTTCCATAAATCCACGTTCCTCAGGGGTTCGACAGTACGGAAGCCCCCTCGATAATCTTGGATTAGATGGCCGCTCCTGACAAGAGGGGACACTATCTTGCGGAACTCTGATCTAGACATTGCATTCCTTTCCATGAAAAGGTCAGGGTCGTTCGTGTCTCTGAAGAACTGTAGAATCTCCTCGTCCTCTGGATCGGTGGGGACGTTACGTATTGTGAGAAGCCTCTGGAAGTGTGGATATCGAGCCCATACAAGGTGACCACGAAGATTTGACCCCTGATGTAACTGGTGTGCAGCGACCATTGAGTCTAGATTTACTCTGAACATCTCACAGCGCCCTCTGAGGGAGAAGTCGTCCCGGAGCTCTATAGAGTTCTCAAGGGCCATGGTCTCGTTCTCCCACCTGCTATTTTGATGAATGGAGTGGTGGTAGAAAAGCAACCTATTGATTTCCTTTCTTGATCTGGGCTCGACAACACCCCCTCTGATGTATCGTTCCCCGTCCCCCATCGATGAGAATCCTAAATCGGCTAGTATTTTCTGGATGTTTTCATCGCAATCATGCACTGGAACTCCGTTGAAGGCGTGGAGAACTGAGACATCCACAAGTCGGTCCCTGTAGTTCTCTAGTAATTCTCCGAACGTTTTCTTGAAGTCATCCAGGTATGAGTGAGGGATGTTTATGTCCTTGATTTCCAAGTAATCATTCACTACGAACATCAAGACTCTGCCAATTGGGTCGACCCCTTTGAAGACCGGGTAGTACCACCCTTGCTTGAGCAATAGCCTGACCTCCTGAATGAAGCGGCTGCTGAATGGGTCCGATTGCGACAGGATTCGCATCGTCCTATCTTCTGGAAGAGGGGAGAGCAGGCTTTCTGCGTCTTCATGGGAAGAGTAGTAGTCTGTGGGATCGGGTTGAAGTGCTACAACTCTGGCAATTGAACCCCTCCTCTCGAGATCTCGGAGCGTATCGGCCAGTTCCTCAACTGGCCTTGAGACGAAGAGCCTCAGAGTGTGTAGGCGGACTGGTCCTATTCGGGCAATTAGCTCGGTTAGGGCTTTGTCGAAAGGAAGTGGTTTGATCCTGCCGTGAAGCCTCTTGAAAATGGCCATTGACCTCTTCCTATTTGGGACGTCGACAAATTGCTTCGCCACTACGAGTTGCCTCTCCATATTCGAAAGTGCAGACTTCAGACTTCGCTGGATATGGGCATTCTCCTTGCCCTTGGGATATTCCGAGAAAAGATCATTCCTGGAAATGCCCTCTTCTGGGATCTTCTCAATTAACTCCTCTTCAAGGGGTCCGAACCATGGCTCTGAACGAAGTCCCATCAGCATTGGAAGTTTCTCACTGAGTGTGTATCCGACCCTATTGTGAAGCAAACGTCCATTGTAAACGTCGGAGTCGTGTTTGATGTCCTTCCAGTCACGGAATCTGTAGTTCTCTACCCTGTCCAGTAGCTCCTCCCTCCTCTGAACGAAGGTCAGATTTCGAATTGCATCTGCAGGTTCCTCGAACCGGGAAAATGACTTGTTCAGAATCAATGTCTGTAGGGTTCGGTAGTCAATGACGTTGAATTCCCCTCCTGTAATCCTGTACTCGTCTATTCTGAGGATGAACTCTCCTTCGTCCGTTTGGGTGAAGAAGCCGATTGAAACTAGATTTCGCATCTCAAGCTCCTGTAGCACGGATTCCACCTGGGCAGTCGGGAAGGGTAGACGAGAGCTTAGTGATTCAATTGTTTGAGGACCCTCTGAGCCTAGCATATCTAGGAGTTTGAGTCTTAGGCAGTCCATTGGGTCTGAAAGGGGTTTTTTCTTCCAATTGGACGGTTCTCCGCCAACATAGCCTTCTCCAATCTCATAGTTCAGGCCCCCGGTATACAGCTCCCTGAGGTCATCCATCTCGGCAGCTCCTGCTACTGCAAGACAGCCCAATGTTCCATGAACCTCGGTCATCCTCATCGAGAACCACTTGCCATCTATCTTCTCTAGCCCTGTACCTCTTACCTTGGTAATGAGGCCCCTCTCTGCCAGATCGTGAACCCAGCCACGCAATGTTTCGAATTCGATGCCCTTAAGCTTGTCACT
Source organism: Thermoplasmatota archaeon (assembly GCA_036251765.1). Taxonomy (GTDB): domain Archaea; phylum Thermoplasmatota; class Poseidoniia; order Poseidoniales; family Thalassarchaeaceae; genus UBA36. The sequence goes on along the minus strand of JAZANL010000038.1, from coordinate 5,902 downwards.
GTACAAAGGATGCGTGAGTTGCCTCTCTAGGCCCCCTCCCATATCCATAAGCCTGAGAAGCTCATTGGCATTTGTCGGAATGGAGACCTTTGATTGGTAGTAATCACCGAGTTTTTCCTTGTCAAGCTCGGTTGCTAGAGACCTTGCTCCCAAGAGGCGCCGAAGAATCTCCGGATCAACGTCTTTAATCAGATATGCACGTGTCCTGAGGGAAAGCAGGTCTTCGAAAGAGGACATGAATAGGGTTAGGCCCAAAGGAGATGGGATCTTTACCCTGCGATGGACGATTCGCACGTCTTCCCCGTCCATCCTCTCAATGAATTCTCGGAGTTCGATCATCCCCAAGTCCGTTGTTAGAATCTCATTCATCGCCTCTCTCACGATTACCGATTCATCCATCTTCCTATGCCGATTCATGATCTGCTCTGCTTTGACCTGGAACTGCTTTGGACTAACCTCCTCGGCACCTATTCTCCGAGGATTGAGCATACTCCTCGATGATACCTCGCGGAAACGTTTTGCGAAAAGTTGCGAATCGATAAGGTACTTGTTTAGAATTTCGTCGCTACCCTTGCCGCGGAAAACGTCAGGGATCAGAGAGACTTCGACCTCGTGGCTCAATTTAGCCATGAATCCGTTCTCATCGAAAGAGAGTTCGTGAACAATGATATCATCCCTGGTAGCCATGCCGGCGAATAGGTAACCCAGTGCTAGATTGAATGCCCGCCCCCTGCATGTTGTGACAACATATGTTGGAAGTGGGGCTTCAATCTGCTCCACTAGGATTCGGTCCTGGGAAGGCACTTGGAAGGTGGTGGCTGAGTGCTCGTCAAGGAACTGCGACAATGCATTGGCTACGGGCTTATTGAGGCCCAGCACATCTACTAGGAAAGGAGTGATAGAATTGCCAGTTCTGTACTGGATTGAAAGGATACTCAATAATCTCAGGACCTCATCACTTAGTTCGCTAGTCCTGCTCATAGCTTCCCCGGTCCACGAGGGTATTGTTGGCCGGAATCCGGTTGCTGGGGTGACGTTCACCCTTGTGCCTATGACGCTGGCAACTCTGTATGTCGAGCCACCCAGTAAGAAAACATCGCCATTCCTCATGCTTGAAACGAATGAAGATGATAGTTGGCCGACTAGTGTGCCATCTGATGTGAATACTAGGTAGTTATTGTCTGGAGAAATGGTGCCTATGTTTGTGTAGTATATCATCTGGGCATAACCCCTCTTTCCAAATCGATTCTCCTCCCAATCAACCCAGATTCTCCTCTCCTCTTCCAAGAGATCTAGGACTTCGATGTAGTCATCGTATGGGAGATTGCGATAGGGCCACGATGCTTGCACTAGTTCGTAAGCTTCGTCGATGTCCCATTCTCTGATAATTGTCAGTCCGATCATGAACTGAGCGAGAACGTCTAAGCAATTCTGTGGGAACTTTAGTAGGTCCATGTTGCCCGATAGTATTCCATTCTGAAGAGCGACAATCTCTAGCAGATCATGGGAAGAAGTAGGTAGGAAACGCGCCCTTGGTAGACCGCCTACTTGGTGGCCGGCACGACCAATCCTCTGTAGAGCAGTAGCAATTGATCCCGGAGATCCAACTTGTATCACCAAGTCAACAGAGCCGATGTCTATCCCCATCTCAAGACTAGAGGAGGAAACCACACACCTCAGTTTTCCATCCTTTAGCCTCTGTTCCACATCAAGTCGAATTGATTTGTCCATTGAACCGTGATGGCCCTCGACTCCTGCTACACCGGCAACCTTCAGGCGTTGTACGAATGTCTCGGTCATGTTCCTTGTATTCACGAAAACAAGTGTTGTAGTATGGGCCTCCACTAGTTCCTTGATTCGATCAATATTATGATCCAGGACTTCCTTTACTGGGATTGATGTGAATCTTGGTGTTGGGAGGATGATATCTAGGTCTAATTTCCGGGAGCCAGAAATCTTGGCAATCGAGACCCTTTGCTGATTTCCCTGTTCTTCTCTGGAGTCACTTGCAACTAGGAACTCTGCCACTTCGTTGAGCGGTTCCATTGTTGCGCTAATGCCAATCCTCTGAACATCTGATTCCACTACTGAGTCCATTAGTGCAAGGCTCAGGGACAAATGTGTACCTCTTTTTGTGGGGACTAGGGAGTGCATCTCGTCGACAATCAACCATTGCAAGTCATTCAGAAGTGGGCGGAATCTCTTGGAAGCCAATGCCAGGGCTAGTGACTCCGGAGTAGTAATCAGGATGTGAGGCGGCTTCCTCAGCATCCTCTCCCTTTCTTTCTGAGGAGTGTCTCCGGTCCTGAGCCCTACTTTGATTTCCTGAGCCCTACCTGGAAGGAAACGCTCCTTTATTTCTGTGAGGGGCCCGATTAGATTCTTCTGTATATCGTTTGCTAGAGCCTTGATCGGTGAAATGTAGATGCATTGCACGGAGTCTGTTAGCTTGCCCTCCAGAGATTTACGGACCAAGTCATCAATTATTGAAAGGAATGCTGTCAGTGTCTTTCCTGAACCGGTAGGAGAGCAGAGTAGCAAGTGCTCGCCGGACAATATCTGGGGGATGGCAACCTTCTGAGGTTCGGTGAAATCCGGGAACTTGTCTTGAAACCAATTCCTCACTGGAGGTGAGAGTTTGCTCAGGATATCCTCGGTCTCAGAAATCTCTGATACATACGTAATTTCTGGCATTTTTTTCAGACCACCTTGCGTTTCAGGCTATCGATTGCATAAATTAATGCTTCTCAAAAAACGGTCGGAAATCGAAGAATTCTGTTCGAAATACTCTGCTTGGCCGCCCAATCGCGACAATAGCCCCTGACATTAGGATGGCTTGAAAGCCACGATTGGTTGTCGTTGACAACATGGACGACAAAGGAAGGATGTCGAGGTTGTCGTCACTTCTTCGCAGGAGGGGCATTGTTCTCCCATCCTTTGAGATATATGGAGGAGTATCTGGACTAGTTGACTACGGCCCGGTAGGAGCCAGGATTAAGCGACGCGTGGTCAATTCATGGATTGAGCACTGGGGGAAGGTTCCAAACGTCGTAGAAATTGACTCTCCGACAATCACCCCCGAATCGGTCCTAGTAGCAAGTGGCCATGTTGGTGAATTCAATGACAAGATGTCTGAATGCAAGTCCTGCGGTGGTGCTTTCAGAAGCGATCACCTCCTTGTCGGATTGCACGAAAACCCCGACACACTCGACTCCTCTGAGCTAGATGATCTGATTTCCACGAATGGTGTTATCTGTCCGAGTTGTGGAGCCCATGACTGGTCAGAGGCTAGTGCGATGAATCTGATGTTTCAAACCAGAATAGGGGCGATGGGGGGTTCTAGAACTGCTTTCATGAGGCCGGAGACTGCCCAGGGAATGTTCATGCTTTACCCGTCACTGTATAGGCATTTCAGACAGAGATTGCCATTCGGAGCAATGCAAACTGGAAAGGGATACAGGAACGAAATCAGCCCACGGCAGGGGATGATTAGGCTAAGGGAGTTCAATATGGCAGAGTTGGAGTATTTCATTGACCCGGAAGACCCCCCTTCCATCGATTTAAGCAGGTGGCCCGAAAAGGTTCGAATGGTCCCGGACCCCGATGGCGACCACCCGAGTGAAGTTGATATCTCAATCGAGGAAGCTTACGAATCCGGGATTGTGAAGCATCCAACAGTGGCATGGTTCCTCGCCATGACGATGCAGTTCCTTGAAGATGTGGGAGTCGATTCTTCGAAGATTAGGTTCAGGCAGCACGCAAGTACTGAGATGGCTCACTACGCATCTGACTGCTGGGATTGCGAGCTCAGCGGTGAGCACGGTTGGATAGAAGTTGTTGGGATTGCCAATAGGACATGCCATGATTTGGAGTCTCACGAGAAGCATTCGAGATCTGGACTATTGAGGGGTTGGAGGAATTTCGAAACCCCGGTGAAGGAAAGTCGGGAGGTTCTCAAGCCAGTTGGTTCTGTAATCGGACCTGCCTTCAGGGAAAGGGCTTCAGAAGTAACTGAGGCATTATCAAAACTGAGTGATTTGCCAGAAAACATCCCATTCACGCTCCCTCTAGACGATGGGTCTAGCGTAGAAATAGAAGATGGAATGGTTACAAGGAGCCTTCAGGAGTCGGTTGTTTCTGGGGAGTACTTCACGCCTCACGTAATAGAGCCAGCATTCGGTATTGACAGGATTATCTGGCATATCCTAGATCATAACTACCTTGAATTGGAGAAAGAGGGAGAGGGGTACACAATCTTGGCTCTGGAACCGTCCGTGGCTCCTTACGACCTAGTAGTGCTGCCGCTTTTCGACAAGGACGGGATGGGGGCGATGGCGAGAGATGTGTTGGGCCGGATTACCCCAATTGCCGGAATTATCGCTGAAATTGATACTAGCAGATCTATCGGAAGGAGGTACGCCAGATCCGATGAGATTGGCATTCCTTGGGCTGTTACTGTTGATCACCAATCATTGGACGATGGAACGATAACAGTCAGGAGGAGAGATGACCAGAGGCAGGTTCGTGTTGATGTTGATTCTTTGATTGGTTGTCTTTCTTCTGGCTCTATGGGGTCCCTGTTCTAGCCTAATCTTCAAGTGTCGCCGAGGTCATCTGTGCCTGTGGAAGGGGACAGTAGGCCAGATGACTGGACGGAGAGGTATCGTCCTGCCACGCTATCTGATATGGAGGGGAACGGAGACAAGTTGAGGAGGGTCAAGTTGTGGCTGGACAGTTGGGATTCTGGAAACGTCCCCAAGAAAAGGGGTTTACTCCTATCTGGACCTCCTGGGGTAGGTAAGACAACACTAGCACATGCATTGGCTAAAGAAAGGGGCTGGACTGTTGTTGAGTTGAATGCCTCTGAGCAGAGGAATGCCGCAGCAATAAGAGGCTCGGCTACGAGGGGGTCCCAGAATTTCTCCCTCGGACACTTCTCATCGGACCCAAACTCGGCCGGTCGGACAGTGATTCTACTTGACGAAGTAGATCACCTGAGCGGAGGTTTCGCCAAGGTGTCTGAGGAACGTATTGAGAAGACAATTGGTTCCGAAGAAAATGTCTCTGTTTTGAAGGGCGATACAGGAGGGAAGGCAGAGCTCCTCAATCTGCTAAACACAACCAGAAATCCAGTGATAATGACTTGCAATGACCCGATGAGGCTATGGGGTCGTGACAGTAATTGGAGGCCTAACAGAGACAGGGTCCTGAGAGTCTCAGAGAACGTCATTTTCGAAAGGGTGGATAAGTCGGACCTTAGGAAAATAGCCCTCAGGGTTCTCGATTCCGAGGGAATCGGGATCGATCCGGAGTCGCTAAATGCACTGATTGAAGGCAATCCGGGCGATCTCAGATCTCTAGTCAGGGATCTGCAGTCGCTTTCTTGCATAGTAGATGGGCACATAGACATGACTTCGGTTGGGGACCTATCGGATGCAGTAGTAAGGGACTCCCAGATCAACGTGTTCAACTGCCTAAAGAAGGCTTACACGACTCGTTCTGGAGCAAGTGTTTCCGAGATTGTCCGGAACTCAGACAAGGATCCAGATGAGATGCTAGCGTGGTTCTCTTGGAACAATCAGTCGATTATGGGGGCTTCCGGTTTGGAGTCAGTGTCGGAGGCGATGTGCAAATCGGATTCATTCCTGGCAACGAAGTTCTCCAACAGGGCTTTCAGATCGTGGTATTGGGGTTCGGCATTGCCTGCCCAAGCCATAGCCTCTGTCTCCAAGGGTGGAAGTGAGAATGAGGTGTTCGTCAGTTTTCCTGACTTTCTCAGGAGAGGAGGGGAGACTTGGAGGACAAGCGATCTCATAGCCTCTCTTTCTGAGAAATTTGGGTCCAGTCGGGCATCTATTAGGGAAGATCTGTGGCCGACTCTGCTCGCGATCCATAATTCTAG